>RXJR01000001.1:0-300000 GCA_003963305.1 Candidatus Melainabacteria bacterium | reverse complement strand
TCCGTTGTGCTCAACACGGCTGACAACAATCTGTATATGGCTGGTTCCAACTACGGTGCGCCAGTCTCGTACAGCGCCACCAGTGATTACGGTGGCGGCACGTATGTCGCTGCCGGTGGACAGGTCTACTACGACAACGCCAAAAACTCGTTTGAAGTTGCTGGTAGCGGACCAGCCGGTGGTGCGGCAGTCTCGTACTCCAACGGTACGTGGTATGCCAACGACACGAGCAATCAAGTCGTCTACAATCCTCAGAGCCAACAGCTGGAGGCTACTGGTTCAAGCGCAGCTCTACAATATAACTCGCAGACCGGCACGTACTCCTCTTACGACAATCAGATTCAGTACAACGCTGCTTCTCAGTCGTTCCAGGCTGGCGGACAGAGTGTCACCGCCACCGGTGACCAGTGGTATGCTGCCAACTCGAACTACACTGTTGCCTACGATCAACAGAACCACCGGTTCGAAGCATCAGGCACCACACAACCGCTCGTCTACGGCGAGACACAAGGTGGTGGTCAGGGATGGAGTGCCGCCGGCACTAACGGTGCGGTAGTGTACGATACATCCACGGGCACTTATGCTTCTGCGGGCAATCAGGCACCAGTCTATTACTCGCCGGGAACGTCGGGTGATGGTGGTGGCACTTACTTCGCCTCAGGCACCAATGGTAGTGTCTACTACGACACTTCTGCTCAGACATGGGCTGGTGCAGGAAGCTACGGTCAGCCAGTCGCTTACAGCTACGACAGCACTTCTCACACATGGGCTCCGGCTCAGGGTGGAGGTGGCGGCAATGAATATCGTGTTGATACTTCTGCCGCGCAGCAACAAGCGCAGCAGCAACAACAATACGATCAGCGACAGTTCGCCGATCAGAGCCAATACGCTCAACAAGCGCAGATTCAGCAACAGTACGCTCAATATGCCGCTCAACAACAGCAGCAAGATCAGCAGAATTTTGCGCAGCAGCAACAGCAGCAACTGATTCAGCAGCAGCAAGACTATGCTCAACAACAGCAACTCGCGCAGCAACAAGCTATTCAGCAGCAGCAGCAAGACTACTACGGCCAGCAACAGCTGAATGCGCAGCAGCAAACTGCATATCAGCAAGAGCCGCAGTATCCGCAGTATCCGCAGCAGCAGCAATATCAGAACGTTGCCTTCGACCAATCGGGCGGCGGCTCTGGTGGCGGCTCGAGCGGCGGCGGTGGATTCGAGACCCGTGTCGAAAGCCCGACCAGTTATGGGCAGTCATACGGTTCGGTCGAGAATCAGTTCCTTGCCAACGCGGCCCTGCCCAGCGACGCGGTCGTGCACCACGAGACGCCGCATACGCATCATCACGAGCCGGAGCCGATCGAGCACGCTCGTGCTCAACCGCAAGATTGGGGCTACCAGGGTCACGCCGAGACGGCGAATCATCCGACGTCATCAGCTGACTACTACAGCCGTCCTGCTCAGCCAGGCGGTGGCCAGCCTAAGCCATCAGGCGGTTTAAACGCTTTCGTGCCCGTACCGGCGATGCGACCTCGTCAGCAGCAACCTCAGCCTGGTGCCGGTGGCGGTAAGCCTGTGCCAAAACCACCGCAACAGGGTCAGCATCCGCAGGAGCACCCGCCTGAAGGACCAGTAATCAGGAAAGGCGCCCTTGATATGAATGCCAAGCAGGGTGGGTATGTCACTGATGATGAAAAGCGGAAACGCCAGCAGGAACTGCTGAAAGAGTCATGGGCCGAATATCAAGAAGGACAAAATAACGAAGGAGAAGCCTAGAGCCTGACAGTCTTGATGAATACGACTAGGGTTAACCTGGTTGCATAATTCAGCTAAATCCGTATCATCGTCCACGTGGACAAGGAAAATTCGCGCTTGACCCGCTCACCCGGTGAGCGGGGCTGACGAAGAAAGAATGCACTTAGCAGACATCGCAGTCAAATGCCCAAGCTGTGGGGTTAAATTCAACTCCCGCCAGCTCGTTGTCACCATCGACACGGGTCGACGCAACAGCGAACTAAGGCAAGACTTCGAAGGCCGGGCTGAACAGTATGAACCGTACACTGTTTGCACCTGCCCGAGCTGTGGCCGAGCTGATTGGACGGCACGATTCGAGCCGACCCAGGAAGTAGTGACGCTGCAACAGCCAAACTCCACGCCTCACTTGCAGTTTCGTGCTGCCGCACTGGCTGCGGAGAGAAGCGGCAGAGACTTCTACAACGTCGGGTTGCTCTATTTGCATGCCGCCTGGTGTGCCGACGACAATCGCGCTTATCCTCAGGCTCGGGAGTATCGGAGGCTCTCGGCTGATTCCTTCAAAAAGTCTCTTTTCGACGTTTCGTGTCCCGTCGACCAGCGTATGGAAATAGAATATCTAGTAGGTGAGTTACTCCGGCGCTCCGGCGATTTCGAGGCGAGCAAAATGCACTTCAGGCAGGCTATTCCTCGACTTTCCGCGAAATATGCCTATATGGCCAGAAAGCTCATGCGGCTGGCAGAGGCATCCAGCCTCGAGTCGATAAGGTTCGAGAATGAAGGTAATTAGATAAATGTCGCAAGTTCACAAGGTCATTATTCTCAATAAGCCGCTCAAAATTTTCGACTTTACGCCGATTCAGTTGATCATGCACGTCATTGCCATCATCAGCGGGCTGCTTTTAGCCAGCAACATGCCCAAGGACTGGAAGTTTAACAATGTGCCTGCCGGTGTATTTGTTTTCGTCGCAGTGGTCGGAGCATCCATCGTTCTGGGCAAAATGTCAGAGGTGAAGCCCTGGCTGTGGTGGAAGAACATGGTCATGTATCGACTCGGTCTCGTGCCCAACCTTTTTGTGCCAAAGCCCGAACCTGCACCGCTTTACCCAGATCCCAATATAATTGAAAGTAAGAGGAAGACCGAGCAGTACTACGTTGAAGCTCAGGATCAAGCCGCCCCTCGCTAAATGGCTGATAAAACGAGAATTCAACTGCCAAAATGCCAGTATCGCTTAACTGGCGCTTCGGATAGGCTATTCTAAGAACACGCAAGACAATTTAAGAACACGCAAGTTTTCGCATCGGGTATCAAACAATGGCAGAGGGAGCACGACCAAGAGCAAACAGAAGAGCTGCTCCGTCGCGCCCATCTAAAGGTAAATCGAAGCCATCCGGTGGTAATGGAAACGGAAACGGTGACGGCGGACGGACAATTCCGCTTACTCCTGAACCTTCACTGAACAATGTAATCGGCGGCTTCTACAACTCTTTGCCCCCAATGGTAAGAGAGCTTTTGCCCTTCGGCACCACAGGCGGTGGTGGCGGCGGCGCTGACGATGAAGGGGGAGAGCCGCCCAAAGACAAGCGGGGCGAGACGAGTTGGCAAGATGTCTGCTTCGTGCACTCGATTCCCGGCGACGATCAAGATGAAGGTCTCGTCGTGCTGGCAGACGGCAGTATGCGCCGGTACATCATCTGCAAGGGCATAAACGCTTTGCTGTTCGATGAAGCCGACCGCGAAATGATGGCGCGTAACTTCGCTCACTTTGCCAATTCTTGCGATTCGGACATTCAAGTCATTATCAAAGCCCGAAACCTGCCTGTCGATGAATATCTGTCGCGATACCAGATTTTGATCAAGACAGAGAACGATTACTTGAAATGGTACGCGGACTACACCGACAAGTGGTTCAGGCGCGTACAAGACGTTCACTTCGTTCCACAGCGCGACTTCTATGTGGTGGTCAGTTATCAACCGCCTGATTGCAAAACTTCTTCAGGAAAGCCGTGGCACGGCAGACGATCGATTCAAAAACACGAGGAATATCTCGAGACTCTCAATCGATTGACTAAAACATGTTTGGAACAGTTGCGCGCCTCCAACTTGCGACCAGTGACTCTGTCGCGACGCGAAGTGCGCAATTTGCTTTATTCAGATTTGAATCCAAGCCTCTCGCAACGCGAGCCTGAGGCGCCGCCGAGCCGAGCCGGTGTCTCTGAAGCATCATGTCTGGCCGGTTCTGCCATGAAGGTCGCTGATGAGCATCTCTGGCTGGACGGACGATTCATCGGCACTCAATACATGCAACAGCCTCCTCACGAAACGTGGATGGGATGGCTTGTAGACTTGCTCACGCTCAGCGTTGAGTACACGTTGTCGATGTTCATTCATACATGCGATCAAGATAAAGTCCGCAACTCTCTGAAGATGAACTATCGACTCGGCGTTGTCACCAGTACACAACTTGCTACTCCCGACCTTGAAGGTCTGGAATCGACAAGACGCGCAGCATCAGCTATTCAAGAGTTTTTGCGCAGCTCGAACAAAGCTTTCGACATAAGCATGTACATCACGACCAGCGCAGAAAGCCCTGAACGTCTTGCTCAGAACACAGACGAAATTCGGCGCGTTTTCAAAAACCGCGGTGCTATTCTCGACCGCGCACAGCTTCTCCAGCTTGATGCCTGGCAATCTACACTCGCCTCGGGTGTGGACAAACTTGCCATCGTTCATCGTGTCATGTCACCAATCGTTGGAACGTTCTGGCCGTTCTTCACTGCCAGTTGCGGAACTCCAGACGGTGTGCCGTTTGGCTTCGCTATCGCCTCGCGAGAACCTGTGCTCCTCAATCCGTTTTTCAGAGGCGCGGGTAAAGACGCGAACAACATGTTCGTTGTAGGAACTACCGGTGCCGGTAAATCTTTCGCTGTTTCCATGCTGATCTTGCGTCTGCTGCCGCTTGGCACGCGCTTTGTATTGATTGATAAAACCGTCGACAAAAAAGGTGCATATCGATTCATCACCAAAATTCTCGGTAGTGAATTGAGTGACTACATCGACCTTGGTCCCAACTCTGGAAACATGATCAATCCGTTCGACTTGAGCGCCGACGATCAAATGGAGTACGGGCCTGATGGCGAGAAGCGCCGTGCAGGCGAACCTTCTGCCGATAAGATAAGCTCGCTCTTGTCGCTGCTAGACTTGATGCTCGCGCCTGAAGGTCGCGAGGAATTGAACGTAGAAGAGAAGTCTCTTCTTGATGGATTGATACGCGTTGCGTACATGGACGCACACTTCCGCGGCACTGTGCCGATTATGTCAGACCTGGCGAGAGTGACTGCTCAAGCGGCTGCCGATGAGGTCGATCCGCTTCAGCGCGACCGCTTGCAGATGTTCGCTCGTGGACTATCGTTGTACACCAAAACTGGTGCCTTCGGTGGTCTTGTAGACGGTCATACCAACATCGACGCTGAAAAACTTTTGCTCGTGTTCGACACAAGAGAAGTGAACGAGCCGCGTCTGGAGCGTATTGCCGTATTTATTCTGGCAGAATTCATCCGGCGCCGAGCCGCTCATTGCAAGGCGTTCAATATGCGTTTCGCCGCCATCATAGACGAAGCCGCAACACTGATGCGATTCAAAGCCGGAGCCAGGCTGCTCGATGACCTTTCACGAAGAGCCCGACACTACGGTATGATGCTCGTCTCCATTACGCAGCAGTTGAAGGACTTCTTCAGGCAGTCTGAGCAAGCTGATTCGGTCGTGAAGAACTCGCATATGAAACTGATATTGCGGCAAGATCCCAGTGACTTGAAGCTGCTTAAGGAAACGCTGCGATTGACCGATGCAGAAGTCGTCTCGATTGAGAACTTCTCCAAAGACGAAGAGAAGCGCCGAGACAGCCAATGTCTGCTTATCGTTGGCGCGGTGCACGGTACGATTCGATTGGTGCCGAGCCCTATGGACTACTGGATCTGTACTTCCGAGCCTATCAACGATATTCCGAAACGCGAAGGCATGATCAAAGAAGTGCAGCTGAAAAATCCGAAGCTGACGGAAACTGACGCGTGCCGTCAAGCCGTGTATTATTTAGGCGTGCAGCATGAATCCTGATCCTAGAAAAGACTAGTGTTTATCCTATGGAATTGCTTTCTTTTAAAAGTAAGCTTGTAGAGACCGATGGGTGTGAGTAGAAATGGAAAAACTCTTCCGCCCAAATAAATGGTTCGTCGGTTTCTGTGCATTACTCATTATTGTATTCGTATCGTTGCAGTCAGTGAGCCGTATGCGCTTGCAGGGGCTGGCGCAAGCCTGGGGAGCGGAAATTTATACCTGGGACTGGCCGGGGCTGAAACTGCATTCACGCGCGAAGATGACGAAAGCAGATGTTGTGAAGAAAACAGAGTCCGATGCAGTAGTAAAAGTCACCGGCATACAAACGCTGGATTGGTCGGGTGAACAGCCTCAACATAGTGAAACCGAATGTGGTGCGCTATTGACTTTCTATAAGACCAATAATGATTGGGTGCTGGGTAAAGTGGAGCTGCAGTAGATGTACTGGCGAGTAAGAAAATCGAGCGTCGATCAATTAGTGCGTCAGTACGGCGTGCATGTCCTTTTGATTTTCAGCGTGCTCCTTAATGCTCTTCTGATTGTTACGCGCCCGAACCCAGGCAAAACTATCACCAAAGATCAGCGAGTTAACTACGAAAATTTTGCGCGCACAGTTACCCAGCATTTACTTGATACTAATTACATCAGCTATAAAGAGTCGACGCTTGCTCTCATCGAAAAGGAGCTTGCACCTCCTGTAGTGCAAGTGCTCTCCAAAAACGGCATGTTGGCTGCTACGCAGGATGAACTGGCGGCCCAGGCTAAGAGTTTGACAGACTCCCGTCAACTGTCTGCAATCCGCATTGACGAGGTGAACACCAGCGAGCCTAATGCCAAAGGATTGATTCCGATGGATGTGCGCGGAGTGGTGGCAATTCATTCGGCTGAAGAGAGTGGACCGAGCGGTCCCGTCAATTTCAAATTTCGCTATCTGATCGGTAACAAGAGCGACAAAAATGGTCAACCTGTAATGGGCCCTGACGGCAGACCGATGGCTCTTGTGGCTGGGTTTGAAGACCTGTCAAGCAAGGGTGATAATCCTCAATAGCAGTTCGTCCTGTCCAGCTTAGTGAGATCTCTATATCCGACAATCTGGTTTGGAACGATATGACTTCCCAAGGTTAATTGTTCATCGAGTCACCACGAGTTGATGAGTTTAAGCTGGTAGTAACCTTCAGGTGCTCATCCTGAAGCAGTCTGTTTACTCCTTCAGGATGAGCAAATTGAAGAGCTTCAATGGTCCACCTTTCGGCGGTGTTTGAGCGATTGAGCCCGTGGTATATTGGGTGCGACACGGCGCGCAAAACCGTGCACTATAGCAAAGTACTTGAGGTGTTTGCGATGCAATTTAGAAAGGTCGTTTCCGCTGTCTTCAGCACATTAGCAGCAATGGCATTCATCGGTGGCACTACTAACGGTGCATATGCATCACAGCAAGTCAGTGGTGTCGCGATACCTGGTCCCAGCACTAAAGGGAGCAGCGTTTTTGTTTCGAAAGAACCAGCCTTGAACACATACAATTCCTATCTAATTAACTGTCTGAATTTGGGCAAATATGGCGCCGGTGTTAACATTCCGACTCTTTATAGTGGTGACGTAACTAACCTTGGCTATTTCAGCTTTAGTTACATATATTACGAAGTACCAAACAACGGTGCTCCAGTGAATTCAGGCTTTTCTGTTGTAATCCAAACGGATGACGGATTCAGTCGTATTGCTACTAATCCGGCTTCGACGTTCTTTCAAAATAGTAATAACTACAACGTGTATTACCTGTTCATGCCGACCACAGCCTTTTCACCCTCATTCAATGCTCATCAAACCGTTCTTAAAACTGAATCGGTCAGGTACAACGGTTCAGCTGGACCCCTCTATATGTTCTATCCAGTTGTAATTGGTGACAATGGAAGTCTATACAACGAGTTTTCCTTCAAAACGAACCCCGATGCTCGTTTCAATAATCAGTAACCGGTAACTTGTGAAAGCAGCTGTGCTGGATATCCTGGTGATGTCGACTATGAGATATCTATTTGAATGATTTCCAGCGACGTGGCTGTTTGGTCAGGTATGAACGTGATATAGTTCTCAGCTAAAGACTGCTACGGGAAACCCAGTTGTCAGCAAATGCAGGAGCCAACAATGCAACTCAGAAAAATTGTTTCGACTTTACTTGGTACACTAACAGCCGTGGGCTGCATCGTTGGCACCGCGGGTGGTGCACAGGCGGCATCGAATGTCGTGAGCGGTGTTGCCCTGGGTGGCAGTTTCAAAGGCACGAGCACTTACCTGCCGAGCGACCCTGCATACGGCGCCGGCTTCAACTATCACACATACCTGATCAATTCTCTGAAAGGACGTGTGGCTTGTGGAGTCAATCTTCCGACTGTTGAGGCAGGTGTTCTTCCAGATCTCGGTGGATTTCAAGAGTTTCAAATTTATTATGACGTACCAGGGCTGGGGCCAGCTGCGGATCCGGGGCTGAGCGTCGTTATACAGACGGCGGATGGTTTCACACGCATCGCAAATGTCGTTTCCAGTCCCTACGCAACATTCAACAATTACAATGTCTATCAAGTCGATTTGCTTCCAACTGATTTTTCGCCGTCTTTCAACGTCAACCAGACTGCGCTCAGACTGGCCTCAGTGCGTTATAACGGCTCTGGAGGTGCAATCTACATGTTCTATCCTGTTGTCGTAGGTCAAAATGGAATATTAGAAAACAGCGATTTCGCGTTCAAAACAAATTCTGACTTTCGCTTCAACAGCAACTAGGTATTGAACCGTATCGCTATTAAGTCTGAAAAAGCATGACTGACCTCAGTCATGCTTTTTCATCTACTTCGTTCTCACGATCGGGAATGTGTAAGTCTGCGTAAAAGTGAACGAGCCATTTTTTAGGAAGACCGGTCCTTCGAAAAATACAAGAGGAGCAAATGGAGCTCGTGCTGTTGTTGAAGTGGTGACCGTGACGTATGGCGCTTCCTGGGCTGGCGGGTTGCCGCCGTAATCGTTGTAGATCAGGTTTTGTAGTGTTGGAACTTTGATGTAGTTGCCGTCACCCTGGTGCGCCTTCAGAATCGCTCTTATCAATTGAGTACTCTGTGTCGCGTCTTGCCCCTGCGCTGCGGCTCTGGCAGCGTCTCGACAGGCGCGATCGTTGAATTCAGCACCATAAATCAGCACACCTATGTCAGCGGTAAGGATTGTGAATACAAGCATCATGAAACACGAGCACGACAATTCGATCAGAATGCTCGCTCGTTGACTGCGCACTCGTGGACTTATGGCTTGTTTAGTGCCCGAGAGTTCAATGCGCTTTGTGCTCTTCGTTCTTGATGCGGTGAGTGGCGAATGTTTTCGCATGAGTGATTTCCTGACTGAGTAGTGCGTTTCGGGAGAATTGAGCCCGTTCAGCCTGATGCGACAAGCTCAACCAGGTGACGCGCAATCTTTTCGAAGGTCTTGCGCAGCTGACTGCTGTTCGTAACCAGGTTGAATGTTCCTCCATGTCCGGCGATGGCTGCCATGCCACCGCTGGCAGGGTCGTTGTTTGTGTCGTTCAGAATTGCCGTTTCAGCAGCGATGATCGCTGGGTTCTGCGCCAATCCGATAGTGTAAACAGGAATGCCGGCATCTCTCGCTTCAATTGCTGCTTTTCTAGCATTTGTGAGTGGGTTGGAGTCGAGCGGTCCCCCTGGGTTTGTTGGTTGACCATCGGTGAAGAGAACGATCGCTTTCACGCTGCCAGGTCTCGCGTGCATTTGTAGCTCGTGAACAGCTTTGTCGACTGCTGCGCCGATGTTGGTCGAACCCAGCGCAACGCAAGACTTGATTGCGTTATTGACGGTGTTGTAATTTGTATTGCCCGGGGCGGGGTCGACAGGCACCATTGGAAGTGCGAACGGTTTTGCCGGTCCGTAAGGCGTGTTCTGGTCGATGCTGTACCATGATTCCATCGAGTTCGCATCTGTACCGATTTCGCCGTCGAAGGCAACAAAGCCGAAGTGGCAATCGGTATCGGTGTTGATTATATCTGTGAACATCGTTGAGGCATCTTTTGCATCCTTCATCGGTTGCAGTCGTGCTGCCGCTGCTTGTTGATATGCATTTTGATAGCCTGCTTGTGGGCTGACGGTTACGGCGGTGTAGGCTTTACTCTGCATAAAAACAGTCTGGTTCTCTAAGTTGCCGCGCGCTGCCTCAACTAAAGTGGCGCGATCGGGAAAACGATAGCCGTTGTATGTGAATCCTGAAAAGCTCTGGTTGCCGTCAATGTTGACGACGAGGTCGGTGAATGCGTTGTTATAGCCATCCCAGGTTGGCGCGGTTCCGGGTGGGCAGTTGCCTGGAGGCTTGCCCTGATCGGGGTATCCGTTCAGAGAGCGCAGCCCTGGAACGCCGGCTTCGCGTGCAAGATTCTCGGTGAATTGCATGTTGAATGCTTGATCCAGAAGTTGAGGTTCCGCCGCGTTCAGGCTTGTGCCTCCTGAACCGGGTTGAAGAATATCGAAGATTTTGCCTTGAGCACTGCCACTGCTTGCGGTGGCGACAGTGTAGACTATTTTGTTTTGGTTCACGTCCCATTTTCGTTTGATAAAGGTGACCGGCGTCTGGTCATCCATTGAGCCTGACACGTCGAAGCAGAAGACAATGTCTAGCTGTGGAACGGCTCCTTTTGCCAGGGCGTTGACGTTCAGATCTTTGATACCCAGATATTTGCCGAATGCTGTAAACGTGCTGAAATTGCTGTATACGCGCACGATTTTTGCATTGGGGCTGGTCAACGGTTCGACCTTGCCGGTTAGTGGATTGACGAATTCGAAAAAGATGTTTGCGCTTCCGTTGTTGGGCACCAGATCTTTGCTGCTGACGATATCTGTATTAGTCAGAGCGGTACCGAGAACGAAATTCTTTTTGAAAATTCCCAGCGCTGTTTGCATGGCGTCGATATGTGCAGCTTGAGGATTCAAGTTGTCTCCACTCGCCAGCGTGGCGACGGCGGCAAGCGCTGCGGCATCCGATGCATTTTGTAGTTGTTGTTTGGCCAGGTGTAATCGACCCACTTCGAATGTGAATATGCCGAGCATAGGAATTAGAACCAGCCCCGCCAGCATGACCAGCGCAATCATCGATTGTCCTTGTCTTTTGCGGAAACTGGAGCGCATCGTCACGTGGGTGATGTTGTATTTCATGTGGGCTGCTGATTCTCAGAATTGGTCGGCGGGGTATTGTGTGCACCATTGGCGATGGCGATGCTATTTATTCAGTCCTTGTGGGTTTTCGCAATATTGACGGTCTGTAAAAGTCAGTGACATAGGCTGAGTTAGTCCAGGTATGTTGGCCAGGTCGCTGCCGTTGTAGAGGATCAGCGGATCGACCGATCCATTGATGGCGACTTCGATTTGATAACTGTTGAGGGATGAATCCGCCGGTTTCGAGAGCGCTGATGACTGCCTCGACTGGTTCAGCGTTTTCAGCTCCGTCGTAATGATGCTTGTTTTGATGGAATTGATTTTGACGCCGGTGAATGATCCAACCACTCTCTTGCTCGCGTAATCTGCGAGTTGAACTGCTGATGGCATTCCGTCTAGGCTGTTTTGATATGTGTGCGCTCTTGCGGCTTCCCATGCGGCATTGTGAGTCGCCGCGTAAAGGAATGTGGTGCGCAGAGTTATGGTCGCTAAATCCATGAATGGAAAAACGAAGAAGAATAGAAACAAAAACAGTGCGAAAGGTCCTTCAACAATGAAGCTTCCGCGGTTCGATCTCGATTGCGTATTGGTTCTTGCCATGTCAGCTCTCCGCGGGCATACGGACGGAATGAGATTGCTGGGTGCGTCCCGGCCTTCCTTCTTCATATGCAGCGACTTTCAGCAGATTCGATAGCTGTTCTTTCATGTAAGGGTCAGTGACAACGTTCAGACCATTCGTGCAGGTTTGAGCGGCTTTCTGTTTTTGATGCAAGGCGATGTAAGTTTCGCTCAATCGTACAAAAGCTTGAGGAAACTTCGGATTCAGTTGAATCGCTTGCTCGAAGGCAATTGCGGCTTGTTGAAAATTGGAGAGATGATAGAGCGATTCTCCCAGCCAGTAACGATCTGAAGCTTCGTTCGAGCCGACCTGTAGCAGTCGTTTGTAGACTTCTGCAGCGGCTGCATACTGTCCACTGCTGATCAGAAGCGATGCTTCCGAGCGCATTTGTTGCATTCCATCCACTCGCGGTTGTGCCAGTGCTAATTGCGCGTTAGGCAACGCTGCGGTCTGTGCACCTTGAGCTATTGCACGCGAGGGGCAAGCGACGGCAGCTAAGATCACAAAACTTGTGCCCATCGATAAACGAAATCGAGACATCCTTTCGAAACTCCTTCCCCGCGCCAACTTTCAAGGGGCAACTTACACGCCGAATGTACTGCAGGCGTTGTAAATCGCGACGGAAAAAGTTGTGTCAAATTTGAGTATTGAGTTCCAGAGATAGCAAAAAGCCGGCTCAACAAGCCGGCTTTGGAATTTCTGCAGTGCGTCCTGGCGAGTCCAGGCTGCTATTTCTAATACGCGTACTGGTCGTCTGTACCGTCGTCAGCTCCGGCTGGGTTGCGGTAAGTCGAGTAGCGTGTGTCGATGCTGACTCCTTGCTGACTTCTGGCGTCTGAATAGTAGTCGCCGGTCGGGTTGGATCCGCCTCTGTACGTGTAATAGTTGGTGCTGCCGTCTCCGGTCGGATACTGCGGTTGATCGGTCGGATACTGGTCGTAGTTTCCATCACCGTTATCGTTGACTTGAACGACTCTTCCCCGTCCTCTTCCGCGATTGCAATTGTAATAGTTATCCTCACCAGACTGATACGGCGTTCGCTGCATTATGCGGCAGCCGGGGGTCGGGTCGTAACAACCACTGCGCTGATCGAAGTAAGCGTTTTCTGCGTACACATTGTTGATGATCGCTGCGCCGCCCCGATCAGGTCTTTGCCAGAGCTGATCCTGAGCGCTTCCTGCACCGGGGTAGAAGGAAGTGCCATCATTTCCTGTGCCGTTGTATGGCGTGTCGTTATAGCGCGGGCGCTGACCTCCATCACCACTATAGGCATAGAGATCGCCGTTGCGACCGGGATTCTGTTGCTGACGATCGCCGCTGTATGCGTAGAGATCGTTTCCGCCCATTGGTCCACGTTGGTCGCCGCTGTATCGATAGACATCGTCGCCGCGGTTGGGCAGGCAGCGATCTGGTCGCTCTTGCTGGCAGCCGGGACCCTGGTTGAAGTATGCGTTATCTGTATAGACATTGTTGACGATGACGCGCGGTTTTGAGCGGTAGCCGGGCGGCGTCACTTCGTTGCCTTCGGAATTTTGCGGCAAGCAACGGTCATCTCTGTCGCCGGGATTTTGCTGCTGTCTTCCACCTGGCTCGATGTGCAATTTCCAGCCGTCTCGGATAAAGTCCGGCTTGGTCATCAAACTTGGATACATGCTTTCGTTCAGCTTGGCGATGCGCTGAATTTCCGCTTTGATTTCCTGGTCGGTGCCCTGCTTTCCGTGATCGTGCAGTTCACGTTGCGCAATAGTCCACAGCGAGTCGCCGTGCTGAACTACATGATCCCCGTTTTCGTCGAGATCCAGTTTTTGTTTACGCAGGGCCTGGGATTGTTGAAACCATTCCTGGGCGCTTTTCGAGGAAAGGCTGTAGTCTGGATGCCAATTGGCTGGGACGTTATCATCGCCGCCGGCCGTATTGTCGTTGCCGTTTTGCCTGCCTGAGCCATCGAACTTGTAGAGATCTTGCCCGCCGGGACGGGGGCCGTTTGTGCCATTACCATTACAATCGCCACTCCAGTTATATAGGTCCGCATCGCTTCTGCGCTGAGGTCCGCGGGTGTCTCGTTCGTTGTCGGACATATTCTTTCTCTCTTTTGCTACTCGGTTGTAGGTTGCGGGGGCTATGCAACATCATTCAACGGGGCACCCTAAGTTAAGCTCGTTTCTCTATCTTTGCATATGGGGATATTCCCACGCGCGCGGACTTTTGAACTTTTGTGAGGGTATTTAGAAGATTACATAAACAGTGTGGCACCGTTGTGAAATTTTCCGGACATTTCAATAGATAGGAACTTTGGAAGGGTCCGGTAGCGTTTTCGTAACGTTGAATAGATATGGTCTTGACATTCCCTCCAGAAGTCCCAGGAGAGCTCATGTCAAAACTAGAAGCTGTAACTGCCCAACCAATTGAAGCCAAAAGTTCCGCAGGTGTCTCAGATGTGATCGGCGAGTTCGCCTCATCTGCCTGGAAAGCCGGGGTCGTAAGACCTTTTGTAGGCGTGGCTCAGCTGGCAGGCGCTGATGTGCACATGACTCCAGAGAGGGAATTGACGGGGGTAATGAAGGGGGCGCAGGTTGCCGGTTACGCAGCCGGAACACTAGCCGACCTCGTCCTTTTATCTCGTTATGTCGGCAAAGGAGTGGGCGCACTAGGTGAAGCGACGCAGGCAAAGTCGTTGATGGCTGAGGGAAGTTTGACGCGCAGTTTGACGACGTCGGGCGCAACTGGCTTTGCGGACGGGTTTGCACTTAATCCGACTCAGCAAGGCGAAGGTGTAGGCAACAGATTCGCTCATGGGTTGGCTGAGGGCGCGGGCTTTATGGCGCTCGATGGTTCTGCACGCTTTCTGGGACGTGTCCCCGAAGGCGCCATAGCCAAGACTGTTGACCGCTACACCGGTGATGCTGCAAGCAGGCTCTCTGCTTATACACCAACCTGGGTCAATGACTTCGGTCGCACTGCCGCTGAATCGATTGGTCGTGATGCGAAGCGAGTCAGTGAGGTTGTGACGTCCCGCTTTCCGTCCTTGACTGCGGAGAACATGGCCGGCAACGCTGCCGCAGGTTATCTGGGAGGTAGCGTTTATTACACGACAGACAACCTTTTGAACGGTAAACCTCTGAGCGCGCCGGACAGCGCCAATACGGGTCTGGGTTGGGCTGTAGGCAATGCTCTGCTCGGCGGCAAGCTGCGTCCGGCGGAAATAAAGGCAGAAGCTGCTGCGCCGAAACCTGACGTCGAAGTTAAACCCGATGCCGCGCCGGTCAAACCGGAATTACCGCCGAAGCCTTCCTATAAACCGGAAGCGAAAACGTTGGAAGATGGCGCTCAGCAATGGACATACAAGGATATTCCAAATAAGGGCGACGAAACGGTCTATACAAGACCCGCTAAGGCGCATGAGGGCGCCGCTCCATCTATGGACTGGCAGATCAAAACTGCTGACGGAAAAGTCTACGACCGTAACACAAAAGGACCGTGGGAAATCAATTACCCCGATGGTTCGTCGCTTGCGCGAAATGAATTCAACTATCTCTCTTTCAGCAAGCCGGTAACAATGAATGTCGGTGGAAAAGACTTAGCGGTAAAGGAAGTCACTCAAATGCACGCGGATCAAACTCCCATCGCTAAACAGTGGGTCTATGAAGACCCTGCTGTTCCCGGTCAGACTGTTACTTTCAACGCGGATCGCACCTGGGAAGCCGTCGGCGCTGACGGAAAGAGTTTTAGCTACCGCTCACCTGGTCCGTGGAAAGTAACTAACCTTGACGGTTTCGTTGAGACCTTGCCGGCCGCTGGCAAAGATATTGATGTCGAGCACATCGCCGGACATTCAAACTGGCGAGATTTCGCTCGCTCGTCCGAGCCGCAATCAGAGGGCGGTGCGCGCAAGCCTCGGGCTTTCCGATTGGCTGCCGACGACACGAGCCCAATGAGCTTGTCGGAAGTGGCACGCAATATTGAGATGATCGAAAAGTCGACTCTTGAATAGCTGACTGTTTAACTGCGTCGGCAATCTGTCGCGGTGTCGTATGTGGTGCTATCGCTGTTCGATTCTCGCAAGCTTGAGTGAACCAATTGCAATCTTTGGGTTCGCGTATCGGAAAAAAATAGGCGAAAGGGTTTAGACTAGGGCTGCGTGGCGCTGACCGTTGATTTGGCGGTCGCAGAGAACGCACTGTCGATAGGTCGTTCCTCGTTAGGGTGGGCTGCTAATTGTTTTCAGGAATTATTGAAGAAGTCGGCAAAGTTGTGAAGGTGACAGATAGCGCGGACGGTCGTCGTTTGCAGATTCTGGCGCCTGAAGTGACGCGCGACGTCAAGCTGGGTGACTCTGTCAGCTGCAACGGAACCTGTCTGACCGTCGTTGACTTTGACCAGGAATCGTTCGCAGTTGAGGCTGTCTGGGAGACTTTGCGCCGCACGAACCTCGGTTCTATGACCGAAGGAAGCCCGGTCAATCTCGAACGCGCTCTCAAATTCTCTGACCGATTGGGCGGTCACCTGGTCAGCGGGCACGTCGATGCCGTCGCGACCATCGTCAAAATTGAAAAAGAAGGCTTCTCTTCCGTCCTGTCATTTGAACTTGAGCCTGAACTGGCGCCGTTCTTTGTCGAAAAAGGTTCTGTGGCGATTAATGGCGTGTCGCTCACGGTAGTGGATTTCCCACAAGATAGTAAAGAAAAGTTTGTATTTCGCGTGGCGCTGATCCCCCACACACTGACCGTTACAACCTTCGGGCAGTTAACTGTGGGCAGTCAGGTCAATATCGAAACAGACATCGTTGCTCGCTATGTCGCGCGCTGGCTGGCTCCGAGTCTCGGTCTCGACCCGGAAAAGCTTCCTTTTGCCGCCGGTGCTCAAAAACCTTAACAAAGTCCGGTAAAAACGCCGTTCTTGAGCTAGCAAAGATAGACTATACGCGTCGACACCTAGCGCAGAATGGTATGGAAGATAAGAAAGTGCCAAGCGGCAAAAATGGCAACGGCAAGCACAGCGAAGCTGATTTCGAGAGAATTTTCTGTACAGTCGAAGAGGCTATCGAAGAGATTCGAGCTGGACGATTTGTTGTCGTGGCAGACGATGAGGGGCGGGAGAATGAAGGCGACCTGATCGGCGCCGCTGAACTGGTCACGCCCGAGATGATCAATTTCATGGTCACTGAGGCGCGTGGATGGGTGTGCCTCGCTATCACTCCGGAGAAAGCTGAGAAGCTTCAGCTCCCGATGATGGTGGAAAACAACACCGAGTCGCAGAATACTGCCTTCACCATTACCGTGGATGCTGATACCAGATTCGGTGTTACGACTGGAATCAGCACTTACGATCGTGCCACCACTGTTCGTGTGGTTGCAGATCCAAATTGTAAGCCGGACGATTTGCGCCGGCCCGGTCATATTTCTCCTTTGATTGCCAAGCCTGGCGGCGTGCTGCAGCGTGCCGGTCATACGGAAGCTGCGGTTGACCTGGCTCGATTGGCAGGTTTGACACCGGCTGGTGTGATTTGCGAAATTCTCAACTCAGACGGCACCATGGCTCGTGTTCCTGAGCTTGATAAATTCGCTAAAAAGCACAATCTGAAATTCATCAACATTGCACAGTTAATTGCGTACAGGCTGACTCGTGAGCGTTTCGTGGTGCGTGAAGCTGTCGCTGATTTCCCATCAGCCTATGGCGATTTCAAGTTGTATGCTTATCGAAACACCATCGATCAAATCGACCACGTTGCTTTCGTCAAAGGCGATTTAGAAGGCAAAGAAAACGTTTTGATTCGCGTGCACAGCGAGTGTTTGACGGGTGATGTGTTCGCCAGCTTGCGTTGCGATTGTGGACCGCAGCTTGAAGCTGCTATGGCGATGATTGCGAAAGAAGATGCTGGAGTTCTGGTCTATTTGCGTCAGGAAGGACGCGGCATAGGGCTTCTGAATAAGATCAAAGCTTATGCACTGCAGGATACAGGCAAGGACACTGTGCAAGCCAATGAGATGCTTGGATTCAAGCCGGACCTTCGCGACTACGGAGTTGGTGCTCAAATACTTTGCGATTTGGGTCTGACTTCAGTGCGAATCATCACGAATAATCCGCGCAAAATTATTGGACTGGAAGGATATGGTCTGGTCGTCACCGATCGAGTCACCATGCCGCCTGCCTGCAATAGCCATAACTTGAACTACCTGCTCACGAAGAAAGAGAAGATGGGGCACTGGCTGGAAGACCTCGAAGCTTCTCAACAAGTCAAGTCATAAAATTTAGAAACTACGCCACGAAATAACGAAATTCAACTGCACGAAATCAACTGAAATCGAACAACACTAGAGAGGATGTGTCATGTCAGAAAATAGCTCCGGTCCAAAGGTAATCGAAGGAAGATTGATAGCCACTGGACTCCGCTTCGGAATCGTCGTCAGCCGATTCAATGATTTCATCACCTCGCGTTTGCTTGAAGGTGCTCTCGGCACTTTGCGTCAGCACGGAGCGGAGGATCGCTCTATTGAAATCATGTGGTGCCCTGGTGCCTTCGAAATTCCTCTCGTCGCAAAGACGGCTGCACAGAGCGGCAGATTCGACGCCGTCATCTGTCTGGGTGCAGTCATCCGTGGTGCGACAGCACACTTCGATTATGTCTCGGGTAACAATGCCGCCGGCATTGCCGCTGTGAGCAGCGAAACGAACGTGCCGACGATCTACGGCGTACTCACTACTGACACGATTGAGCAAGCCATCGAGAGAGCCGGTACCAAAGCTGGCAACAAAGGGAACGATGCCGCGATTGCCGCAATTGAAATGGTCAACTTGCTAGCTGCCATAAAAACGCAGACCGAACTAAAACAAGCGACCGCCAAATAACAACGTAACCGCGCCAGTCACAACCGCGCTAGTCACAACCACGCCCGCCATGGAGCGCACCTGTCCCGTGCCAAGGAAAGCGCCCGCCATGGAGCGCACCTGTCCCGGGTGCCAAGGAACGCGCCCGTCCCCGGGCGCACCGCACCTAGTGACTACTAACCGTCTGCTCAGTAGCCAGCGTGCTCAATTCGTTCGAATCAATCGGATGATCTTTCAAGAACTGCTCGATGATTTTAGTCACCTTCAGTGCTTGCAAAAGTGGTCCTTCCACCTGCACTTCGCGAAGCAAGACGGCGCGATGCAACGGCAGTTTGCTCTGGATCAACAGCGTCATGGTGCGACCGCTGAAGTGAAAACATATTTCCGGTCGTGGGCCGGCCGGGTCGAATTTCTCGACATGACCGCTGCCACTTTGGGATGTGACCACCCAACCAAGACCATTTGCGCCTTTGAGTAAGAAACCAACACTGCTGCCCGGCGTGAGCGCCTTCTTGAGATTGTCGTCTTCTTTGAATTTGGATGGGACAAACTCTTCGAAATAATATTGGGTCAATCGGTCAGGTAAACCAATCGATTGCTTTCCTTTCGAGACGTTCGGTCCGCCCCATCGACTTTCGATGCCACGCGCCAGGACCTTCTGGAAGTAGTCTTCGTTCAACCGCAGTGGCGGAAGGTGATATCGTCCGGCTACTTCAAACAAGTTGCGCGTTTTGATTTGCACGTCATCAAGCAACATTTTTCGCATAATGCTGGGCAGATTTAGCGAGTCATGTTCGCTGGGGGTAATCTCGTTCAGTTTCAGCGCGCTGCTCAAATAGTGCATCCACTCTCGGTTCAGAGTAGCCTGCGTTGATACCATGTTGCAGATGCGCGGGCGCAATTCGTCTTCGAGGTACCGCCAGAACATGTAGACGGCTTCGTCGACGGGTAAGAACCACATCGTCGAGTCAGGATTGTATGACAGACGTAAGTTGGTTCCCGAGCGGTTCTGTGCCGCCTGCGCGAGCTCTTTGAAGAGTGCATTGGGTCCGCTGAAGTTCAGTGATTCACCTGTTTCGGAGGCACCAGAAATCATCGGAATGCGCACGAGATACCAGGGCGCTTCCAGCGACGACAATCCATCCAGCAGCTTGTCTTCGTAATGCTGGCAGAGACTCTCCCAGTGCGTTGGTGCTTTGCGGCGCTCGAATTCAAATTCTTCCGGAACGACACGGTCTTGCTGAATACCAGCCCAGATGGAAGAGACGATGAATATAGGCACACCCTTCAAGGCTTTGGAAATGGCGGGCAGTCGTGCCGCCGCCCATGGTGCTCGCGGCGCTCGCGCTTCATCGAAGTTTGGTGGCAATCCGCAGAAAATGACGGCATCATATTTGGTGCCTTTCAGTGCTTCGGCTTCGTCGACCAACCGTAAGCGGTCTTTGAATGTCCTAAATCTTTCACGACCGCCCATCGCTTGTTCGAGCAGCGCCAGCGCCGAAGAATGCAAGTCGAGGGGCGACAGGCTCAGCAAATTGAGCGACGACTTGGTGGCTACCCGCACGTGCCAGCCTTTTGTCACGAGCCAGGCGGCAAGTGGACCGGAGAAGCTGGAGATTGGTCCCCATAGATATGCGACTTTTTGCGTCATAGCGATATTCTCAGCGAGACAGGTTGCGTCCCTGGGAGCTGGTTCCTTGGAATCTGAATCCAGGGTTGTTTCCCTGGGCTCTGAATCCAGAGTACTTCGACCTGGATAATGTTAGCAACTTCAGCGGTTAAACGGGTTGCTAAAGTCCATAGTGGAATCAACAATGGTTGTGCCCGCAAGCTCGTCACCTATTCGCAAACCGTCTTCTCTACTGTATGCGCGGTAGCTTTCAAGCGGTAACACGATAGCAACATAAATCATGCCGACTATGTTAATGAGACTCATCACCGCTTCATTAAACCAGGTGAAAGGGCTGAACTTGAGCAGGAGCGGCACGGTCTGTAGAACCACAAAGGGCGCCATGAGGATGATGTTGCGAAGTACAGATTGCAGTATGGTTGGCGGCTCGCCGGTCTGTGCATCGACGACGCGCAGCCCCATGAGATTTTTGCCGATGCCACGCCCCCCGAAGAGGAAGTCTCGACCGAGCAAAACTGCGACCAGCACTATTTGCAACGGCACGAATCGGTTCACGAAGGGAATCATGGCGACGATGACGCCCACCAGATAGGCTGCCGCAAAGTCGAAAAGAAGCGCCACTATACGCTTATTGGCGTCCGGTTTCTTTGCTTCGATGTACTCGCCCTCTTCATCGCTTGCCTGCTGGCGCGGAGGCGGGGCGCTGCGATTAGCCCAGGATGGCAGGTTCGCCTGCGGTGCGTTCGTTTGGGGCAGCTGGTCAGGGTCTTGCCCGTTTCCGGGCACAGTTGTGCGGTCGGGCTTCGAGCCCCGATTCACTGGTCGGCTGGGCTTTCGCCCGGGAGTGCCAAAAGATTTAGTCATTAACCCAATACCAGGAGTTGCCTAATCATACTGTTCCCTTTAATGACTGAAAATCCGCACTGTTCGAGACGTCTGATAACTCCTGCCATCGGAGTGAAGAAAAGCAGTACTTGGAAATTCGCAAAGGCGAATAAATGGTGATGACCGCGTGATTTTGGCGTTTTCGGCGTTAGTATGAACCTGTATGAACCGGCACAGGCGCATTGTTTGGTGCGTTTGGAAGACAAGGAGTTTCAAGAGATGGTTGATAAGGATTCCCAAACCGTTATCGTCGATGGGCTGCGGTCACCGTTCGGAAAAATGGGCGGCAATTTCAAAGCCGTGGCTGCTCCAGACCTGGCGGCACCGTTGATTAAAGCTTTGCTTGAAAAGTACAAAGTGCCTGGAGAGCGGGTTGATGAGGTGATACTGGGTCAGGTTGTGCAAGCCGGTTGCGGGCAGATTCCTTCTCGTCAAGCTCTGTTGAAAGCTGGCTTGCCGGTCACGTGTGAATCTACAACAGTCAACAAAGTCTGCGCGTCGGGTATGCGCGCCGTCACCATCGGCGACATGCGCATTCGTTCCGGCGAGGGCGACATCATCGTCGCAGGCGGAATGGAATCGATGAGTCAGGCTCCCTATCTTGTAGATGCCAATGCGGCTCGCTTCGGCAAGCGCATGGGGCATGTTGACTTCAAAGACGCCATGTTGCAAGACGGTCTAGAGTGCCCGGTCGCCAACGTGCACATGGCTGTGCATGGCTCGAACGTAGCTCAAGAGTTCAAAATCTCACGAGGAGATCAGGACCAGTGGGCACTGAGAAGTCACCTGCGGGCTATCAAGGCGCAAGAGTCAGGCAAGTTTGCTGAAGAAATTCTTCCGATAGAAGTGCCTCAAGGCAAAGGTCAAACCAAAGCAATTGATAAAGATGAGGCACCTCGTGCTGATACCACCATTGATGCCTTGAAGAACTTGAAACCTGTTTTTGTCAAAGAAGGATCTATCACCGCCGGTAATGCTCCTGGCGTCAATGATGGTGCTGCTGTTTTGCTTCTGATGAGCCCTTCTAAAGCAAAAGAGATGAATGTCAAACCGCTGGCCAAAATCGTCGCCCATGCATCGATTGGTCAGGATGTTCCATATCTTGCCACCGTTCCTGCTCTGGCAATGGAGAAGGCTCTGAAGAAAGCTGGAATGACTGTCGATCAGCTCGAATTGATTGAAATCAACGAAGCATTTGCTTCTGTAGCGCTCAAATCAATTCAGATGCTCGGCGTAGATCCAGAGAAGGTCAACGTCAATGGTGGCGCTATTGCGCTCGGTCATCCGATCGGTGCAAGTGGTGCTCGTATTCTGCTCACTCTTGCAAAGGAGATGAAGAGACGTGGTGCTAAATTCGGTGCCGCAGCGATTTGCTCCGGCACTGCTCAGGGCGATTGCGTAATTCTTTCGCGCGAAGGATTGGATTAAGCAATTGGCATGCAGCAGGCCCTGAGACCCGCATTGGATTGAGCAGTTCGCACGCAGTGGACCCTCCACAAGGATGCAACTAACAAATGACCACAGACCAGCAGACAGTCAGCGCTGAAGAAGCCAGAAAACGTATTGAAGACTTGACTCGCGTAGTCGAGCATCATCGATTCTGTTATTACGTTTTGGATCGTCCCGAAATATCGGACAACGATTTCGACAAGCTTTTTCATGAGCTGGAGGCTCTGGAACATCAGTTTCCAGAGCTTCGTTTGCCTGGCAGCCCGACGCAGACAGTAGGCGCTGCGCCGAGCACTGAGTTCAAATCTGTTAAGCATCGCATTCCGATGCTCAGCCTTGCCAACGCCATGAGTTACGACGATCTCGATCGCTGGCAAGAGCGTCTCGTGCGTGCCCTCGATAATGCCAGGCACGATCTGAAATATGTTTGCGAGTTGAAGATAGATGGATTGTCGATTGCGCTGACTTATAAGGATGGTGTGCTGGTCGAAGGTGCCACCAGGGGTAATGGCGAAGTCGGCGAAGACGTTACTTTGAATTTGCGCACAATTGCCGCTCTGCCGGAGCGGCTTCGACCAGTCACAATTGACGGAAAAGAGCACATGCCGTCGTTAATCGAGGTGCGGGGCGAAGTTTTCATGCCCGTAACCAGCTTCAATGCCCTCAATGAGGGTCTGGAAGAAGAAGGTGAGCCGACATTTGCTAACCCCCGTAATGCCGCCAGTGGATCGCTGCGCCAGAAAGATCCGCGCAAGACGGCTAAACGCAAACTGAGCTTGTGGACTTACTTCATATACATTACTGACGAGCACGTGAAGCAACCGATCACTCATTTTGAAAATTTGGAATTGCTCAAGGAGCTGGGTTTGCCGGTTGAGCCGAACCGTCATCTGGCGGCTTCGATCGATGCGGTGAAGCAATTTTGCAAAGATTGGGATCATAAGAAACACGATCTGGATTATCAAACCGATGGTGTCGTCGTTAAGTTGAACGAACGATTTCTCTGGGACCAGGTCGGCGCGACAGCGCATAGCCCTAGATGGGCAGTGGCGTTCAAATATCCGCCTGAGGAAGCAGACACGATAATCGAAGCGATTCACTTCGATGTTGGTAGAACTGGTGCCGTCACTCCTGTCGCCTGGCTCAAGCCGGTTAAGTTGGCCGGCACCACAGTCAAGCGCGCCACTCTCCACAACGCGGAGCAGATCCGCCGACTGGATATCCGCGTTGGAGATACTGTTGTGGTGCGCAAAGCGGGAGAGATAATTCCCGAAGTTTTGAGCGTAAAGGTTGATAAACGCCCGGCTGATTCAGTCGAATTTGTCTATCCTACTGTTTGCCCTGTCTGCTCGACTGCGCTGGAGCGCATCGGCAACGAAGTTGTCTACAGATGTCCGAACGCTTTCGGCTGCCCTTCGCAGGTGCGCCGTCGTATCGAGCACTGGGTCAGTCGCGATGCTATGGACGTAGACGGTGTCGGTGAGTCTTTGATCGATACGCTTGTCTCAAACGGCATGGTATCAACTGTTTCCGATCTATATCGCCTGACTGAGGAGCAATTGTTGACTCTTCCGCGTCTGGCAAAGAAGTCAGCGCAAAATATTTTGTCAGCCATAGCTGCATCCAAAACACGTCCGTTAGCGAATTTGATTTTCGCTCTCGGTATTCGACATGTTGGAACATCAGGCGCTGAAGTTCTGGCTGAAAAATATCAATCACTGGAAAAGCTTGCGGCTGCCTCTGCTGAAGATATAGCCGGTATCGAAGGCGTCGGACCGGCGATTTCAGTGGGCGTTGTGGAATTTTTCCATCATCCGCAAACAGCCAGGTTAATCGAAGAACTCAAACAAGTCGGCGTTTCGCTCGAAACTCTGGCAACTGAAGAGACTGCGCCTCTAGCACAGACACTTGCGGGCAAAAGTTTCGTTCTCACGGGCACGCTTGAAACTATGGATCGCGATACTGCTGAAAAGGCGATCAAGCGCCGGGGCGGCAAGGTTTCCAGCTCAGTTTCCAAAAAAACTGATTACGTGCTGGTGGGCGCCAGCCCTGGTTCAAAACTTGCGAAGGCACAAGAACTTGGTATAACAATAATTGACGAGGCTCAGTTTCGGCAGCTCATTGAAGAGTAAGCCTTCCGAGTCTCCAGGTTTGTGTATTAGAAGAGCATAGTCGGTCAATAGAGCATAGGGTTTGAAAAAACTTACCAGCGCATTAATTTCGCTCAGTTTGTCACTCACTGTCGCCGCAGCGGTGCATCTCCCGTGCAGCGCTAAAGTGAAGGCGCCCAACACAGAAGACCCCATGGTCAAAAACCACGACCTGGGGCTCGAGTACATCAAAAAAGGCGACTGGGATGGAGCAATAGACGCTTTCTTGCAGTCGATCTACTTTGCCAGAAATAATTATGCGCCTGACTCATACCATTATTTAGCCGTTTCTTACATGGCTAAAAATCAGGACTTGAAGGCTATTGAAGCAGCAAAGAAGGCAATCGAGCAGAGCACCGGAGCTGCTTTCAGAACGCACATTCTTCTTGCGGAAATCTATCTGCGCAACAAACGGCTTGATGAGGCTGAAGCTGAGTGCTCGGAAGCGATGAATGCCGATAGCCATACAGAGGAGAATTTGCGGGGACACTACCTTTATGGCCGGGTCTTCGAGGCTAAAGGCAGTCCCTGGCAGGCTCAGTTGCAGTATGAATATGCGCTGGGCGACAAACCCTGGACATTTACAGATGCGTGGATGGCTTACGCTGAGTTGATGATGAAGCAGAAGAACTGGGTTGGCGCAATCGCTCAGTTTGGCGACATGATCAAGAGCGAAAAAGTGCTCAAAGGCATGAATTATCCACATCTTTACCTTGATCTGGGCATCTGCCTGTTGGCTAAGGGCGATCATCAGGGCGCACTTCAGAATTGGCATAAAGGGCTGAGCTTGAACATGGCGGAGCCGGACATTCATCTGCAGCTGGGCATGATGTTTGACGCCGAGCGGCACATCTCATCAGCAATCAAGGAATATAAGGAGTTCTCACGCTATTCCACCGATCAAATCAAGGTCGCAAAAGCCAAGCAGCGTGTTGAAATGCTTGAGCAGATGGTGGCTCCAGCCGAAGCGCCGTATCAGGTGAAGCCGTCACCGCTCATGCGCAAGCAGCAGGACATGCAGACTAACGGCGGCGAGATGCCAAAAGAAGATCCTTCAATAAACGACAAAGACCCTGGATTCTAATATTTGTCCCGCTTTCTGAACAAAAAATCCGGGCAAAAGAGTAATGACAGAGGCCGGGTTATAGTTTGGCAAACGATAAAATCATCCTTTACGGCGACCGCTGGAGTGCCACCGCTTTGTGGGCCAAAGCGTTGTTCCTTTTGCCGTTTTGGTTTTACTTACTGATTCCGCTGGCCGGTTGGATTCTCTCCCGGCTGGGCAACTTCGCTTTCCAGCTGGGCTATCCGGTCATTCTGGTTGTCGGGTTGATTTACTTTATAGATGACCTTTTACGTCGCAAAATTCGAATCGATGACACTTATATACATCTCGGTCTTTCCAAATACAAACTTGCTGAGTTGCGTTCTGTCGGACTGATTTATTCGCAGAATGGTATTACGCCTGCGTCCCTTTTGCTCTACTTCGGCGCCGGCAACAAATTGTCTCTCAATTTAAACCGGTTGCACTATGACGATTTTGAAAAGCTTCTCAATCTGATCGAAAATCGGGTGCCGCACTGCACTATTGATCCTGTAATTACGACGCTGTGCAAAAGCAAGAAATTGGCGCGGAAAGCTGCTCTTGAAGAAGCCGATCGGACTGAGATCAAATATTATTCTCGGCGCGTTTTAAAGGATATACAGAAGGTTTTCATGGAGACTGCAGAGAGTTGGTCTCGCCTCGGACCGGCGCTGACCTTTGTGGTTGCCACACCGTTGTGGTTGGCGATGGTGAAAGGAGTTTACTCCGTGCCTCTGGGCAGCTACTCGCCGGAATCGACAATTATGTTTCAGGAGCAACTGATTAACACGATTGTGGCAATGGAATCGGCGATCGGAAAAAATATCGGTGATGGCATATCGAGCCTTTGGACGATGGTGTCAAATCCTGCTGTAGCGCTAGTTTTGCTTGTTTGTCTGACGCCTATTTTTTATCAGTTGATGAAATTGTTGCTGAAGCCTAATCGTCTGGTTATGGACGCATCTGGAGCGCAGCTCAACTTAAAGTTGGGAAGATTCAATTTGCCGGTCAGTGCCGCTAGCTGGAAAAATATTTCTGCTGCTTCGCTTGTTAAACCGACTATTTCTGCGGGTCCTGACCACTGGCTTATTCAGCTGCGTGGTGCCTCAAAGAATAAGTTGGATCTGGAGTTGGCTGCCTTGACACCGGAAGATAGATCGCGATTCAGCCGTGCCCTGGAACGATGGGCACCACATTGTGCTGTGGATACAGCTCTGATGGAGACGCTGATGCCCCGGCAGGCGCACAGCTACACGGAATTGTGGTTGCAATCTCTGGCGGCGCCACCTGAGCGTCAGAGTTTGGAACCGCTTTCGGCCGGTCGAGTTTTACATAACGGGCAGTTTGAGGTGCAACGTAGAATCGGTGTTGGAGGCCAGGGCGCGGCTTACCTCTGCACACATCACGTGGGCGACACTCAGCATTCCACAGCGCCTGTGGTGCTCAAAGAAACGATTATTCCAGTATTTGTCGAGGCGGAAATTCGTAAACAGGCGCTTGAGCGTTTCGAGCAAGAGGCTCGAATACTGCGCGATCTGGAAAGTAATCACATCGTCAAATTGTTAGACTACTTTGTAGAAGATCATCGGGGTTATCTCGTTCTCGAATGGGTGGACGGCAAATCGTTGCGACAGATCATCGAAGATCGCGGTGCCATGCCTGAAGACCAGGTCAAAGAGCTCGCCGCTCAAATGTGTACTGTGCTCGATTATTTGCATAGCAAAGGTATTATTCATCGAGACTTCACGCCTGACAATTTGATTCTGCAGAAAGACGGAACGCTTAAGCTAATCGACTTTAACGTTGCCCAGAATGACGAAGAAGGAACCGGCTTGGTTGTTGGTAAACAGGCATACATGCCTGCTGAGCAATTTAGAGGTAAACCAACTGCGCAAAGTGATATCTACGCCATGGGTGCAACTCTGTTCTATATGTTGACGGGGCAGGACCCTGAGCCGATTACGCAGTCGCGAGTACGCGAGACACAGCCTGCTGTTAGTGAAACCATGGATAGTGTCATTCAGGGATGCACCGCTGCTGATTGCGGCGTCCGGTATAAGAGCGTGGATGAGATTGTCAGTGCGCTTTCGGTGCCGTTCGGTAAGGCGCCTGTGGAGTCAGCGGCACAATCTGGTAGTGATGTTGCCGGACCGGCGAGCAGTGATGATGCAACAGTCAGCGGTGACGATTCTGGGCCGGCTAACAGTAGCGATATCGGAGCTACGAACAGTGATACTGGACCTGTGAACAGTGATGATGAAACAGTGCATACGATAAAAATAGTCGAGAAAGAAGCATTGAAGGTAGATGCCTGATGGCCGAGTTAACTGTAACAACAAGCTATGAATCACCTGTGATCAAGACCGCATCGACGGCTTTGCGGTTGACATTTCCTATCTGGGGTATCGTTGCACCATTCATCGGCATCGTTGGTGTGATTGCTCTCGTTACGGCTTTAATTCAGCATGTGTTGGATGCATCGATGATAAATTGGCTGGGAGTTCCTCTCTCCTACATCGCGCTTGCAGTTTGTTGCCTTCTTTCGATGCGAGTTTTATCGAACAATAGTTTGTTGCTGGATAAGAACGGCATTCGCTTCCCCATTCTTTTACGACCGGGTAACAGGTATGTTCCCTGGTCAGCCATTAGAAAAATCGATGTTGTGACTAATGATTCAACGGATCTCGCCGGTAAGAAGTTGGTTTTCTATTTTGCCAGTGGGCGTCCTCTCAAGCTCGATCTGGGAAACATGAAGCCTGGGGAGATCGAACAGATGTTGCTGGCGATAGAAATGTGGGGCGTTGATTGTGAGCGCGATCCAAGTTTGCAGTTGTTGCAAGACACATTTAAAACTCAAACAGTTCAGGAGGGCAGCCTCAGCTACACCGCTATGTGGGAAGACGAGCTGCGCAGGCGCTTTTCCTCTACCACATTTATGCCGCTTGCTCCCGGGCAGGTATTGCGGAACGGTAGTCTGAAAGTCGTTCGGCAGCTTTCACTGGGCGGGCTCGCTGCAGTCTATTTGTGTCAGCTGGATGATTCTAAGCTGGTCGTTCTGAAAGAGGCTGTCTTGCCTGAAGATGGAGCTACGCAGGTGAGCGAAAAGGCAAAAGAACTGTTTGAACGTGAGGCCAAGTTTCTGATGAAGTTGGTTCATCCGGGTGTAGTTTCAGTGCTGGATAGTTTCGGAGAGTCAGGTCGGAATTATCTGATGTTGGAGTATGTCAACGGTCAGGACCTGCGACAATTCGTCAAGCAACACGGCGCTCAGAAAGAAGCCACAGTGCTGGAATGGGCGGTGCAGGCAGCGACTATACTGAAGTATTTGCACGAGCAAGAGCCACCAATCCTGCATCGTGATTTCAGCCCTGATAATCTTGTTCTTCGAGAAGATGGCACGCTTGTGGTCATCGATTTTGGTGCATCGAATGAATTTTTAAGTAAAGCGACAGGTACTTTCGTCGGCAAACAGTCCTTTATAGCCCCCGAGCAATTTCGCGGCAAAGCCGTTGTGCAGAGCGATATCTACGCTCTCGGCTGCACAATGTACTACTGTTTGACGGGTAAGGAGCCTGAAGCTCTTTCCACCTCCAACCCGAAAACTTTGAATGCAGAAGTCTCGGATGATGTAGCTGAGATAGTCACGTCCTGCACGGCTATGGAAGTGAGAGATCGATATCAGTCCGCCGCCCAACTGCTGCCTGTACTGCGACGAATGCAATCCGCAACGACTGCCTGAACGCCAGGGCAAAGTTTGACAGCGTTCACTGTGGCGATATGTTGCATCGGGCAGGTCAGTACAAGCCCGGGATAAGCCGCCAGCGTACTTGTTTTCGGTACTCATCGTAGCCGGGAAGCTCTTCTATCAAACACTTCTCTTCGTCCTCTATGCGCCAGTGCAATGACGGAAGACCGAGAATGGCCAGCACGAGAGCCGGATAGGAAGCCAGCGCCAGCGCCATTCCAACTAATAAAGTTACGGCGCCGCAATACATGGGGTGGCGAACGATTCCATAAAGTCCGGTTGATACAACTTTCTGATCTTGCTCGACTTGAATAGTCGCGGCAGCGAATCGGTTTTGCCTGAAGACAAAGTGGAAGAGTAAATAGCTCAGCGCAATCAGGAGGTCTCCAAGAATTACAAGCCACACCGGCATATGCGACCAGCCTGTGCGATGATCAAGACCGCCAACGATTGGGAGCAAGACAAAAAACCCTACGAAAAGAACCATGATCAGTTTCTGGGCGCTGCGCTTCTCTGCTCGGGGACCTGCTTTCATTCGTCTTCTCAGCAGTTCCGGATCGTTTTTGATCAAATCCGCGGTGTGCAAAGCGGTTGCCACCCAGAATACAGTCACGAATGCCCAGCCTTGCCAGAAATTCAGGGTGCCCGCCGCAAGGAATACAGGCACGCCAAGGAACAGTGGTGTGGTCAGAGCACCCAGGATGGCTTTGGTTGTAAGACTTAAGCTCATGGTTTCAATGACGTATTGTGTGAGAATTGTTCCGCGCCAATCTTATGATGATCATTGAAAAGAGGGGATGATGTGAAAACTCATCCCCTCTTTTGCTTGAATCACGGGCGCTTATTTGCCAGTATAGGCAGGCGTGCGCTTCTCGACGAAAGCTTTGACGCCTTCAGCGAAGTCGTCGCTGCGTCCTGCAATTTCTTGCAAGCTGGCTTCGTATTCGAGCAGTTCTTCAAGATCCGAAAAGATGGCACGATTTACTGCGCGCTTAGTCAGACCGAATGCCTTTGAGGGACCGGCGGCAATCTTTTCTGCAAGTGCAATTGCTTCTGTCATCAAATTGTCTGCAGGAACTACTTTGTTTACGAGACCCAGGCGCAGCGCTTCAGCTGCATCGAGTTTATCGGCTGAAAGCATTAGTTCGAAGGCTCTGGTTACGCCAATCAAACGAGGCAACATGAAAGTGGAACCAGAGTCTGGAACGAGACCGACTTTCGTGAACGACTGAATAAATACTGTATTTTCTGCCGCGATGCGTAAGTCGCAGGCAAATGCCAGGCTAGCGCCTGCACCAGCGGCGACACCATTGACGGCGGCGATTACTGGTTTCTCGATTTTTCGCAGTTTCAAAATGATTGGATTGTAACGGCGACGGATGGAATCACCCAGTGATGGTCGCTGACCCATGTCCTGGCTGATGCTACGGCTTTGCAGGTCTTGTCCAGAGCAGAATCCTCGTCCTGCACCGGTGATTACGATTGCCCGCACCGTGGCGTCTTTCTCCATTTCCTTCAGTGCGTCTTGCACAGAGAAGGTCAACTCGTCGTTAAATGCGTTCAATTTGTCTGGTCGATTGAGAGTGATGATTCCGACACCATTCTTCTTTTCGATCAGCAGAATATTTTCTTCAGCCATTGTTTTGCTCCTGATTACTTCTGGCGGTTTCACAAAGATGATCTAACGTCCCTTGAATGACGCTTGTCGTTTTTCCATAAATGCTTTCATTCCTTCCTTCTGATCTTCCGATGAGAACAGCATGTAGAAGTTTTTGCGTTCGAACTGCAGCCCTTCATTCAAGGTGGTTTCGAACGTCTTCATGATTGCCTCTTTAGCCAGCTTCACCGCAATTGGTGATTTCTTTGCGATCTCTTTAGCCATTGTCTTTGCTTCTTCGAGGAACAGTTCCACTGGGGCGACTTTGTTCACCAATCCCAGCTGCAAGGCTTCATTGGCTGTGAATGGACGACCGGTGAGGATAAGTTCCATGGCTTTGTACTTGCCGACGATGCGCGTTAAGCGCTGAGTTCCACCGGCACCAGGTATGACACCAAGATTGATTTCAGGTTGTCCGAATTGTGCTGTTTCGGAGGCGACGATGATGTCGCAGTTCATGACGAGCTCGCAACCTCCACCCAGAGCGTAGCCGCTTACGGCGGCAATTATAGGCTTTCTGATCAGTTTGATGCGATCCCAGGTCGAGAACTGATCTTTGTCCATGATGCTGACTGTGGTTTCTTCCGACATCTCTTTGATGTCGGCGCCGGCAGCAAAGGCGCGCTCCCCACCGGTGAGAACGATAACGCGAACGGCGTCGTCACGGTCGAAAGCTTCGAGGGCTTTGACTAACTCGCCCATCAATTCATGGTTGAGGGCGTTCAGCACTTTGGGTCGATTCAAAGTAACGATCCCGATTTGATCTTCAACCGCTGTGGTTATGTTCTGATAGGTCAAAGTCATCATCTCCATCTCCTTGTGTGTACTGGTTCGGCGGTCTTCCGTCCAAAATCTTTACTCTATTTTTTCTCCGCATGCGCCGCAGAATTTAAATCCTGCAGGTAAGTGCGAATTGCAAGATTTGCATTTTGCACCTTCTGCCGGTTGGGATGCTCGTGCCCGAATCGCGGCGTAATCCATTTCTGTTTTTTTGCGGAACGCTCTCAAGCCGTCTGCAGTTTCCGGCGCGCCTGCATGTAGTGACAGCCAATCGCGCGCGTGTCCAATAGTCATCGACCATGAGAAATCGCGCCAGAAATTGAGCTGCTGTTTGGTATAGCGAGTGCATTCAGGCAGCTTGTCATACAATTTTTCGGCTAACTTATTCACCGCTTCGTCGAGCATCGAGTATGGAACCACCTGGTTGACCAGTCCCCAATCAAGCGCTGTGTAAGCGTCGATGTTTTCGCACAAGAGGAGCATTTCGCGAGCCCGGCGGTCACCGATAATCAGTGGCAACCACTGTGTGGCGCCACCGGCTGCGACACTGCCTCTGGCTGCTCCGACTTGTTTGATGGTGACATGGTCTGCAGCTACAGCCAGGTCGCAAGCCATGTTGAGCTCGTTACCGCCGCCTACTACCATGCCGTTCAATCTGGCGATTGTAGGCTTTCCGATATTGCGCAAGCGATCGTGCATTTCGATGAACGCGTACATCCACTTGTAATAATCATTCGGCTTCTTGAGAATGTGCTCATCCTGCTCTTTCAGGTCGGCTCCAGTGCAGAATGCTTTGTCGCCAGTGCCTGTAATGACGATCACGGCAATCTTGTCATCGACGCTGGAATCAAGAAAGGCTGTCGCCAGCTCTTTCAAGGTGGTGTAGTCGAAGCAGTTGAGTACGTCGGGGCGGTTGATCGTAATTGTGGATACGAAACCGTTCTTTGCGTAGATGATTCGGCGAAACCCAAATGATTCAGGCGCTGCGCCTGTGATGGAAGTTTCGATCGAAGGCGATTGCGCCATATTCAGGCTCCTTGTTTGCTCGTTTAGAAGAAGCGAATTATTTAAGTGTTGGCGCCGGCGGGTATCTTTTCGATGTCCGCAAACATAAAGTATGCAACGTCCTTGGCGAAACTCATCAGGTTTTTCGTTGAAGCACGTCCTTCGGGCGACGACATTGCAGCTTGCATGTCTTCTTTGCTGTCAAAGTAGAGTTCTGCCATGAGGTGATATTCTGATTCGCCTGCCGGGCTGCCTGTTATGCGTGCAACTTCGACTTTCTTCAAGCCCGGCATCTTGTTGGCTAGCGGCAAGTGAGTATTGAAATACTGGTCGTCGAAGTCCTGTACGTTCGCGGGTTTCTTATATAGTGCAACGAGCTTGACCATTTTTTTTCCTCTATCGTTTGGATTGTTCTGCAGCTGCTACCTGAAAGTTCAGCGCGAGCTGATTGATGAGCGAAAGCTCTTTCATTTTGTTTTCGAGCCAGGTTCGTTCAATTATTGATTGCGTTACTGTGCCGCGGGCAATTTTGCCGCGCGTGTTGAAAGCTTCTACGTCGCAAACGATTTTTTTGTCTCTGATTTCGCTCACTGTCGCCTTGACGCGCACATTCATGCCCGTAACGGTCAGGGTCAGGTGCGATATGTCTACGTGAGAAACCATGCTTTCTTCCGTGGTTTCTAGAAAGGGCATCAGGCATTTACGTGCAGCCCATTCGATATGGTTGACGAGGTCGGAGGTCGAGTACAAATCGTGCACTGTTTCGCCGACGAATTCAGTGCGCATGTCTTTGGTGACTAGAATATCTATCTCCGCAGACTGCCCGATTTCCAATCCCGCCTTCATCCCGACTCTCCTTTTCCGGTAAGCCACTCTGGCTAGTTATTCTCTTTTCTTCGGTCGATAACGCGAACGGCTTTGCCCTCGCTGCGCGCAATCGACTTCGGTTTCAGAAGGGTGACATCTGCTGTCAGACCCATTCCGTCTTTCAGTAATGCTTGAATTTTTTCAGTGAGCGAGGAAAGTTCAACCTGACCATCTTCGAACTTGCCGAAACGCTGCAACAAGTGCTCAGTAATTTCCACCTGCACTTCCAGCGTGTCCAGTGCCTTTTTGCGTTCGAGAACGAGCTGATAGTGTGGTGCCAGCTCGTCTATCTGCATCAGTACTTTCTCAATTTCGGATGGATAGAGATTAACGCCGCGAATGATCAGCATGTCGTCAAGACGGGCTTTGACGCGAGCCATTCGCACCATTGTGCGTCCGCAAGCACAGCGCTCGATGTTCAGTTTCGAGATATCGCCTGTGCGATAACGAATCACTGGAATTGCTTCTTTGGTCAGCGAGGTGAAGACGAGTTCACCTTCCGCGCCGTAAGGCAGTTGTTCGCCTGTTTGGGGATCGATAATCTCCGGCAAGAAATGGTCTTCCCAGATGTGCAATCCACTTCTGCCCTGCAGGCACTCCATTGATACTCCCGGACCCATAACTTCACTCAGTCCATAAATATCGAGAGCTCGAATTTTTAGCAGACCTTCAATCTGAGTTCTGAACTCTTCGGTCCACGGTTCGGCGCCGAAGATTCCAATATCAAGGTTGATGGAATCTCGTTCGATGTTAAGCTCCTGCAGCGTGTAGGCTATATTGAGAGCGTAGGAAGGTGTCGAGCACAGAATTCTTGCTTTGAAATCTTGCAGCAGCAAAATCTGCTGTTGGGTTCTGCCACCAGATGCGGGGACAACAGTCGCCCCCAATTTCTCGGCGCCATAGTGCACTCCGAGTCCACCGGTGAAAAGTCCGTATCCATAGCTGTTGTGAATGATATCGCCCGGGCGGGCGCCGGCAGCAGCAAGCGAGCGAGCTACAACCTCTGCCCAATTCTCGATGTCGGCTTTTGTATAGCCAACGACTGTCGGCTTGCCTTTAGTGCCCGATGAGCAGTGCAGCCGGTTGACGCCGCTTAGAGGTTCTGAAAATAGCCCGAACGGATAATTCTCGCGCAGGTCGGTTTTGCGCGTAAAAGGCAGATGTTTGAGGTCGGCAAGCGACTTGATTGAATCTGGTCGTATGCCGGCCTCATCGAAACCTTTTTTGTAAAAGGGCACGCGTTCGTAAGTGCGATGAGCCGTCTGAATCAGTCGCTGTAGTTGCAACTGCTCGAGGTCGGCTCTGGCCAGACTCTCAATCTGACTATTCCACATGAACACTTCTGACTGTATTGGCACAGACGTTTTTTACAGTGGGAACGAAGCCACCATAATACCGCGTGGACTGCTCTTTTATATCACTCGACAACAGTGATTGCTGGAACAACTAATCCATAACTCTTCAGAAGAGGCGTCATCTCTTCGTACCAGGAGACGCGGACGTCGTGATTGTCGCGTTGTTTGAGCTTGAACTTCTGATATTCCTTATTGCTTTCGGTGTCGGCTTTGCCAAAGACTTTATTGACTTTGGGGAACCAGAAATCGAGCGCGCGCTGTACATCGGCTTTTGTGGCCGGGTCGGCAGCAAGCTTTCTAACCCAGGTTTCGCCGTGTTTGACGTGCATCCATTCTTCTTTTTCGATCTGGATCATCGTGCGCGACCAGGGACCCCAGCTGCATTCGATAGCGTCTTTGAGCTGGTGGCCTGCGGCTCTGTCCATGAGGAAGTTGAACATGACGAGGTCAGCCCATGTCTCGATGGGTTCGTAGAAGACCTGCATGCGATGTTTCATCTTATCTTCATTAATGAGCTTGTAAACGTCGACACCAAGCCGATCGAGAAGGTCGTACATGGCTTTGCCGTGACGCACTTCGTCTTTAACGATGTTGGCCATCGCCAACTTTTCAGCGACCGTCGGAGCGCCTTCGATCCACGGAATGTATCCATAGGCTCCCGCCAATTCGGAGTCGGCTTGAGCAATCATAAGAGTGAGAAGGTGTTCCTTATATTCAGCAGTGATCTCATCAGGAGACTCGAGCTTCTCTCCAGCCTCGATCTTCTTCATCATCGCTTCATGTTTGGCCTTTTCATCCATCACAAGCATGGTCGTCTCCTTATGAGGCTGCGCCTCTGTTCTTGCTGATTGTCTGTCGCTACTTTTAGTTGGACTCGTACGCGAGTGAACTCACTGACGTAAAAGAAATAGAAAAGTTGATGAATTCAATATATCACGAGGAGTACCCCAAATAAAGAGAATTTGTGAGAAGAAAAATCCTTCGAAATCAAGGTAAATACCTTGAAGTCGAGCTTTCGGCATGCCTCGAAATCAAGACACTTTTCCCCAAGATAAATTGGAAGATTGAACACAAAAGAGGCGCCAGAAAATACGGATTATTTCCTGGGGACGATGTCGGCGATTATTATTTGCGGCTTGCACAGAAAGCGCATGCGCGGTGCGAAGTGACGTTCCATTCCTACTCCTCGTGAGAGGATCAGTGTCGTGCCGGGATGAATTTCTTTCACGCAGCCTTGAGCCCACTCTCTTGGTGCATGGCACAAAGTCATGGGTGGACCGTAACCCGGGATAACGACCTGTCCGCCGTGTGTGTGCCCTGCTGTCAGAAGATCCGCATCTGTGCTTGAGAGCGCATAGTCTGGACCGTGACCGACGACGATGTGAAATTTGTCGCTGTGTTTGAACGGATACTTCTGGTTGAACGAGTCTTCGAGCGTCAAGCCTGTCACGACAAAATCGCCGCAATCAATCGTTGCGCTCTCGGGAAAACAGGTGACAGGCAGACCCGAAAAAATCTTCGGCCAATTCTCGTCTTCGCAATTGCCTCCCACTGCGAACACACCTTTAGGTGCAGACAGTTTGACGTCTTTGAAAAGTTGATTGAGCAACACCTTCTGCCGTTCCCAAACTACCGGACCTCGACTGCCGTTTGATTGAACATAGTCACCAGGAAAAACAATGACGTCAGGTTTTTCGGCGAGCACTTTCTCGAGAGCCGATTTCTCGTAATCTGAAACATGGTCTGTCTGTAAATCGGTCACGACAGCAATTCGCATTGGTTGCTTCAGTTTTGCTGATTCGATTTGCACATGGTCCATTTGTAATGAATGAGGCTCGATGAAAAACGCATCGATTCCGATGCCGGCAATTACGATGCACATGAAGACAAAGTAGCCGGCCAGCAGTTTCAGCTTGGGTAGCGCCAGAGCGGTGAACATGGCAAACAGCAGAAAACCGCAGGGGAACGCGCCGATTGACAGCAGGCGGATGAAATCGAAGCCGTCTCCGCGCAGCAGGAACGCAGCAGCAACGGCAATCGCTCCATAGATCAGGCAGGCTACGTTGTACAAAGCGGCTTGTTCGCGTTTCTTCCTCAAGAAATAGAAGATCAAACCCAGCGTGGTCAGCACGATGGCGAGATAAGGAATGGTTGACGCGACGTAAAACAGAAACATCAGTAGGTTCCTGGATACGTCATAGAGCGTGAAGATTGGAGGAAATTCATATGATGCCGGGTTCGACGCTGGCGGTGCGCCAGACGTTCTTTTAAATAGTTTATCTCTACGCCCGGCGTCTGGGCTCGTCAGAGTCCGAATTTAACGTAAGATGTTCTCTCTTGGCATGTGGCGAAATGAACACAGAGCAAGCAATACAACTGCAGACGATATGGCGCTCGAAATTTTTCTGGGCGGCAATACTTTTTTTGTGTGTCGATCTGACTCTGGTAATTGCCAATCCATTCGGAAAAGTGGACCCGACTCGTCTGCCGTCGCCGCACTCGTGGGAGTGGTGGCGCACGCAATCCTACCTGAAGGCGCCGTCGGCACCAGATGTGGTGCTGTTGGGATCTTCGCTGGTTATGATACCTACGCCGATGCTCGATGCAGATTATCTGAACAAGACTTTCGACTGTGTGCATCACGACCACAGCATCTATATGCAAGACCAGCTCTCAGGCTTGATCGGTCCGAAGAAATTCTCGTGCGTCAATCTGGGGCTGCCGGGCGGAATGATCTCCGACGATTACATGGTGGCTCGGTATCTGCTTGACGGTGAGCGCAAGCCCAAAGTTGTAGTGCTTGGTATTACCTTGCGCGATTTCATCGAGCACCATGTTCAATACCCCGCCACCAGTCATCCATACCGATATTTCAGTCAGTTTATGGACGTAGCGGATATCGTCGATATCGCTATGCCGCAAGTATGGCAGCGCGCAGACTACCTGTGGGGACGATATTTCGTGCTCTGGGGTAAGCGCTTGCAAATGCAAGCCATTGCTGAGGAGACCAGTCAGAAATTCCTTTCCCCAATACAGAGTCCTCAAGTAGCTCTTAATCCGGTCACAGACGCCGAACGCAACAAGACGCTCGCCGCCAAGCTGAAAGCCATTGCCGAGGAAGGCGAATTTGTGATGGAGCCTCATAAACTCTCGCTTTATGAGGATAATACAAACGAGTATCGTTCGAGATTTCGTGGTGACAAGAGTGAGTTGTTTCGTGCTGAGTCGCAATTTTTATCAAGGCTGCTCAAGCTCTTGCGTGATAGGAACATCGAAGTGCTCGTCGTTAATATGCCTCTGATGCCGGCAAACATGTCAGTGATGCCGCCTGGAATGTACGACAAGTACATGTCTGTCACTGAAAAGCTGGTGGCAGAAAACAACTGTAAGTTTTTGAATTTGAATGACCCAGCCAGATTCGTCATCAGTGACTTCAGGGATACCGCGCACATGAACGGAAACGGCGGTAAAAAGTTTCTCGATGCCGTTGATATGAAGATTGCCCAGGATTATGGTTTGCGCGCGGCTCTGACCGCTCCGGACGGTCATGCTTCGATTGCCGGTAGAGATGAGTTGGTTCGTTAAGTGACGGAAGCCGGTAGTACCACGAAGAAACGAAATGCCGTTTACGTTTTAACGCGTGCCTCGCGTTGCCATAACTGCGACAAGAAGCTGACGCGAGGCGATGTTGTCAAACTCAATAACATTGAAGACGACACGGAAGCGTTCTGCCAGTCGTGCGCGCAGTTAGATGCGTATGTTCTTGTTCCAAAAGGAAGGGCACAGATTACACGTCTGTCCACCAAATATTCCAAGACCAGCTACGTTGTTTTGCAGTGGGACGAAACCTGGAAGGCGTACAATCGCGTTGGCATTTTGGCTGAGCCTGATGCGGTAAGTCGAGCCGAGAAAGAGATATCAGCGTGAGAATTCAGGATGGACGCCGGTCGTGCGTGAAATGAATTTCCTTTGCACCTTCGACGAGAACTGGGTCCATCAGCCCGAAGTGATAAATCGTCCAGTCTTTTATCTGTCCACGCCTGACCACGTGTAATCGCAGGATAGAATTTTTCAGTCGCGGAAGTTTTGCTTCTATCTCTTGCCATGGAATCGTCGTTCCGTCGCTGCGAACAACCGCACCGGCCTCTTTGGGATGAAGATACTCGGTTGCTTCAGAGCCCAACGCTTCTTTGATTGCATCGTCTGTAGATTCTTTGGGTGGTAATTTCTCTTCGTCGTTTTTCTTCGCACCATTCTTCTGCAATGCTTCAAATTCTGTAGCAGCCTCGGGTGGAAGCGGCTCTGTCGGTGGTGCGATGCTGCCTGGTTTGATGCTGGGTCGAAATCTGAGGGTAAAACCCTTCCAGGAATCCTTGTCAGGATCTTGTAAAAACTTGTCGAATTCTTCTTCCGTCATCGTTTTTCCGTAAGCCATTGGAAGCGGCAGAAATACCGGTGCGTAGCGTTTCTCATCGAATGAGATCGGCACGTCTACTGCAGAATCTTCAGGTCGTTCCCACGGAACCAAATAGGACTTTGTGTTTTCCATTTTTGTCGATGTTGGTTTTCCGATCTCGAAATCATGTCCGGTCATGAATGCAAGATTCGGCTCTTGACCTGACTGATAGATCAAGTATGAGCCCCAACCGCCTTTAGCTGGGCAGCGGCAAGCGTTTCCGCCAAAGTGCTTGACTGTTCTCGCAAGTTTGCCAGATTTGATATCTGTTAAAAATGTGATCGCTTCGTCCTTCGGATCAGCGAATACAAGAGACGAAATCCACGTACTGGCAGAGATAATTGCAAGTAGAATAAAGAGCAACGGGTAGGCGAATCTCATAGCCAGCCTCTTGAAATACAGTCTCAGTCTAACACGCTACATCCATACGAGGTGAGGATCACATGGCTACGTTGTCGACCAACACACTGATCCTATTTTTTGGTACCGCTGCCGTTGTGTTCTTCTGGTTTTTTCTGCGTGGAAAAGAGTGGACTGAGTTGTCAGCCAAAACGCTCGCTCCGTCTTTAAAGGTGGCAGCATTTGTTCTAGTTCCGTTTCTGGCACTGTTTGGCCTGGCTCACCTCGGCGCGCTGACTATAGCTTCTATGGCACTCTATTTCGCTCCTGCCATGTTGGTTCCATTTTTACTTTCCCGATTGAACTTTTTGCCTTTCGAGCGATCGATATTGATGTTGGCTATGTTCGTCGGTGCGTGCATGGCGCTGCCTGCATCGTCGGAGCCTGCGATAGCTGCGATGATTGCCGGTCTTTTCGTGTGGAAAGTTTCGGACAATCTGTTGCAACCGGAAAAATCTACGCTGGAAGATCTCCTGCCCAGCTTGACCTGGTTGGTGACTGTCTACTGGGCGAACGTCGGCGGCAGCACTGTCAGTAATGTCATACAAGAGTCTATAGTGCTGGGCACGATTGCTGTATCGATGTGTTTGCGTTGGCTGCAGAGACCACTGTTTGCAAAAGGCGATAAGGCGTATTTGAAACGAATCATACTTTCCGTCACAGGTGGACTTTATGTCTTATGCATAATCACCAAAGTGATTGATGCCGCCACGATGACAAAGATCGCTGCAATTGCTGGTGCCGGTTTTATCTTTGCGTATCTCTTGCAGACCACGGATGATAAAGAAGAAGATGCAACAGTAAAAGGTCTCAAGCAGCTGATTTATATCGGAATTTTCACACTGGTCGCCAGCCGACTCTTCGGCATGCTGGGTGTGCTGGTGTTGGCGGGTACGATGTTGGTTGCCACCAAATCTGGTACTGCTTACGTGGCTGGCATATTTTGGGCAGTCAAGGCCCTGGTTCAAACATTTGTTGCTCAGTACAATCCCAACGTCACTGGTGTCAACCTCACGCACAGCTACACAAGCGCAGCTCTTTATGCCGGTTTCTTGCTTGTCGTCGTGCTCAGTATCTTTATTAGAGATACAAAAGAGAAGCGCGGTTTGACCGTTTTACTGCTGGCTTCAGCAGTAGCTTTGCCGATTGGATCAAACTACTTCGTGCATCCTGAACCGACATCGGGCATGCTCATCGCAGCCACCGTTGCGGGTATTCTGATGTGTGCGATGGCGCCCGCATTCTATCAACGCCTTGTTGATGGGCACGAGAATTTGATCTTGATTCCAGGGGCTATGGCTGCGAGCGCGCTTCTTTCGCATGAACTGCTTGAGTTGGGTGAGGCTTCGACCGCTCACGACCGACTCATTGCTATCGGCGGTCTTGCGGCTCTGGTTATTGTTCTTGGTATCGTCAACCACTTTATTTTCAACAAGCCTAAACCGTCGCAGCCGCAGCCAGCTGTAACCGCTAGTGAAAGCTAGCGGGTGAGTGCGCCCGGGACGGGCGCGCTCCATGGGTTACTTGTCGAGCAGGTCGTCAACTACCGTGACTGTGTCGCTCACTGGAGTGTAATAGGTTTTGATACCGGCAAATTTGGCTCCGACGTATCCAATGTCGGTTTTGCTACCCAAAATACCGGTCAAAACGTCAAGCACAGACCCTGTGACTTGTATTTGCCTTCTGAAACGAATGCTTCCGGTCAGCCCTGTTGTTTCATACGTGGGGCGCTTGGATGGAGAAGCCGCTTGAGAGAAGGTGAGGGTTGGTTCTGCTGGAGCAATGTTGTCGCCAAAGTCGCTTTGCGCTCCCAGCAACGGGTTGGCTCCGCCACCTTTTGGACCGGGAGGTGGTCCCTTCGCGCCCACTCCGCCAGAACCGTAGTCATTCGAACGGCGGTTCATAGCGATTGACTTGTGTGAGTCTAACGCGTTCATTGCCATGAGTGTGTCATTCAGTGGTTCGCCACCATGCTTTGGAGCGCTGCCAGTCCCTGCTTCCAGGTTTCGACACTGATCTCGAACATAGACATCAATCGCCTGTGTGAATATGATGTTGCCACCTGGGATACCCGGACCACCTTTGTCTTTTTTATCATCAGGTTTGCCAGGACCCTTTCCGCCGCCACCATTGCCAATATCAGGTAACACAACATTGGTGAAAGTTAGAGTTGGTAGTTGAGCCGCCGGCATGATGAAATCTGAAGTTGCAGGCGGTCCGGCATCTTTGCCCAACTTTTCCGCATAAAGTTGTCGATCTCCTACCACTTCGTACGGATATGGCGCGACAGGTTGGCTCTTGTAGACGACATTGCCATTACTGTCGAACTTGTAGATGTGCATAATGCCAAATGGGATTTGTGGTCCGGAAACTGGAGGGGCTGAGAGATTTGTATTTTTCAGCGGAGTGGTGCTGAGTTCTGTGATCCAATCGACGTTGGCTACCGGTGGAGCGTTAAAAGCAGTCTTCTGTGCGTTGACGATGTCGCTGATGTTGGCTCTTACACCACCCCTCCTGAACCAGTCATAAAGGGTTATTCTCCAGACATCGGCAATTTTGTTGTCGGTGACGGTAGTGGGGCAACTTGGGCAAGAATCGTCGAGCATTGACCCGGCATCCTTGGGGTAGTCTCCTACCGATGAGAGGACGTCGCAATCAGTACCCTTGTTGAGGTAGTCGCTGGTGAGAAGTGACGCGGGTTGCACCAGAGTGGGCAGCGGCCCGTCCGGGAACTCTATCGCTACTGCGCCTGGTGCTGGACGAACGTCGAAGACACTGGACGGTTGCGCACAAGCTGCGCTGTGAAAAGTTGCGCCGTTCGGAGTCTGAGAAGTCTTGATGATCTGGTCTGCTTCGGCCTTGACGATCGTTGGTACATGGTAGGGCAGAGACGGAGCGCTTGTCACGAAAACCTTTTCGTCGACCAGTCGGCTTGTTGCTCCGATTCCGCCGAAGACAAAATCCATATTGCCTGTTGGCGTTGCAACTGGAATATTGACGTACGATTTATAATTGCCGTTTTGTTGCAAACTCGGGTTGACCGGGTAGGTTCCCGATGGTTGAGGAACCGGTATGTTCGTGTCAGATGGAGTGGACAACTCGCCCAGTGTCAAAACCAGCGACTTCGGGACGTAATTTGAAGAGCCGGACATACGAATCGAATTCTGCGTGTATGCTGTTTCGGCGTCAGTGTAGACGTTGATCGGATTGCTGTCGCGGTCTAAAGCGAGCGGCGAACCGCTTTGAGTCAGCGATGCTGTGACTACATCCGTCAATTGCTTGATCACGCTTTTGGTGTTGTCCATGTCTAGTTGGACGAGCTCCATCCACACAGGTGAAGAGTCTATTTTGTAGAGCTCAGATGCGATGAGTGCGTCCACTCGAGCCGTTCCGATGAGAGTGTTGACGCCTCTCACGGGGAGGTAGTACTGATCTCCGGCTACAGTTGCCTTGCCGATCGGAGCCTGGTCAGAAAGCGAGACATAGCCGAACTCTGCAGTCGGCAATACTATGGCACTGACATCGGCCGCCGCCGCAAGAGCTGCAGATTCGATGGCTTTCTTTTGTTCCGAGTTGCTTCCCAGTAAGCGCGCGTAGTTTAGACAAAACCAAATCAAAGATACAACGACTCCCAGAGTTACTGCCGCGATGAGAACAAGTGTTGCTCCCTTCTGCGAACGATCTGATTGCATTTTGAAACTTATCGATTTTGCCGTTGGCATAAACACCTCAAGGTGATGCGCGTAAAATTTGATGCCGTGTGTCAGGGTATCTTCTGGAGATGTTCCACGTCTACGTGTGGGCTAATCGCGCTGTCACCACATTTTAACGTGCCGGTGGTATACGGTGTAGCGTGCTTGACTGCGCTTATGCTCTTCTGGGAACGGTCTAATAGTGCGGATCTCCGACTAGTTACCGTCTTTGTTTCTGTATTTCTCCGTTGCCAGTTTTATAGCCTCAGGAATAGGAATTTTTTTGTTTCCATGCTGAGTTATTTCGTCATAGTTCGCCGATATCGCATTAACGACGGCAACAGTTTTTCCTGTGTAATATTTGCACACCGCTCTTGATGCTTGATCGATTGCATCTGCAGTGGCTTCGTTCCTGTCAGTTCCGGTCCCATCAAACTGAGAACCAATAACTCTCAAGCATGCTTCTTTTGCAGCAGATCCTGCATTCTGATAAATGTCTTTAACGATTTGAACGTGACCATTTTCGTGGTCTATGGTCGACTTTTCTTGTTTGCCGATTCGCACCGTAACCGGGCAAGAAATAGTCAGAGTCACTTTCTTGATCCTCAATGAGATTTGATTTGGTTTGAGTGGATTGGTTGTCACATCATAGTCAAAATGCGGATAGCAATGAAAATACCATTCGGTCAATCCCCTGGATGAGTGAATGTTTTGTCTTTCGACGAAAGCTCCTTGCTGCAGATATAGTGGCTTCTGCATTACTTGTACGGCTTTCTCGGGACTTTTCGCTGACTGGTTTGGACTGTCCCCCAGTGGTGTTGAATGCGGTGAGCTTAATTTGACATTGTTTTGAATGCAACCAGACAAGCAACAGCTGGCGAGCAGTGCAGCAACAGATTGTAGTTTCTTTGATGACGTCATGTCTTAACTGCTATTCTTAGGTTATGGCTGAGGATAACACCGCTGACTCACAGTTGAAAAGCCCTGCTTTCAAATTTTCTGCCTATTTGGAAGCGCCTGTAAGTGTTGCATCACTGGCCGTTTTTCGAATTTGCTTTTCTATTTCAATGATTGCTCTTGTGATCGAGTACTTTCGCGAGGGATGGGTCGATATTCTTTCATCGAACTTTCACTTCACCTTCTTTCCAGGGGTGGTGCCATTGCACGGCGTTGGACTGTATATGCATCTTTGGGCTATCGCGATTCTAGCCTTCATGGTAGGCATTGGCTTTTATTACAGAGCTGCGTGCATATTGCTTTTTTTCTCTTATTCGTGGATTTTTTTGTGTGAGAAATCCATCTATCAGAACCATACCTATTTAATTTGTTTGCTCAGTTTGCTTTTTAGTTTAGTCGATGCGCACCGATTGTTTTCCATCGATGCTCACCGGCTCAAGTTAGCACCGATCGTGCCGAGGTGGCAGGTCGATCTATTTAGATTTCAATTTCTGATTGTGTATTTCTATAGTGGTCTTGCCAAGCTCAATGTGGATTGGCTGCAAGGTTATCCGCAATCAGCGTGGATTACTGATCGCGCTGCCCATCCACTTGTAGGTCCGGTTCTGGGTCCGATTGTATCGAGTCTGTTTCTTCAACCGTGGTTTGTACCTCTAGTCACATACGGTGGCATCGTAATTGACTTGACGGCAGGATTCTTATTGTGGTGGCAGCCTACCTTTTTGCCAGCGGCGGTAGTTTTGTGCGTCTTTCATCTATTGAACTCTTCACTTTTCAGCATTGATATTTTTCCTTTCTTCATGATTGCTACACTCGGCATATTCGCTCGTGAAGACTGGCCGCTTAAATTCGCTCAGCGTTGCAAGATTTCCTGCCCTGCGGTTTCTCCCTCTGTTAAGCTGAAAAAAACTCAGCCGCTCTTGATCTGCTTTGTTTACCTTTACATAGCCGTTCAAGTTCTCGTGCCGTTGCGAAGATTTTTATACCCCGGTGATACTAGCTGGACAGAGCAGGGACAGCGTTTTGCCTGGCGAATGATGCTGAGAGACAAAAGTTGCAAAGGATTCAAAATGATTTTTGTCAATCCGGAAACGGGGATGAATGGTGTCATAGAGCCGGAATACTCCATGACGCCATTGCAAGTGCAAAACATGCGAGTGATACCGGATATGATGCTCCAATATGCTCATGCAGTGGCAGCGGGGCTGCAAGGTGATCTGGGGTTCAGACCAATTGTTAGAGTTCAGTCGTTGGTGTCATTAAATGGAAGACCAGCCCAAGATCTGATCGATCGTACGGCTGATCTCGCGTCGACCCCAGTCAGTTTATGGCCGGCTAAGTGGATTCTTCCTCTCAAAGAATCTCGCGCCTCGTGGACGCACTGATGGTTCGCTTGGCGGCAAGTTGTTGGGCTATCCGCTATTTTTCTTTGAAGTCATCCGCGATGTCGAGATCCGGGAAGATCTTGAGAGGATCAGCAGGGTCATTGACGGTGTAGACGATACCGCCATTGATACCGCGACGACCTGCCAGATAGCCTATATCAGTTGGTTCGCTTGAGGTCGGTCCACCGACTGCCAGAGACATATTGCCTGAGATTTGTACCTGCCTTCTGAATCGTATGCTACCCGTCAACGCTGTCTTCTGATATGACTTACGAACTTCGCCTGCGGACTGTCCTAATTCATATTGCACGTACGGAGGGGGATATGAAAAGTTTTTCGCTCGCGCCGTAGGGTTGTCTCCGAAGTCGGACTGCGCCGAGAGGATAGGCGGCGATCCCTGCCCGTTTCCTACTCCGTTGGGAGGTGGCGGTGTAGGGGAGACAAATCCCGAGTCGTACCCTCCTGCTCCGCTGCCGCTGGCTCCATAGTCGAGACCGCCTCGGACAATGTTTGCTGCGATTTCACTTCTTGCATTTGAGTTCAAGTCGAACGCTACAAGCGCGTCGTTTAGAGGCTCGCCGCCATGTTTGCCACCTTTCTGCAGCCCGTTCACTCTGCATTGATCTCGCACATACATGTCAAAGTAGGGAAGGAACGTCACTTCCGCGTGAATCGACCCTGACACCGCTCCCTTCTTCCCTTTGATCCCGGAAGGCATAGGTACTTTGATTTCTTTGAAATCGAGTGTTGGCACTGTACTTGTGAAGGCACCGTTATCGATACCGGCGACTTCGGCATACAGTTGATTTTCGCTTACTACCTCATAAGGATAGGCAACCGTCGTTGTCTGCTTATATTGCACCATGCCGTTTGGATCCCACTTGTACGCGTGCATAGTGCCCATTGGTACTTTCAGTTTACCGGCTGGTGAGAAGGTGCTTGTGATGTTTGTCAGAGGAGGAGTGTTCGATAATTCCGCGTACCAATCCACGTCAGGAGGTGGCGGACCAAAAGCACTGGTTTGCATATTCAAAACGGCAGTGATATTTGCTTTCGTTCCGGCTCGTCTCACCCAGTCATATAGTGTTACTTCCCATGCATCGCGAATGCTGTGACTGTTGACGTTCGGCGGCCACGGGTCGGGGGTGCTGCTCATCCCTGAGGCGGTAACGGGGTAATCGCCGCCGCTCGAGGTCTGTACCGTTGCAGCGACCGACGGAAGCTTCGTTAACAGGTCGCCTGGTTTCTGAAATTCAGGCACCTGACCATCGGGAAATTCGATCGCAATGGCTCCTGGCGCTGGTTTAGGGTCGAACGTGCTGCTTGCCTGTGCGCACGAAGCAGTATGAAATTTAGCTCCGTTCGGAGAAGATGACGTCTTGATGATTTGATCGCATTCGGCCTTCACAATGGTCGGCACTTGATAGGCAACATTTGGATTGCTGGCGACAAAGTGTCCGAGATCGACGAGTCGAGCTGTGTCGCCTATGCCACCAAAAACGTAATTCACTCCTTTATAGGGAATATTCACAAACGCCTTGTAATTGTTTCCCTGCACTAGATTTGCAGGGATCGAGGCGATGTTGGTTGGCTGCGGTATAGGAATGTTTGTGTCACTTGGTATGTCCAGAGACCCGAGAGTCAATTGCATCGAGTTCGGCACGTAAGACGAGGAGCCTGTCATGCGGATGAGGTTTGCAGTGTATGCGTTCTGCGCATCTGCATAAACATTGACAGGGTTGCCGTCCCTATCTTTTGCTAGAGGAGAACCACTTGCAGTCAGGGACTTCTGCAACACAGTAGTTAACTGAGTGATTACAGATTTTGCGGCGGCCAGATCGTTTTGTGCCAAAACCGACATCACCGAAGTATTTGGCATTTTGTCAGCGATAATGGCATCTAACCTGGCTGTGCCGATGATTGTGTTGATGCCGCGAATCGGCAGGAAGTATTGATCGCCGGCTTTGGTCACCTTGCCTACCGGCGCCTGGTCAGACAGTGATACATAGCCCATCTCTGGGGTGTCTATGACAATGCTGCTCATGTCGGCGGCAGCCGCCAATGCTGCGGCGTCGATGGCTTTCTTCTGTTCTGCGTTACTTCCGAGCAGTCTCGTGTAATTCAGGCAGAAGAAAATCAGCGCGACTATCAAGCCCATAGTGATCGCGGCAATCAAAACAAGGGTGTTGCCTTCTTCCTTGCGTGCAATCCGCTTGCCCGGACGGGCGTGCAAATATTTCTCGAGGAGATTCTTTTTTGTCATATGGGGGGGCCCGCCATTTCAACGCTAATAAGTTAAGCGCAGTTAATCTTATCCTATAACCCGATAGTTTTTCCTGTCAACCGCACCTGGCGCGGCTTTCCTGTCGTACTTAAGTGTCATGCGGCATTTGTAGCGCTTCGAGAAGAGCGCTGTTAGAGGCTTATGGCTGATCGTCCACAAAATCCAGGGCAGGATTTTTTGCAAAAAAACAATTTGGGGCAAGTTTAAATCCACCCCTGTGTACGGGCATTATCGGCCACTCCTCAGGGCGCGGCATGTGAGTGATGCCCAGGTTGTACCAGAGTACAATGTCTTTCCCTTCAATAGAACGGTTCGCCTTTACCCAGTCAGAGAGCCCCTTAGAGCCATCTGAGTCGAATGGGTAAGCTCCGGCAGCGTACATCTGTGCAGGGTCGTAGGCAGTAGCCCACACGTGCGAGTTGATAAAGCCCGCTTTTCGGCGCACAAATGATGTTTCCTGAGAATAAGGAATCGAGTTCTCCCCTGGTATCAGCATGTAACCAGTGTTTTGACCAAGTTCATTTCTTTTGATGTCGTTTACGACTTTCCAACGCCGAGTTGTATCAAGATTGATCAGCCGTGCCGCATCTTTTTCGCGAGTTAATCGCTGTTCTGTTATGCAGAAAGCGTTACCGTATGGATTCTTTGATTTGTCTGAGATTGAAATTCCATTCGTTTCGATCAGGCTGTTGTTGGCTGCTCCGTCCACATCCATGTCCAGGCGAAAACAGAAAAAGTGCTGGTGATGCACTGCCTCTATGGTTTTCTCGACAGCGTGAGCATGAAGGTCGGAGCTTGATATGGCGTTAGCCACTCCCTTTGCCAGCATAACTCCTGTCATTCCGGTTTCCATGTCCAGAGAGCCATCTTCATGGAATATCCAGTTGAAACAATAGTCGTAGTTGCTCAGAGTCGTAATGTATGAGAGTACAAGGTCTTTGCCGCGCACCGAAAGCTGGCGATTGTTGGGGCGATCGAAGTGCCGCCACAAGATGCCCCCATCCTTTTCATAGATTGCAACAGAGTTTGGACGTACAACCGGGGCTCCAAGTTGGTCGGCTATTACTGCATCAAAGAACTTTGCGTTCGCGGGTGCATCAGCCAGAGGTTCGAGTGCTGAAATACTGTTGCCGAGACCGTATTGTCCGGCATCGAAGGCGTCGCGGAACGACCATCCGGCTGTGGGGTCAGCGTACGGTACACATAGCTCCGATACCGAGCCCCGATAGAGAACCGAACGCATCTTCCCATGGTCGTCGTATGAAACCGTATATAGTACCAGCCCTTCTCTGGGTTCTACTGCAAAGCGGAAACGCCAGTTTTTCCAGTGGACTTCCTGTCCATTGATCTCCAGATCTGCGATATCTGTGGACTGATTACCGGCAGCTGCCGTTTTAGTCTGAGCCTGAATTTTTATTCGATTTGAGAAAGATGGCGGAATGATCGCTTTTTTGACTGGGGCGATAGGAACAACACCTGAGTCGGAGAGTTTGACAATCTTCTTCTTCGTCACGTCTACGTCTGCCACGACACCCTCAATGGGACGGAAAAAGGCGTTGTCTGAAGGTCCTCGATAAAAGAAGATTGCTTTCAACATGCGGTTTCTATCCGTCGCTGTCTCGGGTAGATAAGCTGATGCCCAGACGGATACGTAAACGTCCGCGAAATTCTGGATGCCGCGTTTGCTCATGGCAGCTTGCCAGGTTTTGTCTTCATAAACGACTTTGCGAACAGTGGTAACGTCTTCCGGTACGAGCGCCTGACCTGCAGCTTGCTTGTACGAGACCAGAGCTTTATTTGTCAGATCTACAATCGCTTCGAAGGTTTTATTGCCGGCAGCCTCATAAATTACTGAGAAGGATTTTCTTGGATTTGGGTCGCCGGGCTTAAAGTTGAGGATGCTCGATTTCTCTGGTTCCAGAAGCGATATTGATGCGAAGCGGCTGGCGTCAGTGATTTTGCCGGACTTCTTCAGAATTTGCGTGGATGCTTCGATTTCGGCTGCGGTCAGCGGATCAAGCGGATGGGCAGCCGTTTTGGAAACGCTTGCGCCACCAGTTGCAGCAGTCTGACCGGTTTCTACAGCGGTCTTGCCTGTGTCTGGCGCAGTCTTGCTACCGTCTGCAGTGGTCTGGCCTGTGTCTGGAGCAATTTTGCCCGTGTCTGGAGCTGGATTACAACCGGATGTAAGTAATGAGATTAAGCAGTAAAGTACTGCGCTGCTTGACTGGAAGCGGCTGGCAAATGCGCTACTAGGTTTGAGGTACCCCGTAAAGGTCATCTGAGATCACCTGGTCGTGCCCCAGTCCTGAGCGAACCACCCTGACGCGCACATGGTCCCGGTCGTTTTTTTGTTGATAGGTGCGGAGGGTGCATACATGAATGTCCGATCTGGTTCCTAATAATTGTACTTTCAAATCTGAACCATCAGGGAAAGCGTGGAACTGAATCGGTGAGTTTGTTTTATTCACAAACGTCAAATCCGATTGTCCATACCAGACTGTAGCATCCAAACCCGGGGCAACTGTTCTTATTGTGCGCAGATGAGGCGTCCGTTTATCAATCGCCATGCCGGACTCCAGGGCAAGCTGATAGATGCATGAAGAGAGCAAGCAGATGCCACCGCCTGTGGTTGAAGGAGTATCGGGTCCGACGTATGACGGGGCGCCTACGTAGCCACGGCGCTCAGTGCGGGGCCCGATCAGGCGGTTGAATGAGAAAGTCTCGCCCGGCTTGATGGTGGCGCCGTCCAGGTATTTGGCGGCAAGACTTATGTTCATTCTCTGGGCTTTGCTCAATTCACCGATAGCCACCGTTTTGCTGGCTACGACATCTGCAAACGGTCTCGTCAACCAATAAGTAATGGCGGCGCCGATGAGCAGCACAAAGACTATCGCATATGACTGCCAGTCTGATTTGATAGCTTGAATGTTCATCGGCGCCACCGTGGTTTGCTCAGTCGTTGATGTGGAGTGAATCGAGTCCTGAATATGCACGCACAGCATTCGTGTACATGCCCTCCAGGCTGACCGGGTTGACCTGAATGTTGCCAGGCAGTTCAAGCCTTATCATCGTGTGGAACTCGGACTTGCCCTGCGGCAGACGTGTTCCGAAATAGACGATGCGGTCATCGAGAATGTCTTGATGCGTCCACCAGGCAGAGCCCCAGTCACCGTCGATGCCTGGTTTGTCGCCTGCTGAAGTATCAGTATTGCTCTCCTGGTCGCCCCCTGCTTCTACGACCTCAGCACCGCTCGGCAGAGCCGCCTGTACCATGATGTATGGCAGGGAGACTGGTGATTCGACGAAGGTCTTCATCATCACCGTTTCGCCGGCTTTGATTTTGCCGTCGGTGATCTCCGCTGTGTGGAAGTGAACTGAGCCATCACTTGTGGTGGCGCCAGGTACCAGGCGATAAAACTTGCGTGTTATCTTCAGTCCCTGTGGCAAGCCTTTCTCAACACTTTGATCGCCGGCTTTCAGATTGCGGAAATATGTGACCAGGGCATTGTAGTAGAGTCTGCCCGGACCGTCTTTAGAGATCGAGAGCGTTCCTTTCTTCTCTGGAATCGGCACCTGGATGGTCTTCTGGCTTGCGTACAGGTTGTCTTCATTCGATATGAAGTCTGTTAGAGCCTTCTGGTCGAAAGTGACGCGAGTAGTGAAGTTACCTTTGCCGAGTTGTTCTCGTGATTGCAGCTCATCCTGCATCAAAACGAGAAAGACTTCAGCGGTGGTTTTTGTGTTGTCCCATCCATCTTTACTGCGCTGCAGCAGAATCCACTTTTTGATAGATTCGATGCGAGCAAAGTTGTTAGGCTCCATCGCCAACACTGCCTTCAGCCCCAGCGCTGTCGATTCGACGCTGGTGAAGCGGTACGTGTAGTCTTCGTCGTTCTTGAGACCAAGTTTGACGTAGAGCGCGTGATTGTGCTCCCAGTTTGTGAACTCCGGAGTCGCATTCGCCATCTGGATCAGTCTGTCGTAGAAGGTCTTGGCAGTCGCATCATCTTTAGATTGATGGAACGCCAGGGCCAGGTAAGCCAGCGACTCAGGTGCCGAATGATTCAGCTCTTTCAACACCAGGGCTCTGGTTGCGGCCGGTATTGGCTCATTCCAGAAGCTCATTGTGTAGAGCATGCGGGCGAAGTCGACTTTGATTTCGCGATATTGCCAATCGTCTTTGACGATTTTTGGATCGGCGAGTTGTTTTGCCAGCTGCACAGAATTTGAGCGCAGCCATTTTCTTCCCCCTGTAATCAGGTCATCAGCCGGTTTATAGCCTACTTCTTTGAGCATGCGCAGACCATCCACGACGATTGATGTCAAATATGGGTTGCTGGTGTCGTTTTCCCACCAGCCCCAGCCGCCATCATTGTGGTGGTAGTCGAGCAGCTTTTGCATCGATTGTTTATAGGCACCTTCGAAGCGCTTCAGGTCGTCCTTGCTGATTGGTTGATGCAGCTTTGTCTGCAACTGCTTGGCCGCTATTGACGGTATCAGCTTGCTCATCGTTTGTTCGGTACATCCATACGGATAATCGATTAAGGCTCCGAAGTTACCGAGCACCGGACCGATCGATGAACTGGCGAGGCTCAGCTCGTACTTGGCGGTGCTGCGTTCTGCGTCAGCACTGAGCCCGACAGGGATATCGATGGTCTTGCTGGTGTCCGTTATCACGCCGGCTTTAGCCGAGAATGCCGGTATACCCAGCGGTCTGACTGGCAGTTTTGTCTCCATGGCATCGCTGACGGTCGAGCCGATCGCTTTGCACTGGATGACGCCTTTTCCGGAACCAGTGATGGATACCGGCCAACTGAAACGTTCTGCTTTTTGCGGAGCTATTTCCAGCTTCTGCGTCAGCGGTACGTTGGTTTTGAATTGACTCGACATCGACATCGTCAGGTGCACACTCTGCGGAATATCCGAGTAGTTGTGCACTACAGCGCTGACGAGACCGTCATCGCCCTGGCTGAAGAATCTGGGCAGAGCCAGGCGGAGGATCAGATCTTGAGTAGAAATGACCTTCTGCGTTTCTGAGCCGACGCATGTCTTCATGTCGATACCGCGCACGGTGGCTCGCCATGTCGTCAAATTGTCGGGCAGTTTGATGCTTGCCACCGCAATGCCTTTGGCGTCTGTCGTGATGTCTGGCACCCATGCGGCTGTGTCTTTGAAGTCTTTACGCATTTTTGGTTCAGCTTTGTCTGGACCGCCTGAGAGTTCTTCAGGGAAAGTACAAGCGGTTTGCACATCGTTTTCTCGGCGGACATAGAAGAACTTTCTGATATCTTCGGCTGTTTCCGCACGAATTGCGTAGATGCTCTCATCGACGACGCCCAGAGAGAGGTCTGTATTGGCGGCAGGAGTGCCGTCGTTGTGAGTGGCTTTGATCGTGTATTTCACGGTCTCGCCAGGCTTGTACTTCTGTTTATCGCTCTCGATTGCAATCTTCAAGAAGTTGTTTTCAGGAGAAACCTGAATCATTTTTTCTTGCGTGTAGAACTTGTGGTGCTTGTCTACAAGTGATGCTGAGATGAACACATTGGGTGCATATTCTTCTTTGATCGGCACTTCGATCAATTTAGCTGTCGCATCCATCTTCACCGCTTTGATGTTGTAGATGCGCGGACCTTCAGTCGAAATTACCGCTTCCACTCCTTCATTGCCGGTAACCGGCGCGGTGATCATGATCTTGGCTACGTCGCCGACGCGATAGACTTCTTTGTCCATCTTGATCGACATAACTTCGCTTTCGGCATCTTCGCCGTAGCGAACATAGGGATCTCGCCAGTTGGAGATCCACAAGCTGTTGCTGTCAAAGATGAAGTGGTTGCCCGCATCTTTCGCTTCTGCCGAAACGTAGAACTCGTCCGACGGCCATTGTTCTTGTGTAGGGAAGACGGCATGTGCTGTTCCTTGCGCGTCGGTGACTACCTTCTGATCTGCCATGAAGATGCGACCGCGGTATTCATGTTTGACCGCATCCCACGGCCATCTTGCTACTTTGACAGTCACCTCTTTGTTTGCAACCGGCTTGCCGTCGTAGTCGAGCGCCTGCACTGTTACAGGAATGGAATCGCCTACCTTGGCTACGTTTGTTTGTGCATTGACAAAGAGAGCGAAATCGCCGGCGGTTGCAAGTAGGGTACCGCTGCCGGTTACTGTCATTCTGCTTATGTCCGTAACTTCGACATCGACTTTATAGTTTTTGTCGAGATAGCTCGAATCGTATGGCTTGGCCGGATCGATTTTTTCTTCGATTGTATCTACGTCAACGATGGCGTCACCATTGGCGTCGAGCTGCACATAACCGTCTTTGAGGAAGTCGCCGCCGTAAGAGCCACTGCTCATTTCGGAACCTTCCCAGTCGTCGAAGAAGCTGTAGTAGCTTGGACGCTTGATCAGGCTGTAGCGCAGACCCCAGTTGGTTGAATCGTATATAGAGTATTTAACTCGTGCGTTAGCTACGGCTCCACCGAAGTAGTAGCTGGCATGCACTTTCATTTTTGCTTTCTGCCCGGCGATGACGCGCGGCGTGATTGGCGTTACTTCCACCTGAAATTCAGGTTTTCTGTATTGTGCTATCTCGAAATATTCGTAGGCGGTTGTGCCGTCTGGATAAGTGAGATTGATGCTGTAGCCACCAGTTTTTCCATCCATAGGTACTTGTACGAGCCCATGGAAAGCGCCGTGCGCATTGGTGGTGACTTCGCCGGTGGAAAGCGAGTTGCCGTCGGGATCTTTCACTTCCATGTCGAGCGTGATATTCGCCCCCGGATTTTTGTATCCGTTGATGGTTTTCTCGCGCGCTAGACCTTTAAAGTAGACAGTTTGTCCCAGGCGGTAAACAGGTCGATCTGTGTAGCAATAGGTCTTGTATCTGTCGCTTTCGCTTGTGTAAAAGTTGACGTCGCCAAAGGCACGATTTGCACCGTAAGTTCCCACTATGTCAAGTGTAGAGCTGCCTGTTTGATGTTGTTCGTCGTCTGTGAAGGGGATGTGTACAAAACCGTCTTTACCTGTCTTTCCTTTTTTTGGAACGGTGAGGTCAAAGCCACAGTTGATGGTGGCACCCTCAATTGGTTTGAGGGTAACCAGGTCGATTGCTCGTACAACGGTTTCGTTAGGTGCTTTCTTCACGATCAAACCAAGATCGGTAACTGTGAACCAGCTGTACTCGGCAGCCGGTGGTGAGCCGTTGATCGAGACGCCAGTCGCTTCGATGACATAGTCACCCGGCGTCAGTACATGGTCGCATTTGATGTGTGCTGTAGAGGAGTCATCAGAATCGCTGACCAGTGAGCGTGAAAATTGTTCGATTGGATTTTCTCTGGTGAACGGTTTTACGAATTTCGCGTCTTGAGTGGCAATCAACTGAAAGTCGGTTCCAAGAGCAAAACCCGGAGTGTGTTTTGAGAAGTCCAGAATATCTTTTTTGAATAGCCTGACCGTTGCTTCTTTGACACCGGTACCATTGACCCAGAAGCTCGGTTTTTCTTTAGACGTGAATACGCGCACGTTGGCACCGACTGAAATGCTCGGTTGGATAAGCGCCATTTTGATCGGGCTTGGAATTTTTGTGACGGCTGAATCTTCCACCAACAGGTTGTCGATGTATTCGTTGCCGAACCCGGGAGCGCGCACTTTGATTTGATATTCGCCTATCGGCAATCTATCGATTTTGAAAGTGCCATCCGGCTTTACCCAAACACCGCGCTCATCAGATGTGGTGCCTCTTGGTCCGATCGCAATTACGTACGCTTTGTTCTTTGTCATATCGTACGAATACAAACCAAACTTTTCTTTTTGCAGCGCGATGGTTCCGGCCAGCGAGCCGGTCGGCTTATCGAGATAGACCGCTACTCCAAGCAGCAACAGTACCTGCAGGATGATGAATTGCCAGGAGACCATGACATTGCCCCTGGTTGAACGAAGCGCACTTTCATTTGAATACATCTGCTTTTATCCTGTAAAGCTGGCACTGTTGGGTCGATGGGATTCCGGCTTTCAACTTGCACATAACTAATTGGTAGTGAGCGTCGATGGCTTCGCCCGGTAAGATGATGGCGCTTTTGCCTCCGGCTTGAACCATCAGTCCAAAGACGAGTGGATTTTGGTTTGCCATTGAGCTTATCGGTTCAATACCTCGAACCACTGTTACTTGTGGCTTGAGCAATTGCCATTCATTTGCTCGTATCTTTTTATATCTGTATTCCTTCGATAGTGCTGACTCCGTTGTATATACGGTGCCAACGACAAGATTAGGATATTGTGGATGGATTGAACCCCAGCATGCGCGTGTTCTGCCTTTCCGGCTCAATGTGACGAAAAGTCCGGCTGGTTTTTTGAATTTATCTGGTACGACGAATGATTGAGCCAGTTCATCGAAGTTTTTGAACTGGGTCGATTCACCAAAATGCAGCGCCAATGTTTGTCGCACTATTTCAGGAAGTGAGTCGGCGGTCTGGGTTGCGGGAGCGGTGGCGGATACTGCTGTAGTGGATGCTGTTGTATTGGATGCAGCTGTACCGGATGCAGCTGTGGAAAGAGGTGTTTCTCCGGTTCCAGACGCAGCCGCCGCAGCCGACTGACAGCCAAGTGCCACCAGAAGCAAGAAATTTGCACAAATCTGTATCAAAGACCGCAATTCAATCTCCAACAATTCTTGAAGAACGTGTTTCCCTTTGCAACTATTATCTAGATGAACCATTAAACTGGTGAGATGACGGTGTTGCATTCCTGTCAGAACAATGTGAAGTAGTTGTTAAGTCGGGAACTTGCTGTAAAGACGCTACTTCGACCTTTTGAATGTCTTGTGCAGCCGATTGAACGTCTTGTGCAGCTGATGCATCTCACAGAGCACTCCGGGAAGGCAAAATGAGCAGCGACGATTCCCAAACGAGAAATAGTATAGGGCGTCGACGCTTTTTAAAGTCCATATTTGGATTAGGCACGCTCCTTGATGATGCAGTCGAAGCAAAAACGCACGATGCGAATTCAAGTGATGCTATAGCGCACAACAAGAAATCAGGCAGTGCAGCGGGTCGTCGTGCAAAGGAAACGCCTCCGTATCCTCCGGTTTTCATTTGGGCTGACCTGAAAAACGGCAATGTCGGTTTTCCGACTGGCCTGGAACTCGGGCGAGGCATGCCCGGTTCGACGATGAAATTAATCGCGGCGGCGGCGCTCCACGAAGAAGCGCTGATCAGTCCGAATCAGATTTACGAGTGCTCCGGTCATATCACTCTTCATAACGAAACGTTCAACTGTTTGCATGCGCATGGTCGCGTCAACTTGACGCATGCGATTGCGAAATCTTGCAATGTATTTTTCGTACAGGCTGCTGAGAAATTGCACACGACAATGTTTCTCGATTACGCACGCAAGTTTGGCATGGACCAGCCTGTGGCGGGGCGAAAATCAGGTCGTTTCCCTGCCGGAGCAAATGGACCCTCTTATCGTTATGTGTTGGGACTTGCTGAGGACATGCAGCCAAGCGCTTTGCAAATTCTTCGTATGAGTGCGATTGTCGGCACCATGGGTGATGTGCCTTTCTTGCATAGTGCAGAAGATCCTGATGACGGAAACAGGTTTCGGCTGCAACTGTCGGAAGGAACCTGGCACCGTTTGCAGCAAGGCATGCAGCTTGCTTGCACAGAGGGTACAGCGCAAAAACTTGATCCCGAAAACAAGTTGCATATTGCTGCTAAAACTGGAACAGCACCAAATGGTTCAAAATTTACTTCATGGATTACTGGTTACTTTCCGATTGAAGATCCCAAACATGCGTTCGTGTTGAATTCTTCAGCCGGTAACAGCCAGGAGGCTGCAGTTCCGCAGGCGCACAAATTCTTGCTGTCTACAACCTGGCCCTAACCATAGAATCCACGGAGCGCACCCGTCTCGGGTGCCATGAACACTCATCCTAAACTCAAGTGTTTCGGATTACTTCAACGGGGCATGGCGCTTGCAGCACCACTTCTTGCGACACGCTTCCAAGCCATAATTTTGTCAGTCCACCGTGTCCGCGGCAACCCATGACGATGAGCTGGGCATCCCACTCGCTCGCTTCTTTCAGTATCTGTTCTCCTGGCGATCCTTCCAGCACTTGCGTAGTTGTTTTGTTAGTGATCGACTGGTTCAATTTTTCCGCTGAGTGAACCAGGAATTCTTTGGTATCTTCGATAGCCTTCAATTTTTTCTCGGCCGAATTGCTTTTATAAAGTGCGCTGAAGCCATCTGCATGTCCGTTGGCGAGTGGATTTAGCACACCAATGAGCTTTATTTCGGCTGATTTCGGCCAGGGCAATTTTGATACCCATTCAATTGCTTTTCTAGAGTGATCTGAATTGTCTATTGCAACAAGCACTCGTTCCAAATTCCAGTCAGTGCTGCCACCAGGTCTGCGTGCAATCTGCGTGGAGCAGGAACCGTATAGCAAAACTGTTTGCGAAACGCTGCCCAGGAGAATGCGCGCCAGCCCGCGTCGTCCTCTAGCGCCCATGATGACGAGGTCAGCTGGCCAGTTGGCTGATTGTTCGAGAATGATGTCTTTGCTTTCGCCTACAATCGCTGCACTGTCTACGGTGGCATGTGGAAATCGTTGCTTGACCCGATCCACAATAGGTGCAATGAATTGCTCTGCTTCGCCCACATGAATGATCAAATCGACTACCGAGAGAATTCTAATTTCGGTGCCGTTCGGCCACTCTCGCATCAGAAGTGCGTCTACAGGCACTTTCGAGTGTTCTGAATTGTCGACGGGCACTAAAATTTTCATAGGATCTCTGTAGTTGAACTGGATACAAGCACATAAAGCTTGCCTGAACTGTCATTCATAGCTCATTGACATGATCTACGTAAAGTCGGCTGCAGGGTTGAGCAACTGCTCGCTTAAGTGCTTCTTATGTCAACGATGTCTTTGAGTGATCTGGACTTCCGTCACTAGACGGCGCTTCATGCGTAAGCTAGACTGCCGCGCAGTCGTTCGCTCTGGTCTGCGCTATTTGATTCTGTTTGCTCTCTTACTGGTCATCTTCTCCGCGTTCGTCGTGCCTCCAGCTGCACGGGCGGACATTCCTGCGCAGGTAACGATAAAGCTGTTCGAGTCTCACGCTGCTTCGAATCGTCTCAATGTGGAAGGTCCATTTCGCATTGTCCAGCCAAATGCACAGTCTGTTCCAGCCGGCAAATACTTTTTCGAGGACGACGGGCACACAATTAGCCTTCGCTCTGCTTTCAATAGTCGCTCATTTAATTTAAACGCGAAAAGATTTTCACTCACTTCAGATCGCGGCCTTGCTATGCAATACAGCACCAGTAAGCCAAGGCGTTACAAGGGAACTATCAATATTTCCAACGAGCGTGGTTGCCTTGAAATTCGTAACCTGGTGTCTTCTCGTGACTACGTAATGAGCGTGGTTGGCAGTGAATCAAATGTCGGTTTCCCTCTCGAAAGCTTGAAGGCACAGGCTATTTTGACTCTTACTCGAGTCTATCGGTTGCGGCCGGGAGAGATTATTGGCGATTCGACTCAGGCTGAGTCATATTTCGGCAGCGACTATGTTTCGCCGCTGGTGCAAAAGGCGGTTGGTGCTGTCTGGGGGCAGATTGTGACCTATCACGGGCAGCCGGTTCAAGTCTTTTATCACTCCACCTGTGCCGGCGGAACAAGTGAGGCTTTCGGTGTCTTCGGTGCGGGCGCAAGTAATTTGCCATACTACAAATGCGTATCCTGTCGCTTTTGCCAGTCTTCTCCGTTCTGGAAGCCTACTGTTACTCAAATCAAGCGTGCGGCTTTCGAGCAGGAGTTCGGTGGGCTTCCAGATGTGAATGTGGTCGATTGCGCGAAACGACCAACAGCTATGACTTTGCATAGCGGTGGCAAGAATATCGACATTTCGGGATATCAGTTCTGGATCAAGCTTGGGCAGAAGTTTGGCTGGGATAAAGCTCCTGGATTGCGTTTTACTCTTCGGTCAAAAGGAGAGCAGATTGAAGTTCAATCTACCGGTGCCGGTCACGGCGTTGGTCTGTGCCAGTGGGGCGCGTCAGCTATGGCGAAGCAGGGCAAAAACTGCGAAGAGATTTTGCAGTTCTATTTGCCTGGTACGAAAATCAGGAGGCTCACATCGTTCCACCGAGATAACGAGTGACGAGCATCAATGCATCGTCCTCTTCTCTTGCGTAACCCGCCAGTAGACTGTCTGCGACGATGCGAGGCTTGCCTTCGATTGGCAGCTCGGCTGCGAAGTCGGGTCTTATACCGGAAGTCGCGAGAATGAGCAGGTCGCCATACTTGACGGGGTTCGTGATCTCGCGAATCTGGAAGCGATTGTCGCCGACAAATCCTTGCTGCAGCTTCAGCCACTGGTAGCGTGGAGTGGCTGAAGGGCTGCGGTGATGCAGATAACCCTGCACGTTGCCTACTCCAAACCATGTGGCTGTGTGGTAGGAAGTATTGAAAATCGTCGCGCTGATTGAGCATCCGCCGGTTTCCTTGGAGCAGCGATCGGCACGATTGAACAGGTCTACTAAAGTGTGGTGGGTGTAGCCCTCGAAAATTTCTGCAGCCGCTTTAGCAGCACTGCAGCCGGGCTTCCCGTCTTGTGTGGCGTCGATTACTGCAATCAGAAAGCCACTGGGTGTCGATTTTACGACCGATGTAAGTGAGGTTAGTTGGTCTACGTCTCTTGAGCGACGTCCAATCGCCCATTCCACCACCGACGCCTGTGTCTGTGGCGCCTGGACGGGTGTCATTTGCATACTCATGGTTGTGTTCCTTGCTGTAGTAAATGCGCATAGCGCTGTCTTTAGTGTTATCATTCCAATTAACTTTGCCGCGGTAACGCTTAGGACGACGCAATGCTTCCCGCCAGAGATGTGCCTCCAGGATTGTCAGCTGATGAGTACTTGAAGTTAAGTATTCAGTATCTGCTTATGAATTGGAAAAAGCAGATGGTTATCGCCGCCAAGAAGGCTATGGAAGGCGGCAATCCTATGAAGAAGCGCCAGATCGAAGGGCTCAGCGACGAAGAGTACAAAAAGCTCGGCATGATGCTCGGTATCGTCGAGACGACTATGGAAATCGGCGATCAGGCAAACGAAGTCGTTCGCGGTGCGTTCGAGGCGATGCAGCAGGCGGCTAACTTTGCAGATCAGGCGCTCAACGAATTTGAGCCGATAAACGAAGTCAAAAATGATTTGCAGAACGCTCTGAAAATTTGGACGGAGCAAGCGACAGATGCGATCAACAGGGCTGTGGAGGAGTTGCTCTTGCCTGCTCTCGGTCTTCCGACCAGAGATGTGCCTCAGGGGCTGTCTGCCGATGAATATTTGCGTATCGCTAATCAGTACAAGTCTATGGGTTGGACGGAGCAAGCCAGAGACGCATTGTTGATGGCAAATGAAGTCGACCCTGTTGACGTAGGTCCGAAGGCGTTGCGTTTTTTGCGCACTAAGATTCCGCGACATCCGGTGCCGCATCATGCCGTCAAGAAAAACATCTGGGGGCACAGTCTGTTTGTGCGGGGCGAGTTGGAAGAAGCGAAAAAAATCTTCCAGGACTTGATCAAAGATTATCCTGATTTTGAATGGCCGTACGGCAATCTGGGCGCAGTCTACATTCAGCAGGGGAAAATCAGCAACGCCAAGGATATTTTGTCCAAAGCAATCGATATCAATGACAATTATTTGAATGCCTGGCTGCATCTGGCACGAGCGCGGGCTGCCGTTCTCGAAGTGCGTGAAGCGCAAAGTTGCGTCGATAAAGCTCTGCGACTCGATCCTGACGATCATGCCGCGCAGTCGTTGAAAACCTTAATTGAGTTTTTGAACTCGATTTGAGCTAGACTTGTCAGCTCAACACCTTAAGGAGCTGATCGATGCAGTCGCAAATCTCGAAAATCGCGTCCGCCAAAGCAAGCCAGTTTCAAGAGTCAGTGATTCGTGAGATGTCCAGGCTGGCTGCAAAGCACAAGGCTGTCAATCTGGCGCAAGGACTGCCTGATTTCCCTTGCCCGCCGGAACTTAAGGTGGCTGGAGCACAAGCTCTTAATGACAACATTAATCAATACGCGGTTACCTGGGGCGATGCGCTTCTTCGGCAGGCGATAGCGGAAAAGACGAAAACTTATTCGGGAATGAATGTCGATCCAGATAGCGAGATTACTGTCACGTGCGGTGCGACCGAAGCGATGGTGGCAACCATGCTGGCGCTCGTCGATCCTGGTGACGAAGTGATCGTCTTCGAGCCGTTCTACGAAAATTATGGACCTGATGCCATCTTATCTGGTGCCACTCCGAAGTATGTTTCCATGCATCCTCCAAATTGGGATTTCGATTTGGCTGAGCTGGAGAAAGCCTTTAACGACAAGACGCGCGCCATCATTTTGAATACACCGCATAATCCGACTGGAAAAGTTTTTTCAAAGGAAGAGTTGCAGGCAATTGCGAAACTTTGTCAAAAGTGGGGCGTGCTAGCTATTACCGATGAAATTTATGAGCATATTTTGTACGACGGCGCCAAGCATTATGCGATCGGCTCATTCCCCGGCATGGAAGATTTGACTGTCACGATTAACAGCTTATCCAAAACATATAGCGTCACGGGCTGGAGAGTAGGCTGGGCTATTGCCAACAAAGAACTGACTCTGCCGATTCGTAAGGTTCACGATTTCTTGACTGTGGGATCACCTGCGCCTTTGCAGCGAGCTGGCGTAACAGCTTTGCAAATGCCGGAGAGCTATTACAAGGGGCTCGAAACCGAGTACACCGAGAGTCGACAATATATGCTCGAAACGCTGGATATGGTAGGCATTCCGTACTTCAAACCGAAGGGTGCTTATTATGCGTTCTGCGATATTAGTGGTTTTGGTTATGATAACGATCTCCATTTCACGCGACATCTCGTGGAAAATCTTGGGGTCGCAGTCGTGCCAGGGGCGAGCTTCTTCGGACCTTCAGCTCCGACCGGCAGAAACTATGTGCGCTTCTGTTTCAGCCGCCAGATGGCTACTCTGCAAGCCGGGCGCGAGCGTCTTCTAAAGCTGAAGCACGCATAAGAAGCACGGAGCGCAAGCGTCCTCATAAACACATGGAGCGCACGCGTCTCGCGTGCCATAAAAATCGCATGGAGATCGCATGCGTCCGTGCGGCGTGTGCGTTCCACGCTGTAACGCCAGGTGTCCGAGAATAATTCGCAATTGCTGGCTATTTCTCTCAGTCAGCGCTAGCATAGCGTTAGCGGACTGAACTTATGGCAGCGAACAAACCGAACCCAACAAATATATCTCTGATTCTTTTTGCAGCTATGTTTTTGCACGGTTGTGAGCGCCATGCCATATCCTCTGAAGTTTTGCCCAGAAGCACGAAGCCTGGTGTTACCGGCACTGCGGTGACTATAAATCCGAAAGCTGCTGAGCTTTCAGGTATCAAGTCTTCATTGATATTCTCAGAACCCGGTAGCACTCAGATACGAACTACCGGTGAGATCAAAGCCGCCGAGCCGAACGTTTTTCACATCAGTTGCATGGTAACAGGGCGTGTTGTCGCAGACAAAGCTAATCTCGGTGATTACATCAAAGCCGGGCAGGTGATGGCACAGGTGCAAAACCCTGAAGTAACCCGCGTCGCGGGCGACTACATGCACCAGCTGCACCAGAACGAAGTTGAGCAGAGGCAAGCTCAGGCAAGACTGGCTCTAGCAGACAAGACGCTTGACCGAGTCAACCAGCTGAATAAAGAAGGCATTGCGCCGATGAAAGATGTACTTGCCGCGCAGAATGCACGAGACATGATTCAGATTGAGTTGCAGGGTTTGAAGGAACACGTAATTCACATAAACTCTGAGACGAGAGCACTCTTGAAACAATATGGCGTGCAGCTCAGTGAAGCTGAAGATATCCGACACATGCCGTCGGCGAGCCCACTTCGGTCGCCCAAGGCTGGTGTGATCATCGAAAAGAGCATCACCCTGGGAGATGTTGTCGATACCACTAAGCCACTGTATGTAGTGGCGGATCTGTCTACGGTCTGGCTCGATATCAATGTCTTCGATAAGGACATCGGTAAGGTGCAGATTGGGCAAACGGTGCAATTTCGAAGTGACAGTTTGCCCGGCAAGACTGTTACCGGTCACATCAGCTACATTCAACCGCAGGCCGGTGATAACAAAACATTTGTTGCCCGTGCTGTGCTCACCAATCCCGGTATGCTACTCAAACCGGGAATGTTCGGACAGGTCGACATAATCACCCAGAATTCCTCGCGTGCCGCCTATGTTCCTGACAGCGCTTTGCAGCAGTTCAACAACGAAAGTTTTGTCTTTATAGACCGTGGAAGCGGTAACTATGTGAAACGAAGAATTGAACTCGGCCAGCGCATTATGGATGGATACCTGGTCAAATCAGGACTCTCCGTTGGTGAGCGTGTCGTTACTGCCGGTGCTCTGACGCTGAAAGCGGAAATGCTGAAGGGCAGCATCGGGGAGAGCGACTAGGTTAATGGAAGAATTTTTCGCTAAGCTGACAAGATTTAGACTCGCTGTTTGTCTTGTTTTCATAGGCTTCTTTGCCGCTGGAGTCTATGCGCTGCTTAACCTTCCGATCGATGCATTTCCTGATCTCGCTAACAATCAGGTGCAGATAATAACTGAAGCTCCAGCTATGGGACCGCTCGAAGTGGAGCAACTGGTAACGATTCCAATGGAATCGATTATGAATGGTCTGCCTAACATTGTACAGATTCGTTCGCTTTCTAAATATGGACTGTCTGTTGTGACTGTGGTCTTCAAAGACAACGTGGATATTTACTTTGCCAGACAAATTGTCTTTGAGCGCATGCAAACGGCTCGCTCGCGTATTCCGCCCGATTGTTCTCCGCAGTTGGGTCCGACAAGCACAGCTATGGGCGAGATCTTTCAGTACACCGTATCTGGTGCCGATAGATCTTTGACCGACTTGAAGACTTTGCATGATTTCGACATCAAGTATCAACTGCGCACCGTACCAGGTGTAGCTGAAGTCAATACCTGGGGCGGATATACAGATGAGTATGTCGTTACGGTTGAGCCGACCAGGCTGCAGCAGTACAACTTGACCGTGCAAGACGTCTTCAATGCGATTCGGCAAAATAACGAAAATTTCGGCGCCGGAATCATCAATCATGAAAAGGAGCAGTACGTTGTACGCGGAATAGGCAGAGTCAATTCGATAGACAACATTGCAAACATCATCGTCAAACGCAAGCAGGGAGTTCCCGTCTTGCTCCAGAACGTCGCCACCGTAGCGCATGGCAATGCGCTGCGTCAGGGCGCTTCCACCAAAGATGGCGAGGGTGAGGCGATAGTCGGGCTGGTCATGATGCTAAAAGGCGAAAACAGCCGAGACGTGATCGCGCGTGTCAAAGACAAAATTCGTGAAGTGCAGAAGACGCTACCAGAGGGTATTTCGCTCAGACCTTTTTACGATCAATCCGGTCTCGTGGAGCAAACAATCGAAACCGTGCGCAGCAACTTGCTGGAAGGCGGTTTTCTTGTAATAGCAGTGCTTTTGCTTATGGTTGGCAACTTGCGGGCTGCATTGATAGTTGCGCTAGCCATTCCCTTGTCTATGACATTTTCATTTATTGGTATGCGTTGGCTTGGTATCACAGCTAATATCATGAGTCTTGGGGCGATCGATTTTGGAATGATTGTGGATGGTTCGATTGTGATGGTCGAAAATATCATGCGCAACATGAGCCATGCCGGTAATGCCACCAAAAATGAGGTGATACAGGTATCGGTGAGGCAGGTTTGCCGTCCCATTCTGTTTGGGATTTTGATAATTGGAGTCGTCTATTTACCGATTCTGTGCCTTGAGGGCATGGAGTACAAGATGTTTGCGCCGATGGTAATTACCGTTTGTTCGGCACTGTTAGGCTCTCTGCTCATATCGTTGGTTCTTGTTCCTGTTTTGTGCAGTCTCTTGCTGCCAAACAGGGTTGTCGAGCGAGAGAGTATTATTCTCAAGGTTGTAACGCCACCATATTTGATGCTTTTTGACCTGGTCCTCAAGCACCGACTGCTCACTATATCATTGGCTACGGTGGCTCTCTGTGCCACGCTTGCATCTGTTCCTTTCCTGGGGACGGAATTCGTTCCTAAGCTGGATGAAGGCGACATATTAGTTGAACTGAAGAACGTTCCCAGCATTTCGTTGCAAGGTCAGCTTGAAGTAGCTACTCATGTCGAATCGCTGATCAAGCAGGTTCCTGAAGTGAAGACGTGTGTGTCCCGTACCGGCAGACCTGATCTTGCTACCGACCCGATGGGAGTCTACGCTTCTGATGTATATGTCAGTTTGAAGCCGAAGAAAGAGTGGAGGGCGGGCGTAACGAAGGAATCCATTACCTCGGATATTCGCAAAATGCTCGAATCGCAAATCGTTGGTGCCCAGTTCAACTTTACGCAACCGATTGCCATGCGAGTAGACGAGCTCGTTTCTGGAGTTCGCGCCGACGTGGCAGTGAAGCTTTTCGGTGACGATATGGACTACTTGCAGCAGGAAGCCGCGGCTATTCAAACAATAGTAGGGTCCGTCAAAGGCGCGACTGACCTGCAGGTAGAGCGGGTTTTCGGAACGGCACAGATTCTCATTATTCCGGATAGAAACAAGTTGGCTCGGTACGGAATAAATGTCGATGACATCAGGCAAATTTCTGAAACAGCCATTATTGGAACGCCTGTTTCGCAGGTGTTGAATGGGCGTAAGCGTTTCGACCTGCGCGTCAAACTTCCTAAAGGCAGTAATCTGGAGCCTGCGAATGTCGGCGACTTGCTGGTCGAAGCCGCCAACGGTCAGAGAATACCGCTCAGTCAACTTGCCGAAATCCGTATGGAGCAAGGCATGGAACTCGTCAATCGAGAGTTTGGACAGCGTCGCATTGTCGTGCAGTGCAACGTGCGCGGTCGAGACGTCGGTTCGTTTGTGGCTGAGTGCCAGCAGAAACTGAACGAGCAGCTCAAATTGAAGCCCGGCTATTACATGACCTGGGGCGGGCAATTTGAGAATCAGGAGCGGGCAATGAAGCGGCTCTCATACGTGGTACCAATTTCAATTCTGATTATCTTTGTCTTGCTGACTTTTACTTTCGGATCGATCAAAGAAGCGCTGATCGTGTTGTTGAATGTTCCTTTCGCATTGATTGGCGGCATTCTGGCGCTCTGGACGAGGGGAATGTATCTGAGCGTGCCGGCCACGATTGGTTTCGTGGCATTGTTTGGTGTTGCCGTCTTAAATGGACTTGTGCTTATATCTGCCGTCAACAGGTCGATTGCAGACGGTGATGACGTCCTGACGGCGCTGCGTAAGAGTGTTGAAACCCGTCTGCGACCGGTTCTGATGACGGCAATGGTGGCGTCGCTGGGATTTCTGCCGATGGCAATTTCACAGGGCGCAGGCGCTGAGGTTCAGAAACCGCTGGCAACCGTTGTCATTGGTGGACTGTGCAGTTCCACCGTGTTGACTCTGCTTGTATTACCAGCCGTCTACGCTCTCGTTTTCGGCAAAAAATCTCGGAAGAAAGAAGAGCTGGAAGTAGAAAGTGTCGCGTCTTAAGCCCTTAAGCCTTTAACCTGCTAAACCAGTTAGACCGGCGTATTAACAAAGGCGACGGCGCTGATTACCTGCCCGATAAAGCAGAAAATCAAAATCAGCCCGGCGGGCATAAACTTTCTGGTCTTTTTCAATCTCATCGCAAAGACAGTATCCAGCAGCGAATAAGTGACAAAAGCACCGATTATGGCTTCTTTCGGATGATCACCAGACAGCGCAAAGATAACGCCGAGGATGACACCGCTGATCACACCTGCAATCAAAGAAGCTTTACTCTGCGCTTTCACAAAGCCCATGACGCCGCCAGCCGCGACAATAATAGCCATAAATAGCGTGTAGTAGCGCGAAACATCGATAAAGTTCATTCGATCACCATCTGCAGTAACGGGCAATAACTTACCATAGTGACATCCTAGTTCTTCGTTAATTTGAACTCGTCCAGCGGTGCGCCGTCTGCTGTTATCTGGCGCACGATCATGGTATCGCCTTTGATATCGCAATGCGTATATGAGTGTACTTCACCGTGGAATTTGTAGACGAATTCAGTTTTGTCGGTCTGTTGTTTTTGTGAATAAAGTTGCGCACCACCGGCGCCAGTGACGACGTATATGACACCTTTGGGTTTGGTTATAGTTTTTCCGTTGTACTCTTTGTCCAACTTATACGTTCCTGGCACTGTGCCATCGGGATTGGGCATTGGTTTGCCGTCTTTGTGCTGGTTTGCCTTGAAATAGAGCGGATATGTCCGCTGGTAGTTATGCACATGCCCGGCCCAGACAACATCGACGCCGGTTTCTTCGAAGATGTCGGAAAGAAGACGCATGCGTTGTTCCATTGAGTGTTCGACATCATCGCTGAATCCGGGTTGATGAAAAGTAACGAATTTCCAGCGCGCGTTTTTGGCACCGGCAATATCCTTTCTCACCCAGTCTCGAAGTTTGCTGTCAGTCCAGTCCATGTAGTAGTTTCCGTCAAGCACAGTCCAGTGTGTGTTTCCATAGTCGAAGGAGTAATTTGCCATGACTGGAAAATTGCGTCCGGCGGTTTTGAAAAAGGCTGCTTGATTCGCTTCGCTGCCAATAATCGGAACAGTGCACTTGGCACCACGGCTGGTGAGCGGCCCATTCAAAGGCTGGGACCACAGGCTGAAGTAAGCTAACGCGTCAGGAAATTTATTCAAATCGGTATTGAAGCTGGTGTGCAAAAATGCAACATCGTGGTTGCCTAGAACCGGCACAAACAGGTGCGAACGCGTCAGCGGTGCGCCAACATCGGGTTTCGCTTCGTCGGCATTATAGACTGGAAAAAATTTCGTCGTGTATTCTCGGAACAATCCGTACTGGTAGACAATGTCGCCTGGCACCACTATCAGATCCGGATGAGCTTTACTGCACTCGTAGGCGATCTTTCGTTGTGATTTAGTGCCTGACGCGCAATCGCCGAAGATGACGATGCTTAGCGGTTGTTTCGCGGTTTTGCGTGCTTGTCCGGTAGCAGAAAAAACTTCTTTTTTGTCCAGTGTGACGCGGTAATCGAATAACTCTCCTGGTTTCAGTCCTGTCAGTGGGCAATTGAAAATTTCCAGATTTGGCTGCAACGAATTAGCCAGCGGGTGGTGCGATATCGGTTTGCGGACAGGCGTCCAGGTCTTGCTTTCATGCGGTTTGACATCAACTGCCCAGTTCTTCGTTTCTTTGCTCAGCCAAAGTAAGTCTTCAGATTCGGTGGTGCCTGGATGTGGATGGTTTCCGAGCTGCAAATATGGTTTCGCAAAAAATGGTGAGGTTGATTCCGGCTTTTCTGAGGCTAGTGTCGTCGTTCCTAACAGAGCCAGGGAAAGCGCTGCCAGTGATGCAAAGTGCATTTTTCTTGATTTCGACATCAAAGATTCCTCAAGTTAGGTTGCCATTTCGTGCACATGAATATCATCAATACGCCTTTACCTGCAAGGATAAAATTATCTTGCAGCGTCAGCCTCGCCAGGAATCGTTCCAGGCCTGGCATTTTGAGCTAGACTGGTCTCATTCACGCTCGCGGTTGTGTCGTATGTTTTTCTGTCCGGACTGTCACGTCTCAAATAGAACTGACGCGAAATTCTGTCGCAAATGTGGAAAGTCGCGCACGGAACTAGAGCGAACTGAAACTCTAGATGAAGCAATCTCGAGCAAAGTTGAGTCGGGTCCAGTTGTTGAGGAAGTTCTAAAGCCGGTTCCGGAAGAAATGCCCGCCGCCGAGACAGGGAGCGCCTCTCAATCAACGAACACCGTCCCATCAGGGAGCGCCGCTCAATCAACGAACGCCGCTCAATCAACGAACACCGCCCCATCGGTGAGCGCCGCCCCATCAGGGAGCGCTGTCCAAGACACATCGGACTCCACGCAGGCGGCACCGGGTCACACTCCCACCGAAGAGGGGCGGAGTGAACGATCTGACGCACCGGCACTGTCCGTCAGACTAGAAGAAGAAGGGGTCTCCCTGAGCGCACCTCCAGATGTCAGCGGTCCGGAGTGTCCGAACTGCTGGAGGGCATTGCGAGCCACCGATAAATTCTGTTGCTGGTGCGGCGAAGCGCAACCGAACCGGGTTTTGCCATTCCTCAAGCTGTGTCTTGAATGCAGCACATTCCTGCCAGAGAAGGCGAATTTCTGCTATTCATGCGGAACTGATGTGGGTTACAGCTCACGGCGTAAAGTGAAAGTGCCGCATGAATTATTCAAAGACGAAGATTCTGAGTTCTTTCCGCGCTTCAATGCGTAGATTCGTGGGCTGAAAGGTTCAGCCGAACGGCTCAGGGTGACTTGCGATATTGACGTCTTCGCGTGTCCTGGCGGATCTCGAGAAGATCTTGCAGAAGCTGTTTCCGCTCTGGTCCGTCCCAGCGCTTCAACCAGTCCGCGGTCGCTTGTTGAATCATGCCACTTTTATCTGGCGAATTAGAGCCGTAGAGCTTCTTCAATTCGAGCCAGATTGATTGCAGCGCTGCTAGCTGTTCCACCGGCAACTTAACCGTGTAGGCAACAAATTTTCGGGAGCCTGTGTTGAACGGGTCAATCACAGCAGGGAAATCGTCAGCATCTGTCAGTTCGTCAGAAGATTTCGCTTGCTTTACATGCTTTTCTTCGTCTTCGTCATCAGCCATCTAATGGTTTCTCAAATTGGGCAGCACAAGTCATTATCGCAACATTGGCAGCCCTGATTGTAGCGGGTAACGTCTAAGGAGTACAAATTCTGTCGCATTCGTGGGAGGATCACTTAGTAGATAGTTGATTTTTGGCGACTTTCGCACAACAATCAGAGGATGTCAGTGAGTAGTTTAGACAACGAGCCGGTAAATGTCCCGGGCAATCCGATGCCCCGGCCGCAGTCTGGACCGCAAAACATGGTGAATTTGGTGATTCAGCGGCTGCTTCGCGACAAAATATTGCTGGGCTTGATTATCGTAGGCGTCCTGACGATATTTGTCGGCGTTGCGTTCACAGGCGATGACCCGAAAGACCCAAACAAGGCGACCCCGTTGGCTACTGCCGGACCTCAGGGCGCAGGGCAGGGGTTGCAGGCTCCGGGCGCGGTTGGAACTCCTACTGCTGCCACACCCGCTCAGCCGGCTGGGCTGACACCGGAGCTCGCTACCAAGTTCGTTACCTGGTGGTTGTCGAAGTCTATGGATTACAGCATGGCGACAGGCAAAGCCAGTCATCAAGAAGCGTTCGGCTGGATGACGCCGCAGACAGTTCAGGCTTTTCAGACCGGATATTGGACTCCTGAGATTGAAAACGCCGTGGTTACAGGCAAAGTTACCGCCGCCTTTCAACCCGTTTCAGTGCAAGCGCAGTTTATAAACCCTGATGGAAGTATCGTTGTTGCCATGACAGGTGCGCTTGTCATGCAGCAGGCCGGCACGCAGACGGCAACTCAACAGCTCTCGGCAGACTTTCTTGTAAAGCAGGAAACCGAGGGATTGCGAATTGTTGGAATCAATATTCATCCGGCGCCTCCGACTACGGCAGCTCCCTACTAATTATTGTTTTTCAGTTGTTAACGTGGCGCCGACACAGTTTATTCGTTGTGGTATATTGAATCCTCGCCTCACTTGAAACCCAAGCGAGTCGCTCTACGCCGAGGTAGCTCAGTCGGTAGAGCAGAGGACTGAAAATCCTTGTGTCGCCAGTTCAATCCTGGCTCTCGGCAAATTACCAGGTCTGCGGACCACTGAACTCGGGGCCACATTTTGGTCCCGAGTTTCTTTTTGTTTTGTTGAACTGGCAATCGCCTGTTCCAGCGGTTTGCTGTCACCGTATCTGGTGGCTTGATCTTTCAGGGACACCGACTTCGGAGTGAAATTAATCGAACCTATTGCCAGAAGGTGACTTGCAGTCGTGTGCTGGCAGACTTTTGGAAAGTTCGAGCTTTTGGAATGTTCGCGCTATTGGAAGGCTGACCAGGTTGTTCGCTTCGCGATTATTTGCGATCAGCTCCAGGGCTTGCTGTAAGGCTTGATTCTGCGTCTTGACTATCTTTCGACACCGTTGCTTTTTCCGGTTTCAAGTGATGATAGAGATAGAAGCCGAAGCCTGCGGCACCAATCAAGACGATGACGAGATCGAACTTATGCCAGAGGTCGCGGAACATTTCCATGTTCTCACCGAACTTTATGCCTACCCAGGTGAGGAAGTAGCACCAGACCAGTGAACCGATGAAGGTGAAAACGCAGAACATGACAAAGTGCGCTTTCAGCACTCCGGCTGGAAAAGAAATAAATGTGCGTACAACCGGCAGCATTCTGGCAACGAAGAACGTGATGTCGCCATATTTGTCGACCCACTTGTCAGCCAGCTCCAGGTCTCTGCTTTTGAGCAAGAACCATTTGCCGTGTTTCTGAAGGAACGGTCGTCCGCCCCACATTCCCAGAAAGTACGAAGGGATAGAGCCAATCACGCACCCAATCGCACCGGCAAGAGCTGCCAGGTGAATGTCCATTTTGCCTTGCTGAACAAGGATTCCCGCGGTCGGCATGATGGCTTCGCTTGGCAACGGTATGTTTGCCGATTCGATTGCCATCATCAGGACGACGCCCAAATATCCCCAGGCCTGGACCCCGTTTTTGATCATTTCCAAAATTGGGTCGATTAATTGGTGCAGCACAGGTATCACCTATATTACGATTGTCACGAACGATGGCATTTTACCGCCGTCTGTCCGCTGTGACCTTTAGGAACTCTCACGGGGCGCATATTCAGTAGATATGAGCGCAGAAACGAAGCCAATTTACTTTACATTTGCCACCGCTGGTCACGTCGATCATGGCAAAACCAGCGTGTTGCGTGCTCTTACGGGCATCGATCCCGATCGTCTGAAAGAAGAGAAGCAGCGCCAGATGACCACAGACATCGGCTTTGCACATCTTAATTTCCCGCAGGAAGCCGACGGCACCCAACTCGTGATTGGGTTTATCGACGTGCCCGGTCACGGCAAGTTCTTGAAAAATATGCTGGCTGGTGTAGGCGGAATTCAAATGGCACTGCTGGTAGTGGCGGCTGATGAGGGTCCGATGCCGCAGACAGTCAGTCATGCAAAGATTCTAAGTCTGCTTGGCGTTCGAAAAGCGCTTGTTGTGCTTACCAAAATCGATGTAGCCGATCAGGCGCGCCAGGACAGTGTCGAGAATTCGGTTCGCGACCTTTTGCGTCGTTATCAAATCGAGTGCATGGGTATCGCACGAGTTTCCAATACTCAAAACACAGGCTTTGAGAACTTGAAGGAAAAGCTCCGCGCTGTGGTGAAAGATGTAGAGCGTCCATCTGCAAACGGTGGTGCCATTCTGCCCGTCGACAGAGTCTTTTCCAAGACTGGCTATGGCGTGGTAGTCACAGGCACGCTGGTGAGCGGGCAACTGGCGGTAGGCGACAGCATTTCGATTGAGCCAGGGGAAATAAAAGGGCGCATTCGAGGACTCGAAACATTTAAAAAGCAAATTCAAAATGCTACCGCTGGGCAACGGTTGGCGGTCAATATTTCATTGAAAGAAAATAAACCGCTCGTGCGTGGGCAGGTTGTCGCTAATTGGAATGTGCCTGTCGTCACGACTATAGTTGCTCGTATCGAACAACTCGGATTGTCGGAAGAGCGAGTCAAGGCGGCAGATATCGAAGACCAACCGGTGCGTTTCTACCATGGTACCGCTGAATGTTTCGGGCACCTCAGGTGGTGCCAGGCGATTGAGGCTGAGCAAGCTCTTATTGCCCAGATCGTTTTGACCGACCCGGTCGTTGCTGAGCCCGGCGATCGATTCGTCATTCGTTATGGCGATGAAGGCATCACCGGCGGAGTGGTCCTGGTGACAAACCGACCGCGTTGGATGACTCGAAATAAATTGAACGTCTTTGCGGATCAATTAGTGCGTCGCGATTACAACGCTGCTGTAGATTTTTATTTGGAGAATATGACTCAACCTGCTGCGAAGAAGGAATCTCTGTCGAGCTTTCTGCCTGTTGCGGAAAGAGAAAGAGCCTTTGTTGCATGCACTCAGGCTGGCACGCTTTTGCAAGAGTCTAATTTCATAATCAATGCCAAGCGCGCTCAGGACGTTAAACAGCGAATCCAGAAGGTCGTTTCTGTTAAGGCGGAACCCGATTCGGAGCCGCCGGAATTTTCGATCGAGTCTGTGCGCATGAAAGTTTCAAATACGCTCGATCGGCAACTATTCCAACACTTTCTGAAAGAGCTTTCTGATGCCGGGCTTATCTCTCGCAACGGCGACAAAATTTCTCAAATGGTAGAAAAAGCGGCGGTCTCGCCGGTACAAACAGAGCTTGCCAATAAAGTGCTGGAAATATTGAATGCGACTATCTGTCTCGAAATCGACGAGATTTGCAAGGTGTTGAAGACTGATCGGAAATTAGTTCAATCAACATTACAGGCTTTGAGCAAGCAGGAATTGGCGTGCATCGTCGATCATGACTATGCCAGTTCTGCTGCTGCTATTCGTAAGGCGCACGCTTGTCTGGCCAAGATTTGGGAGACTAAGAAGGAAATTTCACCTTCTGAATTTCGTGAAAGTCTTGGTACAAGCCGTAAATACGCTATGGCTTTGCTCGCCTATTTCGACAATAAGCTGATTACCCGACGCCTAAATAACACACGCGTCTTGATAAAAGCACCTAAAGACTGAAGTATCGGCAGTTGGTAAAAGATGAAGGTGGAAAACCAGTTTGATTGCGGTCGCAAATTAGTTCTTATGATTTGCAAAACCCCGGTCGCTAAAAGTTGCGTTTGGTCAAGCTTGCGACGCCATATAGCCCAACTCCGAATGCGCCAGCAAAGATTCCGCTGACCGCTCCGATCATAAGAGCAAATTTCAACGATTCTATTTCATCGCCTGGTTGTTGAATCTCCCAACCTGCGAACCGTGCTCTTGCCCTCTGCATGTCTTTAAGCCCGTAGTCATACCAGTGCCAGATGGTGGGGCCGCTGATGATTAGAAAAGGCAGAAAAAAAGCGATGATCAGACCGCGTTTGTTCTTGGTGATGCTCATGAAGATCAGTATAAAACAACTTCGTTTTCACCGCCCAGCGGCTTAGTTTACTGTCCCGGTGGTGCCTGACCTGACGGTGTTGGCGGTTTAAGAGATTCCTTGTGAGCGATGTTGTGTACGTGACTGTTCGCTCTGCCAGTAATTCATTTCGATGATGTTTGATCTATACAATCGTCGGGTGATTTGTTCCGCGAGACGCAGAAGCTCGGCCGCTTTTTCGAGCTGACCGCGGTCAACGTACGCGCTCGCCATTGAAGTTAGCTCTCGTATTGCTTTTTGATCAACTTCGTAATCCATATGAAAACCTACCACCCGTCTTATGTGCTGGGTTGGACGCGGTGCGAATGTGTTTGTTGCGCCCGATCGAGGGATACCGCAGTATTAGGTTCGTGCGATATCAGACAGGGCTTGGTTCTACAGCTCGTTAAAATTTGGAAAAAGGTTGCGGCGTCTATTTCGCGCGATTATTTTGCGTGTGCGACAGCTAGCTCGTCCCAACTCGTTGTGTATTGAGGCGTCTTGTATTCGGCTTTGATCTGCCAGGTCTTCTTTGTTCCCTCCCCGGCGAGGAACAGGGCACCGCGACCGTATTTCTGATTTGTCTGATCGAGCGCCAGCATCATGCGCTTCGACTTGCTGTCATCTTCTTGGGACCTGAAGAGAGAAAGCTGTTGTCCCTCATTGGATACGAGGTTGGATAGAGTTACTGCCGCTTTTTGATAGGTCAAGCCTTCTTTGTATATTTGTCGGAGCCCTTCCATTGCGTGTTTTACGAGAGTCATGGTGTCATCTGTTGGATGGTCAGTTCTAATGCTGGCACTCTCTGCATAAGCATCAGGTAAATACGGATTTGTGCGAATGAATACTGTTATCTCGTTTGCCAGAGTGCCGTCGCCGCGCAATTTCTCGGCGGCACGGCTCGTGTACATGGTGACGGCTTCTTCGAGTTCGAAAAGTTCAGTCACCGGACGTCCGAAAGAACGTGATGAAAGAATTTGCTTTCGTGCCTCGTCGATATTTTCCATATCGATGCAACTGATGCCACGCAATTCAGTGATAGTGCGCTTCATAACTACGCTGAACCGTCTGCTCATTTCTTCGGGATCACTTTCTCTCAAGGCATAGGCGTTCTTGATGCCCAGTAAATTGAGGCGCTCCTTTAGTTTTCTGCCCACACCCCAGACATCTCCGACATCAAATGATTGCAGCAGTTTTATTTTGCGCTCATCAGAGAGCGAATTGTAATCCAGTACGCCGTCCAGTTTGTTGTAAGCTTTCGCTGTTGCGTTACACAATTTAGCCAGGGTTTTTGTTGGCGCTATACCTACGCAGACTGGCAGTCCAAGCCACTGTTTGACCCGCGCGCGAATCTGCGATCCAACTCCTGCCAGGTCGCGCATGCCGGTGAGATGCAAGAAGCTCTCGTCGATTGAATATACCTCTTGCTCCGGAGCAAACTCGCCGATTACGCGCATCACTCTGGCGGACATGTCACCGTACAGTGCGTAATTCGAGGATAGAACCTGAATGTCGTATTGTTTGACGAGCGCGGAGATTTTGAAGAACGGAACACCCATTTTGACGCCAACTGCTTTGGCTTCGTTCGAGCGAGCGACGACACAGCCATCGTTGTTCGAAAGGATTACAACTGGCTTGTTTTGAAGCTTGGGATTGAAGACTCGTTCGCACGAGGCGTAAAAGTTGTTGCAGTCGACCAGGGCAAATTGTTTAGACATTATCACTATAGGTGGTGCACTACACTGGTGGCAACTCCCCAGATTTCAACTGAATCGTTCTCAGACAAATTTATCGATGGCGATTCGTCATCTGCGGTAAGACATAAGCCGCCAGCTTGTTTTTGAAAGCGTCTGACAATGAGTTCTCCATCAACTGTCGCAACTACGATTTTTCCATTGGTCGCAGTGATTGAGCGATCGACGATGAGAATGTCCGCGTCGTGAATACCGCTTGCCAACATAGCGCTGCCTTTGACGCGCAAAAAGAACGTAGCCGGGTGATTTTTGATCAAGAGCTGGTTCAGATCGAGCGGCAGTTGCAGATGGTCGTCGGCTGGAGAGGGAAAGCCTGCAGAAGTCTGCGAGCCAATCTCGTGCTTTGGAATAAGGTTCGATTCTTCCATGCACTAAAGTGTAGCGAAAGCGGGGCGGCTTTTATCGGATACTGCCTTTATTGGAGCCAGCTTTTATCGGAACCAGTTTTTATCGGAACCAGCTTTTATCGGAGCGGGTTCTTATTGGAGAAAGCTTTTGTTGGCTATCAATGTTTGGTTGTGCTGGCGCGCACGATTATTTTTGCGGCACGTGGTCTGCGCGCGGCTTTGGCGCGCTTTGGCATAATCTTATTTGCCACTACAGACTCAATGACCTGTCGATCGACCCATCCGCGTCTGACTAGAATTTCACCCAGTTTTTCACCGCAATGTCTCTGTTCTAAAATCGCCAGCCAGAGTTGATCCATGTCGATGTAGCCGAGACCCATCAATCGCTCGCCCAGTCGTGAACGCATTGGGGGCAAACATTCTTTCAAGCCGGCGTATGGCAGCCAGCCTTTTAACAAACAGATTTCACCGAGGAGTAAACCGGTTTCGGTCTGCAGTTGCAGCGCCTCAATCAGTTTTTCTTCCGATAAAAGACCCGATTCGAGCAATCGTTGCCCGATGAGACTTGCCTGCAATTTGTCCGGTTGAATCACGATGCCTGAAGGTGCCTACGAATCTACCGCGATAACAATGTGGTCTCCTGCAAGGCCTATTCTAGTACCATTTCTGTCTATCGCCCAGGCCCTTCCCTCATATAATCCGAGTCCATTGAAGTTTTTTCGTTCTAATGTCACCGATCCAACCGGCCCAGTACCTTTCAGTTGAGCCGCTGGATTGACGACTGTGCTTGCTTCTTCAGTGTTTTGCGAACTGAACAGAAGGTTGGTTTTGGTGATTTCGAAAATAATTGATTGAGCATCTTTCACGCCGCGAACGTCGTATGTAATTTTGCACTCCGGTTTATCTTTTCCGAGATGCATAAATCCCTTAGTGCCCAGGTAGTCTGACTTTTCGAAGTCGATTATGGGCATTAACTGTTGTGCTGGTATCAACGCAATTGATTTGATGGTCACATCGGACGACTCTGGAAAGAGAATTCTAAAAGCGTGTACGTTTCCGCCCATTGCGAAATCAGGCAGGGCTCGCAAAGGAAACAATATCGCTTGCTCTTTGTCTTCCAATTTCAGATCTGTGTGGACCCTATTGCGGAAGTCTGTCTCAGGAAGCAAGTCGTTCGTGAAAACCAGATCGGCACCGCTATGTTTTACCGGCCCGTGCGTTTTCAGACCACTCAATGTGATTTGCAGGAAATCGGTATTGAAGCTCGGCAGGTTGCTCGGTTTTATGAGCATGGTTGGACGGGCGCGTGGGTTTTCCGTTTGGAGCGCTATACCACCATTTGCTACGTCGATGATTTTGGTCTCACCTGCACCGTAGGCAACTCTGCGCAGGTCTGAACCTGACCACTGTGTGGTGCCGTTTGTTTTTAAATCTTCCGGTTTTGGAACTGTGACCGGGTCGAATTTGAGTGTCGCGGGATTCCACCGTGCCACCTTTATGGCATCTCGATGGAGTGATATCGACTCTTTGAGAAAGCCGAATGGCAGGATCGGTTCGAACTTATTGACCATCAAACAGTTACTAACATCACGAATGAACTGCGGTTTCATGGTCATTCCGGCGACCGCGTTTCGGCAAACGTAGGCGCCATGAATTTCATCGGGAAGTCCAACCAGCATCACTTGCGGGTCACCCGGAAACTGGTTATAGAGTTCGACCAGTCCGGCGCGGATAGCATTGGCTTGTTGCCCGGCTTGTGCCCAGGGGGCGTTGTTGAAGTGGAGGAGCGCGGCGGCGAGAAACCAAACGGCGATGAAGAGCAGTCGCTTGAAATTGACCAGCCAGATTTGTTTTGTGCCACCATTTGCAAAGGCAAGGGCGAGTCCGGCAGTAATCGGCACAGTCGCCAGGAAAGCAAGTCGGCTGCCTTGCATATCATCTGCAATGGCAAAGATTTTGTAGACCGGTGCCAGGCAAAAGGCGGTCCAGATGAGGAAGAATGCCAGGCAGCGAATCAGTCCGCGATTGCGCAGGCAGTTGAAAAGACCTAGGGCGGCCATGCTAATCATTACGACTTCCCAGCCGATGGTGAAGCCGTTGTGATCGCCCATTAAGGTGCGATTGACCGGTACAAAAAGCATTCTCAGCCCATGTAACCAGCCGCCAATGAAGTTATTCCAGTTTGAAATGAAAAGCAGATCGTCGTCGTATCCACCCACGAAGGTTCCAAGCGCCCATCTGCGCACGCCGAAATAAGCGACCAGCAGCAACCAGAAGGGCACGGTCGGCTTGATCATATTTATGATGGCGCTAATACCTGGGAATTTCTTCCAGTCATAGGCAATGCACAACTCGTAGAGCAAGAACGTGGCTGGAATGGTCAGTGCCATTTCTTTCGAAAGCAGACCGAGCACCATAAATATGATTGGCAATATGATCGTGCCGCGTTTTTTGCGCCATCGCATGTAGCACCACAGGCTGGCGAGGAAAAAGGTGGTGACTATATCGTCTACTCGACCTGTGATCCACGAAACTGCTTCAGGGTGCAGCGGATAGAGGGCAAAGAGCCCCGATGCCATGAGCGGAAACCAGAAACTGGTGCGTTCAGTCGAGTCATTCTGGAACTCTCTGACAATGAAATAGAGAAGTATTGATGACGCCAGTAGGAAAAACAGATTGGTAAGATGAAAAGAGATGCCGTTGGTGCCCGATATCAGGTAATCGGTCACCATGAACACAGAGATGAGCGGGCGGTAAAACTTGGTTGTCGTACCGTCGAGCCATGAGCTGTGAAAGTTGCGCAGGATCAATTCAGGATTTTTGACGGCGTCTTTGAGCCACGCCAGGTGAACGAAGTCGTCACCAACAAACCAGTTGAAGAGAACCGAAGAGTAGGCGATTGTGGCAATCAAACACACAGCCGCCAGTGCCGCTATGGTCGCTTGCTTTTCTGTTTTGAAGATTTTGCCGAAGGGATTTTTCGATTCGTCGACAGTAGTGTTAGTGCCGCCACTAAATACGGTGCTCATGTCTATTTCGACTCTTGAGATGATTCCAATGCTACTTCATAGGCGGGGCGATCTTGCAGGTGACAGCGCACTTCATCACGTCGTTTCAAGACCCGGGCTGGCGAACCCGCTGCCACCATACCTTCCGGCACATCTCTGGTAACTACGGAAGCTCCGGCGATGACGCAGTTTTTGCCGATTTTTACCCGCGGCAGCAAGAGCACTTTGGCTCCCACGATTGTGCCACTGCCTACAGTTGGTCCTTCTCTGCCGACCTGGCAGGGCGGGTGCAAGCTGTCTACTGTGCATGACATGGGATAGAAGTGCACGTTGTCTTCAACTGTAGTGTACGTAGCAATAAATACGTTATTGTGAAACCGGCAGTCGTTGCCGACTTTGATCATGCCGTCAGATTGCGAAAGCGTGCCGAAACTGCAATTGTCTCCGAAGTGACTATCTTCGCGGATGACGCAACGGTTGCCCGTTTGAAAGCCTCGTCCCATAGAGGAGCCGGCGTAGAGTATGGCACCAGATCTGATGACGCTGTCGGGCCCGATGCGAAGCTCCGGATTGACGTAGTCGCTGCTTTTCAGATAGCCGCCTAACCTTTCCCCGAGAATGCACTGCGCACCAATGCGTGTGTTTTCGCCCACATGGACGTTTTCGTAGATGATTGTGCCTGGCTCGATTACGACGTTGTCGCCTATTACGCAGCCGGCTGCGATGACAACAAATGGTGCAATGCTTACATTCTTGCCGATTTTAGCCTGAGCACTTATTGATGAGCCGCTAACATCGACAGGTTGAATCATTTTAGCCAGTGAAAACAGGAGTTCCGCCTGCTGCCGGCACAAATGCCGCGCGCTCAGCGATTACGTCTCTCATGGTGGCAACTACGGTCTTGACCTGATCATTCGTCAGCTCTGGATACATCGGCAGCGAGACCACTTCTTTGGCGAGGGTTTCTGCTACTGGGAAGTCTCCATGCTTGTATCCGAGATAGGCGAATGCCTGTTGAACATGCAGAGGCACAGGATAATAGCACATAGAGCCGATTCCACGCTCCGCCAGCTGTTTAACCATTTCGTCGCGAGCGTTGGTGTTTGACTTCTGGTCAGCCAACACGCGCACTGTGTACTGGTGCCAGACGTGGGTGAGCTGTTGTCGAGCCACTGATGCTGCCACTCCAGGCAGGCTGATGCTCGGAGCGATTATGCCCTGAACTCCTTTGAATGCCTGTTCGTACATATCTGCGACAACCTGGCGACCATCATTCCACTTCTTGAGATAAGGCAATTTAGTCAACAGCACTGCTGCTTGAATCTCGTCGAGTCGGCTGTTGACGCCGAGTTCTTCGTGGAAGTATCGCTGCTTCGAACCATGAGCACGCAGGCACTTCAATCGTTCAGCGGTCTCAGGATTGTTCGTGACGAGCATACCCGCATCGCCCGCGGCACCGAGATTTTTAGTCGGGTAGAAACTTGTGCATGCGACATCACCGAATGATCCGGTTGGCTTTCCTTTATATAGAGCGCCAATCGCCTGGGCGTTGTCTTCGATTACTTTGAGGTCGTAACGCTTTGCCACATCCATGATTCTGTCCATGTCTGCAGGCAATCCATACAAATGTACCGGCATGATCGCTTTGGTGCGAGGAGTAATTGCTGCCTCGATCAAGTTTGGATCGATGTTAAACGTCTGTTCATCTGCATCGACGAAGACCGGGGTGGCACCACGGAGGGTGATTGCTTCGACTGTCGCTGCGAATGTGAAAGGAGAAGTGATTACTTCATCGCCAGGTCCTACGTTCAATGCCCATAATGCAAGGACCAGTGCGTCTGTTCCATTCGCCACACCGATACCGTATTTGCATCCGCATATTGCGGCTATTTCTTGTTCGAGCTTGGCACCATTCTGTCCGAGGATGTAACTGCCGCTTCGGAGTACATCAAGTACCGCTTGTTCTATCTCGTTGCCAATTAATCTGTACTGTTCTTTGAGATTCAACAGAGGAATGTTTGTCATGCGTGATTGATACCTGGTAACTACTCGCCTGATGGACGCACAGAGTCTAACTGGTCTTGTCACGTGAGTAACAGGTACACAAAATAAGGTTGCGGAGTGGATTTTGATGAGATGTGGTTAACGCGCTGAATAGCCCGATCTCTGCGTTGTTCGCGAATTAGACGGAGCACATTTATGCTCCTTAAAAATTTCTTCTTATCATCATAGATGTTATCAATAGGAGTCTGAAATGCAAAAAAGGAGACTCTCGCGAATCTCCCTCTTTGAATTCATTTTTCGTGCAGCCTGGACGCTCCATTACTGTTGGATGTCCTACTGCGTCAAAATTTTGGTTCGACCGGTTCGAACTATCTCTTCTTGCCGCCAGAAACTGCGACTTTGCTTGATAGAGCGTTGGTTACGAACAGGTTGAGGCTGACGCCTTCTTTCTCTGCACGATCAACCAGAGCCTGGTGCAAAGACTTCGGCAAACGTACTGTGAATTTGCCGCTGAACTTTGTGTAATCGCTATCAGACTTAGAAGCCGATGGTGCCTTTGCTTTGCTGGTGTGTTTGGCAGCGCTTTTACGAGGAGCAACCTTGCGAGCCAGGCTTACTTTTTTGTGAGCTGCTTTGGCTGGGCGAGCTGATTTAGATGCTGATTTAGCTTTGGCCTTCGCAGGTTTGCGGGCATTTCCTGTCATGTCTCTCTCCTTTGGACTGTGGGGATAGTTGCTCAGAAAATTCCGAGCGTGTACGTGCGAGGGCTGTGACTAGCCCTTGCGAGCCGCTCGTGAGGTTGGTCAGAGCGACCGAGGTTTGGTATGCCACCTACCACCATCTTAGGTGGCAAAACAATTGTATCAAAAGATCTATCCAGTGGCCATGCAATACATATACCAAATGGTGCCCTCTGTTAAACCTGACCTGTGCGCTAATTCGGGAAACGCGCTCCACTGCTGGTGCGGCACCACTTTTAATGGCTGGTATCACCGATGATTAAAAGTTACAGAGTATTACCAAAAGTGGTGCCTAACCACCTGTGGGGCCGGATATGGTGCCCCGAGAGCCTGATAAATTTGGACGCCCAAGCCTGATTTGACGGTATTGGACCCCGATCTGACCGGCTTTGAATCCGAGCGACCCGGAGCGAACCCGATCTGGCTGGATTTGGATCTGAGCGACCCGGAGCGAACCCGATCTGGCTGGATTTGGATCTGAGCGACCGGGAACGAAACCGGTCGGACTGGATTTGGATCCGGGCGACCCGGAGCGAACCCGATCGGACCGGATTGACCTGATTTTGACCCGCAAATATTGCCCGCACTTGTCAGGGCTGGTTTAGAATAGCTGCGCACTCTGTCGCACCACATCCAATCGCGGACAAATGGTCCGCACCAAGCTTGAAATTCCTGATTGTCAAACTGAGTGCCATAGGCGACGTGATACACGCTCTGCCTGTGGCTTCGTACTTGAAGCGAGCCGTGCCCGGCTGCACCGTTACCTGGCTTGTGGAAAAGGCTTCGGCCGGTCTGGTATCAAACAACCCGGCTATAGACGAAGTTGTCATCTTCAGTGGCAAGAAGTGGGTGAAAGAACTTGGCAAACCGGGAGCCTGGCTGAGAAATTTCTCAGAGGCGCGGCAATTTTTCGCGGAATTGCGTGCCGCCAAATATGATGCCGTCCTCGAATTGCAGGGGTTACTGAAGAGCAGTTTGCTTGCCCGGGCTAGTGGTGCCAGAGTGGTGGCAGGTTTCGATGACACCAGGGAGTTTGCCGATCGGTTCCTCACCCATAAGCTGAATGTTGGTGACTACTTTGGGCACGACGTACCGGTTGTCGAACTCAATTTGCGAGTCGCTCACTATGCCCTGACTGTTTTGGGCTTGCCGGCACCAGAGTTGCCGGTTGAGTTCTCCCTGCCATTACTGGATTCCTCTGTTGATGTCAAGGTTGATGCGTTACTTATTTCTGCCAGCTCCACCGCACCGGGAGTAGAGCCAGGTGGAGCAGGCACCAAAAGTGGGACGGTGTCGGTAGCGGTGCCTCAAAATTCGGCACCAGACCTGGCATCAATACCATCGGTGGCGGCAACACCGGATATGGAGGCTTCGGCTAGCCGATTCACTAATAAGGTCGGACCGATCAATATAATATTGATTCCTGGCACCACCTGGGTGACTAAAATCTGGCCTAATTCCAAGTGGATTGAGCTGGGCGAAAAGCTTGCGGACCAATATCCCTGCCGGTTGGTGTTGGTCGGAGGACCTGCCGAAGTTCAGTCTAACTATGCCATCGCCGCTGGCATCGAGGCAAAAAGACCCGAGCAGATGGTTCTTAATCTGACCGGGCAGACCTCCCTTCTCGATCTTATTTCTGTGTTCAGGCGCAGCGCTCTCGTCATCGGCGCCGATACCGGACCCCTTCATTTGGCTGCGGCAACTGGTTATCCGAAGGTCGTCGGCGTGTTTGGCAGCACCCCGGCAAAACGGAATGGACCCTATGGCAAGCAATGCAAGACCGTGCACCTCAGCCTGGAGTGTCAACCTTGCTATTCCAAGACCTGCAAATATGGAACTGTGGCGTGTTTGACCGACCTCGACTCGTCCAAGGTATTTGAAGCCGCCCTCGATATGTAGCGCTGGGGCAGTACCGAGCATGCTACCCAACACAAACCCGTGCTCCGGAATGCGCGTCGCTTTGTTCTTTGCTGCTGTTCTTTGCTTAAGCCGGAGATTTAATCTGCAGGATTAACCTACCGCTGGAAAGAACGATGCTCTTCTTCTTCGTGGCGCTCATAGAACTTTCTTTTGTAAGCCTCAGCCTGTGCTTCATACCAGACTGCGTTTTTGATTGGGTCTGGAAGTCTTAGAGCTTCGGCCACGTTGCGCATTTTATAGGCAGTCTGAGCCTGGTCCCCTGTCTTAGCCATCTGCTGACATTCCATCCACATCGGCATGATTGCGTCACCAAATCCTCTTTCCTGGTGCATACGGATCATCATTGCGAGGTTGTAGCGCTCGTGCCAGTAAGGACCGTGCTCGGGGATGAGCCGTTCGTCTATGTTGTATCGCTGTTTCATGTGTTGCGCGTATCCTTCGAAGAGACGCATCAATGGAGCCGCTTCGCTGGATGACGCTAGACTGTTGGCCATGTTTGAGTAGCGAGAAAAAGAAGAGGTTGCAGTTGTGCCGCCGCGAGGCTGCGGTGTTCGGGCTGCTGACGCCTTCGTGCCCTTCGGTGCAGTCGCCGTCGCGACCGGTGGTGTAGCCGCTGCTGCAGCGGCTGCAGTCGCTTTAGCTCGCTCGCTGACAATCTTCTCTTGTTCGGCAATGCTGTAGTCGAGCTGCTCAAGCTTCTCGGACAGTGGTATCGAATCGCCCGCTTTTGCTAATTCATCAACCGCTTCCAGTTGTGTGAGAAATGGTTTGACTCCCACGCCCTTGGATTTGAGAGCTTTCACCCTGGCTGACAACTTTGCTCTCTCTTCTCGTTTTGCGCCTGCAGGTACTTCCGGCTCAGCCGTTTTTTCTGACGACGTTTGTTCCGCCACTTCAGATGGTTTTGTTTCAGTTTCACCTTTGCTGCCACCACCAATAGTGCTCACTTGCAGTCCGTTCAGCAGCTCTTCTTCAGAAGTAATACCTGCACTGAACGCTTTGATATCCACTGATCGCACGAGAATCTGCGTGTAATGGTCGGTGTTCTCCTTCTCGTGGAATTGAACTTCGACCTTTTGCACATTTTTGTCGGCGCTCATTACTGTTTTGGCAATCAGCACCGCTCTAATTTTTAGTGTGCCCGTGGTTTCTTTGATGTCTTTTTCAGGAAAAATTGAAAAGGAGAGATTAGCTCCTTGCAGTGTCGAGGAAACACGCATGCTAGGACTGATGATTTTTTGCGTCCGCAGCGATTTTTCCAGATCAGGCAGGTTTAGACTGTTGCACACAGCCGGAAAAAGCGCCGATAAACCTATTGTCAGCGCCGCTGCTTTCGCAATCGAGAACCGTTGCACGTTAAGTAAACCTCGATGCACTGCTCAAGGCCAATTGTACCTCGCCCTTGATGCACTTAATCTGAGGTTGGTATCTGGTTCTGCAGCTTCGACCACTTCGAAGCCTCCGGCGATACTTTTACTTTGGGCGGCTTGGTTTGGTTCGCTGAAGTATGAGCTTTAATGAGCTTGTTCGCCTTACTAACATCGCGTGTTCTGGGCGCAACAACCTTCGTCCTGATGGTGTTCCGATGTGGTGTTGGGCTCTGAGTTTGGGACAACTGGTGGGGCAATGCGGCTTTCCCCTGGTTGAGGGGCAAAGCAGATTCACCAGGAATAGCAGTTGCGGTGGTTGGCTTGCTATCAGGTCCAGCTATTTGTTGGGTTGTGTGTTGGGCTTGGTTCGTATTTTGAGCAGGAAGGGTCGCGCTATCGGTTGCCGCAGGAAGGGACGCGCCATCGGTTGCCGCAGGCGTTCTACCGGTTGCCACAGGAAGGGTCGCGCCATCGGTTGCCGCAGGGGTGCTATCGGTTGGCGCAGGAAGGGACGTGTTATTGGTTGCCGCAGGAACTGGTTTGCCCTGGGGCTGCACTAAAATTGGTGGCTTTGACCCAACGAAATTTTTGAAGCCTAGAAAAGCGGCTACCAGTCCCACGCAAACGAAGGCGGCTAAACCCCCTCGCACGAGCCCGTTGTGAATAGATGCAGAACGGACGGGGTCTATACGCGCTCGCAGATTGCGCGCTTCGTTCTTTCTGGGAACAGACGCCTGCAGCTCGCCAGCCAGTTCTTTCATTGTCTGTTGTCTGGCGGCTGGCGATTTCGCCAGAGCTTTCATAACCACCGCTTCCAGTCGCTCGGGAATATAGATGTCGGGTCTTATCTCTGCGAAAGATGCTGGTGTTTGATGAATTTGCTTATCGATCGTTTCGATGGCGTTTCTGCCTTTGTGCGGAACACACCCTGTTAAACATTCATACATCACTGTTGCCAGCGAATAAATGTCGGACCGCCCATCAAGGTCATGACCCAGACATTGCTCAGGGCTCATGTACAGCGGGCTACCAAAGACATCGCCTTTCTGCGTTAGTTCCTGATCTTCGTCACTTTCAAGTACTTTCGCGATTCCAAAATCGACTAATTTGACATAGTCGCCACCATCGGGAGATTCGACCAGCATTATGTTTCCAGGTTTCAAATCTCTATGCACGATGCCGTTTCGATGTGCGTGATCGAGTGCATCACAGACCTGCGTAACGATGTTGATGGTACGTTCGACACCAATCGATCTGCGATCGCGCATCTCCTGGGCTAAACTTTTCCCATTGATGATGTCCATCACCATGTAGATATAGCCGTCTTCGGTTGATCCGAAGTCATGAAGCGTGACGATATTCGGATGCGCCAGTCGACTGGCAGCGATTGCCTCTTGCTGAAAGCGTTTTACGCTCGTCTGGTCTTCAAGGAATTGTTGACGCAACACCTTGATGGCTACCCGGCGCTTCAAGTTTTCTTGCCAGGCTTTGTAGACGACTCCCATTCCGCCCGTGCCGAGCAGGCTTTCGACCTGGTAGCGACCTGCGAGAACTTTGCCAATAAAGGCATCTCGTTTCACTTCCACTAGATCCGTGGCGCCACAGTTCGGGCAGACTCCGACGCTGCGAAAAAAGTCTTGATTGCAGGCAGTGCACGTTTTGCGTGTGACGGTGAGGGAATTGTCTTCAAGCACTATAATCATCCATTGCGATGCGAATATTGGCAGATCGCAGATATTTAGATTCTATTCTAAATGATGGACGGTGGCAGGCTGTTGATGGCTAACCACAAAATACGGCTTCGCCATGAACTGGAGATAGCTAGCCGCGAGATACAGCTTAACCATGAACTGGAGATGGCTAACCGCGAGATACAGCTTAACCATGAACTGGAGATGGCTAACCGTAAAGTACAGCTTAACCGTGAACTGGAGATGGCTAACCGTTCAATACTGCTCGGCAGTGAATGCGGGAAATTGATTGGCGATTTCGTAGAGCTCCGCCGGCAAACCGTCCTGGGGTTTTTGCCAGAAGCCTGTGACATGTTGTACCAGGGCTCCAGGGCTGGCTCCGTCTTTACTATCCTTTGGACCACTAACTCCAAGTGGATCGCGCACATCCACTTTGCAGGTCGAGCCGATCGCTTCCAGAAATGCATCAACGTGCACCACTCGTGACATCATTCCTGGTGCTTGAGTAATTGTATGCGCTTTGCTCGGACCAGCTATTCGATAAAGCGTATCGATTTCTGGCGCGATCCAAACGACGTGATCGTATTGCGAATCCATTTGAGCAAGCAAAGCGAGACCGTCTCGGAATGCCTCATCCGTCAGGTAGCACCATTCTGTCACTTGCAGAATTTTGTCGAAGGAGCCACTGAGATTCCAGATCATGTAGCCGTCTTTGTGTACGAACAGTCGCCGCCGTGAGCCGGGCGGAAAAAGCAGCTGCATCCAACGGAAAGCGCTTCGTTCCATACTTAGATTGAAGTTCTGAATCCATCTTTTATGAATCGCTTTTGCCTGATGCTGTTCACCAAGATCTGTTGCTTTGTATGAGCGCGCGTTTCCTTTGACCTTGTTTAATTTCGCAGTCAGGGTGTCAATTTTATAGCGAACGTCAGTGATCGCCCAACCCATTGCCCCGTAGAACTCGTAGTCGAATGGCCACAAAGCCGATAGCGGCACTTCACGTTTATGCAGTTGTTGCATGCAATCGGTCAATAACTGATTGATCAATTTCTGCCTGCGATATTGAGGCTGCGTAGCGACACCGGCGATGCCACCACATCGAACCCATTTGTCACCAAGATGTGTCGGGAATTCAATTACCGATGCTGTCGCCGCTATGTAGTCGCCGTCGTACGCCGCGACGATGTAGTCTATTCCTTGCTGGCATAGAGAGGTGATGCGATCTCGAGCTGCGCGTGTGCCAATTATCGGATCTGCGTCCTCAATGTTGAACGCCAGCGACCACAGGTCAATGAGCTGGTTGAAGTCACTTCGCGGAACTTCTTTTATTGTGTAAGTAGTCGTTTCTGCTTTGTTCAAAATTATGATCTCTTTTTACGGATTCGTTTGTAGCTCGTACTTCGCAACTTTTCCTTTTTCAAAACAAACAAATAATGTCTCAAAACTAGAACTTGGCGAACCAGCTTTGAATCTACTGTGCAGGTTTTGTGTAGAAGACTGGCGCTGTTGCAGGTTTTGTGCGTTAATAGGTTGACAATAGTTTGCGAGAGTGTGCCATGAAGCATAGATCCTCATATCTGATTGCGGCAAGCCTGGTCGGCGCTTTGACGGTGGCATTAATTCCTTCGTTTGCTGCACCCAGACTTATGTCTGGTAACGTGACTCAAAATAATGTTGCTCAACTGACTCATCAAATCAACTGGCATGCATCATTGCCGCAGGCTGAATATCAAGCTCAGCGGGAAGGCAAGATGATCTTTTGGATGCATATGTTGGGAAATCTAAGCGGCGCCACGTGAAGCGCCGGTAACAGCTTGAGAGCCGTGTCGCTCTCGCAGGATCCCGCCTTTACCGCTCTCAAAGATTATTTCGTATGCGGTACGCAAGACATTACAAACGAGCCCTATTGCGGAATTTCGGGGCGACATGAGGTCGACGGCAAAGCTATTAACACCACCAATGGTGCCGGGCCGCATAATATTCAGATGTTCATGTTGTCTGCAGACGGTACTGTTTTGACATGCCTGCAAGGGTACTGGAACTCGTCGGATCTCGTTTCAGAGATGGGTCTGGCTAACCAGCTCAATCAGGTTTGGTTGAATCCAAATTTATCACGTGCGCAGAAGAATCAAATGTTCTCGCAAATGCACCTCGCTCATGCTGCGAAACATTCTGACGCAACTCGCAAGAGAAGCCATTTACAGGGATTCGATGCGAAGTACGAAGCCAAGCATCGTTTGTATAAATCTGATGTGATTTTGAATCCGCAACTCGCCGCTCAAGCCAATGTGAAAGGTGCGCAAATCCCCTGGGAAGCTTTTCAGACTACGGATCAATTGATGCATCAACGAATGGCGCAAAGACCGTTCGAGCGCTACACGCAGTTCGATGTCGCCAATTACGTTGACTATGGTCGCCAGAAGTATGACAAGCATGAAGATGACCGAGATGCCGATGGCAAGGTAGATAAACAGCTTGCGAAAAAAGAGCAGATAATTGGAAACCCACAAGTGCTGGCCGCGAATAAACAGCAAATGCAGCAAAACAGAATGGCTAATCGTGCTATGCGAGGTGGTCTGAGGAGAATGCTCAGATACGGAATCCGCGCAGCTCTCTAGGAACCGCGCGGACTTCAATGTGATTGGATTGAGATCAATTGATCAGAGTGAACTCAATGTGATCAGAGCGAACCTGGACCATCAGTGCCTATTCAGTGACCCATTTCTGGATTGTTCGGTCCCAATTTTCGATCAATTCTTCTTTCTTGAAGAAGATACCAATCTCGCGCTCTGCGCTAGCTGGGCTGTCGGAACCATGCACTGTGTTACGACCGAGATCGACGGCGAAGTCACCACGAATGGTGCCGGGAGCTGAGTCTTTTGGATTGGTAGCGCCGATTACGTTGCGAGCTAAGCCGGTGGCATTCTTTCCTTCCCAGACCATTGCGACGATAGGTCCTGAAGTGATGAACTTGATCAAACCATCAAAGAATGGTTTGCCTTTGTGCTCGCCATAGTGCTCTTGCGCCATCGCCGGAGGCACGTTCATCATCTTCAGCCCGACAAGCTTGAGACCGCGCTTCTCGAATCTTGCGATGATTTCGCCAACAAGTCCACGTTCCACACCGTCTGGCTTGACGGCTACGAATGTACGTTCTTCAGCCACTTTGATACTCCCTAAACTGTGCTAACCGTTTGCAGCATAATAAGTGCGCCGATTATACGCTCTAAATCAACCACTTGAATTCGCACGTAACGACTGGTGACCAACATATTTGAAAGAAGGTTCTCAAGCGACTCGCTTTTGATGCTTAAGCAACGAGTACGACTTTAGATGAGGCAACAGACTTGTCAGGGTACGAAGACATGTGAGCGCTTGCCGTTTTAGAGCTTACCGTTTTAGAGTTTGATCAATTTCGCAAACTTAGGATCAAGCAGACGCTTTCCGGCGCCTCCCTCGAACTCTACGTTGTAGAGTTCTTTTCCTTTGTCTCCGATGATTTGCACTACTTTGCCTGTGCCGAATTTGACGTGTTGTACTGAATCGCCGATCGACAATTTTTCGAAAGTTTCGGCGGGACCAGCCGGTCTCATCGCATCGTTCTCACGAGGGTTGCTTGAGGCGTAGCGCGGATCATTTTGAGTTTCGCCCGGACGTAGAACTCGTGGCCGCTCGCCATTAGGTTGCCTGTTCTGGTTGGGAGTGTATTTTGAGTGTGCCGGACTGTTGCTGCCCTGCGTCTGTCCGTAACCAGAGCTGGGGGCGCCGTTGCGGTTTGCATATCCACCGCCTCGGTTTCCATAGCCGGAGTTGCCGCCGCCGCCGTAACCACCGCCACCGCCGTAGCCTCCGCCTCCGCGATTTCCATATCCAGAGTTGCTTCCGCCGCGGTTGCCGCCGCCAGCGCCATATCCGCCTCCGCCACCGCCGTAACCACCACCGCCGCGTCCATAGCCGGAGTTGTCACCATATTTGGAGCCGCCGCCGTCATACGAGTTGTCGCGTCCACGATAGCCGCCGCGCGATTCCTGGTTACCGCTATCACTGTAGTCATCCTGATAGCCACCGCCGCCGCGATTGCCGAAGCCACCACGCCCGGTGTTGTAATTGCCGCTTCTTCCGAACTCGCCTTCCCTCGAATAATCAGATGGATCTGAGGCCGGCGTTGGATAGAATCCTTGCACGAGACCAGGCGTGATTTCCTTCAGAAAACGGCTTGGAATGGTGTATGACGAGCTAAAGCTTGCGCCTGCTCCTCGTTGCATCAGCATGCGTTTGCGAGAAAGCGTCATGTAGAGCAAATCAGCGGCTCGTGTGACGCCTACGTACATCAGTCGCCGCTCTTCTTCCATGGCGGAGGGTGAGTCGAGAGAACGGATGTGAGGGAAGAGACCTTCTTCCAATCCCATTAAAAAGACAACTGAGAATTCCAAGCCCTTGGCGCCGTGCAACGTCATCAGCTTGATTGTGTCTTCGTCCATCTTGACTGCGTCCAGATCGCTGACGAGCGAAATGCGTGTCAAGAATGAGTCTAAGTCAGGCTCATCGGCAATGTCTTCGAATTCTTTTGCGACGTTGACGAATTCCTGTACGTTTTCGATGCGTCCGAGTGCCAGTTCATCTTTTGATTCTTTCGCTTCCTGCTCCAATTTTTCGATATAGCGAATGTCGGCGATGATCAATTGAAGCAGCTCTGAGACTGAGCCAACCGTGGCGGCATTTTGCCAGCGGCGCACTTGACCGGCAAACTCGGTCAAACCTTGTTGGGCCTTCGGTGACAGGTCGCGAATTTGCAGCGCCGATTCGCAAGCTTCCAACATGCTGATGTTGTGCTCTTCTGCAAACGACTGAACCTTCTCGAGAGTGGTTTTGCCGATGCCGCGCTTGGGAGTGTTGATGGCGCGATTCAAGGCTTGACCGTCTTTCGAGTTGTAGACCAACTTCAAGTAAGCAATCATGTCTTTGATTTCGGTGCGTTCATAGAATCGAGTCGAGCCGATCAGCGTGTAAGGCATATGGCTGCGCACCAGAACTTCTTCAATGGCTCGGCTTTGTGCATTGGTTCGATAGAGAATGACGCATTCCGAGAGCGTTTTGCCGCGGGCTTTTAAGCGTTTGAGCTCTTCTACGACATAGTGCGCTTCATCGATTTCGTCCTGCGCTTCATAGCACTGAGCTTTTGACCCCTGCCCCTTGTTACAGCGCAAGACCTTTTCCAGGCGCTCCGTGTTGTTTTCGATGATGCTGTTGGCTACTTCCAGAATTGTGCTGGTCGATCTGTAGTTCTCTTCCAGCTTGATCATCGTTGCCATTTTGTAGTCGTTCTGGAAGCCAAGCAAGATTTTGAAATCGGCTTTGCGCCAGGAATAAATCGACTGGTCAACATCGCCAACCACCATGAGAGTTCGTTCTTCCCAGTTGTTGTGCTCATCTATTTTCTGATGCGACGTCGGCCCCGCAATCATTTCAACCAGATCTGCTTGCGATTTGTTTGTGTCCTGGAACTCGTCGACCAGGATGTGGCGGAAGCGTTGTCGCAATCTTGCCAGGCAGTTGGAATTTGTTTTCATCAACTCAGTGAAGATCAAAATCAAATCGTCGAAGTCCATCGCGTTATTGCGCGCCAGTTCAGATTGGTAGGCTGTATAGATTTCCGAAATTCGCTGCTCTTTATAAGAGCGAGCTGACGATGCATATTTGGACGACGTAATGCCGTCGTTTTTCAAGGCAGAAATTTCGTAGCGCGTGCTCTTTGGAACGAAGACCTTTTCGTCCAGGTTCATGCGTTTGATTACGCCTTTGATGATATTTACGGTGTCAGTCTCGTCGTAGATGACGAAATTGTTGGTCCATTTGAAACCTTCGGCGGTCTGATATTCGTCAATTTCGCGGCGCAAGATTCTGGCGCAGACGCTGTGGAAAGTGCCGATAGTGATGCGGCGAGCCTGGTCGAAACCGACTATCTTTTCAACACGGGCTTTCATCTCGCCTGCAGCCTTGTTTGTGAAGGTGACGGCAAGGATCGTTTCGGGGTCTTGACCCAGTTCTGATATCAGGTAGGCGATGCGGCGCGTCAGGACGGTTGTCTTACCGCTGCCTGCCCCAGCTATGACCAGCGCCGGTCCCCACTTGAGTGACACGGCTTCCGCCTGCTGCGGGTTCAAATTTGCCAGCAGATCTTGGTTCGCTGGATAGGCCGAGTTCGAATTTGCCACGACGCCTGTGCTCATATATGTGATGTGTCCCCTTAACGATAGTCGCCGATTAACTGCTCATGACATGCCGCAGTCCGGAATCATGCTATGATTCCGACCGGTAATCCTTCCCAAGCCTGCTTTTGCGCGAATTCAATAAGAAACTTGCGTAAATTCTATATACTCAGTGAGACCTGCTGTCCGAAATAATTGTGTGACAAGAACAGCCAAGCTGTTGATTAAAACTTGTAAACAGCACAGACGTCAGACAGCCTAAGACTCGCTAATACAGGTAATCTAGGGGCGGGCTATCAAATAAGATCTTATCACGGTAATCCAGACTGGTACAAAAACATATGCCATTAGAACCATCCGCCGCGACCATTCCTACAGTTGATGAGCTAGCCAGCGAGCTGCTCCTCATTCAGCAATCCGGACCACGGCGAGTGGCGATAATCGGAACGCGCAACCTGCCCTTGCCTCACCAACAACTCGTCGAGATGCTCAGCTATGCACTCGTGCTGTCAGGCAACCAGGTCGTCACCAGTGGTGGTGCCAACGGTTGCAACATGGCGGTGATTCGTGGAGCTCAACGCGCCAACCCAGATCGCCTGGAAGTGATTTTGCCACAGACGCTCGGTCAGCAGCCCAGTGAAGTGCAAGACCTGTTGATCGGCATCAAAAACATAACTGAATATCCGGAACGTCGCACAATGACGCTGGCTGATGCAAGTAAGATCTGCAACCACGAAATTATCGACCGTGCACAGCAGACTATATGCTTCCTGTATCACACAAGCCACACATTGTTAGAGTCTGTAAGCTACGCCAAAGATCATCGTAAATTAGTCACTAATTTCTATCTTGATTAGGATAGATGGCTGGTTTTTCGTTTTTTTTCGACTAAGATAGAAACTAATTTCTCTATCGTCGAAAGAACACGTTTTGAATTATTTGCCTGGATACACTGAATCTCCGCACCTGCCGTTGTTGGCTCTGGTATCGCTGGCGATATCGTCTGTGCTCCTGTATCCATATATCGGTTGGCTGAAAAAATTCCAGATTCAGCAGTATTTGCGCGAAGATGGACCGAAGAGTCACGCACACAAAGCCAAGACTCCGACATCGGGTGGTGTTTGCATAATCTTAGCCAGTTTCATCACTATGGTGATCTGGATGGTCTGCTTCGAAAAAGCCCTGGATAAATATGTGGCTCTGGTTTTCGTCTGGGGTCTGGTTTGCGGTATTGTCGGGCTTCTCGACGATATGGCTAAAGTCATGCAGAAAGCCAACAAAGGCGTCTCTGGAAAAGTCAGGCTGGGCATTGAAACGGTAGTTGGACTGGGGCTGGGTTTTTTGTTGTACCAAACCGGAACCACCCTATACTTTCCCGCTCATACCGTTACGGCGCCTTCGACGGTATTCGTGCAGGGGCATCATGCCGGGCTCTTCTTTTATCTGATTTTTGGTGCCTTCCTCACGGCCGCAACATCAAACGCAGTCAACTTGCACGACGGCATGGACGGTCTGGCCGCGGGCACGAGCTCACTTGTGTTTGCCACCATGGTTTTTATCTTTCTCGCTACTGGGCAAACCAATTTTGCTGTTATGTCGGCCATCATGGCGGGAGCCGTGATGGGCTTCCTGCTCTGGAACCGCAACCCGGCTGCAGTGTTCATGGGCGACACAGGCAGCTTGTTCATCGGCGGTATCATGGCGGCTCTCGTCATCGCCGGTGGCATTGTGATCTGGTTTGTTCCGCTCTCGCTCATTTATATTGCCGAGGCACTGTCAGTGATGGCACAGGTTTCATACTACAAGCTGACCAAGCCATACACGCCTGAAAAGCCGATGTCGACTCCGCAACTTGTAATCTACAAGCTGACGCATAAGCTGCCCGGGGAAGGCAAACGAATCTTTCGCATGGCACCCCTCCACCATCACTTCGAAGCCGTCCTTGGCGAAAAGGGTGTCGCCGAGTGGCAAGTGGTAGTGATGTTCTGGATCGCTCAATTCATTTTGTGTCTGGGCGTTTTGGGCTTCCTTTACTTCTGGCGCTGAAGTCGCAAGTATTTGCGCTGAAGTCGCAACCATTGGCAGTCAAGGCGACCTTTGCCCGCAGCGCCACTCTGGCGGTGAAATTAGCTCCATGCTGCTCTTCTAGCGCTCGAAAGGGTGATTTCTCGGCTATTCTTATATTGTCATGTTCATGTAGATTCCAAGAATATAGGATGAGGGCATGGAAAAGCTGGGTGGCTCAAGAAAGCAGCCCACTTGAATAGGTGTTAGCGATCGATATCATTTACTAAATGGCAACCAACGTAATGACTGTAGTCAACGATCTCATCTCTCAACAGAGGTGGGACGAGGCTTATTCGACGCTAAACCGTTTCGCGCAGCAGCAGCCCAATGACCCCCAGATCGAGTACGAGCTGGGAGTGCTCTGCTTCAATATGGGTCGATATGCGGACGCGGAAATTCACCTTAAGACGTCGCTGTCAATTTACGCCGACAATCCGGAAGCTCATTATCATCTCGGGCTGACGCTGCTCAAGGAAGATCGCCCGCAAGAGGCGATGCCTGAGTTTCGCGAAGCCTGTGAGCGCAAAGAGAATTTTGCTGTCGGGCATATGCACTGGGGTCTGGCTCTCGTTGCAATGGGCAAATTGAGCGGGGCGCTAGGACAATTTAATCAGGCGATCAAGTGTAATCCGCAGATGACTTCCGCCTATTATCAGGCTGCGGTGGCGTGCTTCAACCAGGGACAGTTTGTCGATGCCGTCAAATATTTTCAGCAGGCGTGCAACGTTGCGCCCAACCTGGGAGAAGCTTACAACGGACTGGGCGTCACCCTTGCCGCGATGGGCAAGTACGAAGACGCCGTGCAGTGTTTTGCCAAAGCCTGGAGCGTCGACAATTCGCTTGCCGTCGTGCAGCGCAACTGGGCATCAGCGCTGGTGCAGCTCGGACAGGTAGAAGAAGCAATCAGGCACTATCAGGAAGCAGTCGGCGTCACGACTCGCGTGCTCTCAGCCAAGGAGCGAGCTGTCACTTACAACGATTGGGGCGTCAATCTATATCGCGCCAATCGCATCGATGAAGCCGCTGAGAAGCTTGTTTATGCCGTCGATGTAGATCCGAATTTCTCGCAGGCGCACCTGAATTTAGGGCTGGTGCGCAACTCCTTGCAGGAGTTCGAGATGGCTGCCGAAGCTTTCGATAAGGCTTTGCAAATCAATCCTGATCAACTGGAAATCGCCTTGAACAGCGCCATCACATATTTGATGGTCGGTCGCTACTCCGAATCGCTCGAACGTTTGCAGCAACTTCAGAACAAAGGCGCAAAAAGCTCTGAACTTGATTTTTGGCTTGGCTATGCCAATCTCGCTCTCGGCAATAGCCAGGCGGCGCAGGAATTTTTTGAAAAGTCTCTCTATTCCAATTCGACAAATTACATGGCGCTGGATGGATTGGGTGTCTGTTTCGCTCTGAATAATCAGCATCCTGAGGCTATAGATAAATTCACGCAGTGCCTTGCTCTCAATCGCGATTATGCGCTCGGTCATCTGCATCTGGCTCGCAGTTTGGAAGCGGTAGGTAGATCTGATGCCGCATTACTTGAATATCGCGAAGCTGTTTCGCGCGATCCAAAATGCCTGCTTCCCGAGAAGGAGACGATTGAAGTCTTATTGCGCGCTTCTCACTATGAACAAGTGATGGACCGTTCCATGAAGTTGCTTGAAATCGTGCCTATGGATGCAGATGCGAAACTCAGTCTGGCCAGGGCTTATCGCGCTCAGAATAAACTGCCTGAAGCAATGGGTCTGCTGGAAGCGATGTTGGCTGTCGACCCGGGTAATGGTCCTGCGCTCGTGCTCATGGGGCAGATTTGTCTGGCGCAGGGGCGATTCGTCGAGGCTGATGAATTGTTTCGAGTCGCTTCCACGACGTTCGATGGAGACGCTGTGCTCTACTATTCCTGGGGCAAGAGCCTTTCATTGTTGGGGATGCACGAGCTGGCGCTGGAAAAATACGCCAAGGCGTCGGAAATTGACCCCTACGATGCAGACGTCTACGAGGCATGGGGCGCCGCTCTCAAGACGCTGGGTCGCTTCGGTGAAGCAGCAGAAGTGTTCAAGCGAGCTTCGGAGTACATGTAATCGTGTCCGAAGAGATCATTGTATTAGAGCCAGTTTCGGACCTCTACCTCAAGACTGAGAAATTGCTTTTCTTCCGGCTTGCTTTCGCCGCAGTGGGCATGATCATCTCGATTGGCATCAATCTCTTTACTCACTCAGACTTTGACTATCAGCCTGTTACCGTCGTAACTGTTTCCATTCTGATTATCTCCGGGCTTGCGCTTCTGGGGGCGCTCAGGTCCCGGTTCGCCGTTACCGATCAACGCTTAATGGTATTGAATGCGGTGATGATTGCTATCGATGTTCTGGCTTTGACCGCCCTCGTGCACATCACGCGCGGTGTTGAGTCTGACTTGTACGTTTTGTACCTGCTGCCGATTCTGCTTTCCAGCTACACTTTCGGGCGTGAGGGCATCACCCGCACCGCAATGTTCGTGTCTTTCTCGTATGTTGGTTTGCTGCTTGCCGAAAACGCCAGTCTCTTGCCCTACTTGCTCGAGCCTGACAAAACGAGCGGTCTGGCAGCAGCTTATTCGCAGCAACTCTGGCGCCGCATTCTCGGTCGCAGTACGTTGCTGGTCAGTGTTGCCTTCATCTGGGGGCGTTTTTGCGAGTATATGTCGGGATTGGCTGAGCAAGGTGCAAACAGGCTGAGAGAGCAGCTCAAGGCCAACGAAGCACTGGTCGCCGAGGTGAAGGGTCAGGCTGCTCGCGAAATTCTCATCAACTCGATTAATTCAGCGCTGCGGAGCACCCTCGATCTCAATCAGATCTTTGAAACCGCTGTAGATGAGCTGGGACGCGCTCTTCAGGTAAGCAGTTGCGCCATCGTCTGTCACAGCTCATACCCTGATGAACCACCAGTGGTGTGCGAATCGATCAGCTCATCTTTGAAGTCGGATACCGGAGAGGCGCGCGGTATCTTCAATTCCGTCGTTTGTGCATTTGTTCTCGAACACAAATCGACTTACGAGCGCGACCCTGTCACAAACAATCTGCTCAAAGTCTTCGTGTTCGATAATCCGGCTGAGAATGAGACATTCAAGCCGATCAAGGAAGAAGTCGAGAAGCTCAATTTCTCCCATCTTGTCATTCAGCCGATGATGTATGCGGACGAGTCAAAGGGTGTTCTGCTGATCGGTGACCGCGACAGCAAGCGGCAGTGGAGTGCCTCTGAGCTGGATTTGATCAAATCTGTAGCCGGGCAGGTAGTGGTTGCCATCGAGCACGCGGAGCTGGTGGACCAGCTTTCGAGAAAGAACAAAGATCTTTTGCAGAAAAACCTCAACCTCGATGCCAAAAACTCCGAACTGCGAACCGTTCAGTCACAGCTCATCCATCAAGAGAAGATGGCTTCCCTGGGTCGACTGGTCGCCGGCATAGCGCACGAGTTGAACAATCCCATCAACTTTGTGCACGGCAATCTGCCCTATCTGCGTGAGTATTTCGACGATCTCAAGAAAATTATCAGCATCGTAGACAAAATCGAGAGCGAGCAGAAAGCAGAGTTTGACGGATTGAAAAGGACCCTCAAATACGACTTTCTCGTCACCGACCTCGACAACATTCTCGCTGATCTCAATGATGGAGCCGATCGCATCAGGCACATCATCCGAAATCTGCGCAGTTTCAGCCGTCTCGACGAAGCTGAGTTGAAAGAAGCTTCCATCCAGGAAGGCATCGAGTCTACATTGAAAATTTTGTCGGAGTTTTACGGGCGTGACAAGATACCGGTTGAAACTGACTTTGCAAACATTCCGCCCATACTTTGTTATCCCGGGCAGCTCAATCAAGTCTGGATGAACTTGCTCTCGAACGCCGCGCAGGCCCTGGGTTCGGTCTCGGAGCCGCTGGTGAAGATTCGGACTGAGGTGGAGAACAATAAAGTTGTAGCCTCAATTTCTGACAATGGGCCTGGTATTAAACCCGAAGTTCAGAGTAAAATCTTCGAACCTTTCTTTACGACCAAACCGGTTGGTCAGGGCACGGGGTTGGGTTTGTCGATCTGCCATTCCATTATGGAGCGGCATGGCGGGCAGATCTATTGCGAATCATCGCCGGATGAAGGCACAACCTTCAGGGTGGAAATTCCCATTTATGCCCGCGCTTCCGATCTCGTCAGGTCTGTACAAGAATCGGCTTATGACCCAGACTAAGTAAATCGGGTTCGGTTGGCAAACGCCTCACGGAGAGCACTGGATGGCACGGCGACACAAAATTCTGCTCGTTGATGACGAAATAGCCAATGTCAGGTTACTTAACCGCGTACTGGGCGACGAGCATGAAGCGTTCATGTGCATGGGTGGCGAGGAAGCCATCAAGGTCTTGAACGAGCATGACATCAGTTTGATTATCACCGACCAGCGCATGCCGGTCATGACGGGCGTCCAGCTTCTGGAGAAGTCTATTGAGATTCGCCCTGACGCAATCAAAATTTTGATCACCGGCTACACCGACGTGCAGGCGCTCATTGACGCCATCAACGCCGGTCACGTCTACAAGTACATTCCCAAACCGTGGGATGCTGATGAGCTAAGGCTGACAGTCAAGCGGGCGCTTGAGACTTATGAGCTGAAGGAAAACAACATCAGACTGATCGCTGAGCTGAAAGAAGCCTTCATGCAGTTGGAAGAGCTTTCCACCGGCGCCATTCGCGCCCTGGCCGATGCTCTCGACGCCAAGTGCGATTACACTTCCGGTCACAGTCTGCGCGTCAGCCGGTTCGCTGTGCTGATCGGTCGAGCCCTGGGACTGCCCACTGAAACTTTGAAAGATGTCGAGCTGGCCGGCGTTCTGCACGACATCGGCAAAATCGGCGTGCCCGAGTCGATTCTCTGGAAGCCCGCCAAATTGACTGAAGAAGAACATAAAATCATGTCCGAGCACCCCATTAAGAGCGCTCAAATCATTGGTGAGCTGAGCTGCCTGGTGCGGGCTCGGGAATATGTTTTGCATCACCACGAATTCCTGGATGGCTCCGGCTACCCTGATGGGCTGAAGGGGGACGAAATTCCGCTCGGCGCTCGCATCATTCTCGTTGCCGACGCGTATGACGCGATGACCACAGATCGCCCTTATCGCAAGGCAATCGGGCATCATCGGGCGCTGAAAGAGCTGCGCGAAAAGTCAGGCACGCAGTTTGACCCTAAAATGGTCAACGCTCTCATCTCAGTTATTGGAGAGGAAGGCGAGCTGCTCGTTAATGGTGAAGTGCCAGAGAGCTTTCTTGGTCTTTCAATTCCGTCAATAAGCACCGCACAGACTGGTACACAGTATCTGGCGGAAGCTGAACGCCGCGAACGGCTAGAGTCGGCTGGGAAGCAGTAGCGGCCCGCAAAGCGACAAAATGCGGGTGTTTGGGCAGGAGCTTTGCTTCGTCTGTTGGTCCGAACATCGCGACGACAGGCTTTCTTGCGCCCACGGCGATGTGCATAGGGGCGGAATCGACGCAGACGAGCACGTCGGAAAGCTTTGTCAATGCCGCCAAGTCAGCCAGGCTCTTGGTCTTGCCGGCTGAAGAGATAAGACGCGTGTTTGACGGCAAGCCTGCCTGAATTTCTTTGATGATCTCAGTGTCGTCTGGACCGCCAGCGAGAATCGGCTGGCAATCAGGGTCACGGTCAAGCTTTTTAATGAACTCAATCCAGTCGTTGATTTCCCAGGTTTTGATTATTCCTTTTTCGACAGCAAGACGGCTGGTACCTGGGTGCAAGAGAATTTTTCTGGCACCGGATTTGGTATCGCTAGTGCGCAGGAATTCTTCCATGCGCGCCAGGCTCTCTTGCGGAATATGTATCTCAGGAATAGTGCCTGTGCCGTTTCTAGCGGCGGAGGGATCCAGCCCGACGGCGAGGTCGTGATACATATCTGATGCGTATTGCTCTCGGTTTAGTTTGACCGGATGCGTCAAAAGCATTCGCGAGAGTGGACCCGAGTCATAGCCGATGCGCCAGTTTGCGCCGCCCAGAAAGAGCAAGATAGAAACCATCTTTGAACTTCCCGACGATAAAATCAGCTCGTACTCTCCGTCTTGCAGCAGTCTTACCAGTTCGACTATATCGGCCAGATAGAGAGGACGTTTTTTGATGTCGAAGGTAATGGTGGCATCGATCAGATCGGTGATTTGTTCGATTGAGCGTGAGCGCGGTTCCAGCAGCAGCGTGATGTGCGCCTTTGGATATGCCTGGCGCAGTGTCTTCAGCGTCGGCAAAAACAAGACTTCATCGCCGATGCCTCCAAAATTGATGGCAAGTATTTTGTTTGTCTTATGTAACCTTGGAATCATCTCACTCGACTCTGGCTGTGGCACTTGATTTGGGCAACGATCATTTTCAGGACCTATAATAGCTCAGAGCGCCCTTAGGAATTCTGTTTTGCGACCGACAAATTGGACTTTTGTTTTGATCGTCTGTGCCGTTGTAGGTGTCATCATCGGCTACATTCTGACGCTTTATTTCAAGCCGACATTGATACCATCTGCGCTGCGCGTCGGCAGTTTGACGCAGCCGACTACGGTTCTTTTGCTCGGCACTGACGTCGTCTATACCGATCTCGGGCGTCATAGCAACAAGAAAATCGATCAAAATGCCTTCACTGGTCGTTCGGATACGATCATGGTCTGCCGCCTCGACCCTGTCCGCGACACGCTCAGTATTCTCTCGATTCCCCGCGACACTGAAGTGCCGATACCTGATAACGGCACCCAGAAGATCAATGCTGCCAACGCCATTGGCGGTCCAAACCTGGCGGTTCGCACTGTGAGCAACTTCTTGCAGATTCCAATCGACCATTACGTGGTCCTGAATGTGCACGGGCTGGTCGATCTGGTCAATGAACTGGGCGGAATCACAGTCGATGTTCCCCAGAAAATGAAATATATGGATTGGACCGCCAAGCTCAAGATCGACCTCGAACCGGGACCACACACGCTCACCGGGAACCAGGCGATGGGATTCGTGCGCTTCCGCCATGATGCGCTGGGAGACATCGGGCGAGTGCAGCGGCAACAAATCTTTATACGCGCAGTGCTGGCAAAAGCAATTCAACCTGAGTCGTGGAGCCATCTTCCGAAGCTTATGGAGATTGCCTCTCAATACATGTCTACAGATATGACAAGCAGCGAGATGATTTCAATGGCTACTTTTGCCCGCGCCGTACCCAAGAAAAATCAGCAGATGATGCTTCTGCCGGGCGACTTCGCCGGCAACGGCTGGAGTTCCAGCAGCTCAGAGGTACGAAATATCGTCAGCCGTTTGATGGGGTCTAGTTTTGTAACGTCATTGCGTAACGAAATACATATCACTATTCAGAACGCGAGTTCCACGCCTGGTGAGGCATTCAAGGTTGCAAAGATTTTGCAACGAAAGGGTTACATCGTCACCGTCAAGCAATCAGCCAGCAAAATCGGACCGTTTCAGAGGACGAGAGTGATTGCACAGAAGGGAAATCCGGATGATGCCGAGCAAGTCATGATGGACCTTGGCGTTCAGGGAGAGATTGTTAATGCCTCGGTGGGAGATATACAAAGTGCTGTCACCGTGCTTGTCGGCGAGGATCTCGTGCCGATTCTGAGCGAAACTAAATAAATAGCTGCCTGGTGAAGAACCGCATGAAAAGCTGGTCTTTGCAATACGAAGGCAAAGCTTTAGACATTGTTATTATTCCTCTTGAAATAGCACTTCGCACATACCATGACATGGTGTACAGTATGTGCGGTTCGCAGCTGTGACCCAGCAACTTTTCTGCGTTCACGCTATTATGAAGCTGACTACATCAAATCCCGGCAGTTAGTCAGAAAGGCAGGCAACATGATCCATTACGTCTATGCAACTCGCGGTGGTTACCTCTATCTAGTAGGCAAGTTTGCCCACAAACCAAAAACACAAAAGCCAGACGAATTTGTTTTGTCTGTTCCAGATAAGACATCACAAAATCAGATCGACACCCTGGCACACCGTCGTTTCATGGACCATTTGAATCGCCCTCGTCGTGCCGCTCATGACCGTCACAAAGCTGCCGAACGCGAATTGGCTACAGTCTAAGCACTAACTGCCTTTCTTCGAAAAGTTTCAAACGTGCTGCTCAAAGCGAGCGGCACGTTTTTGTTTCGAGTATCTCAGCAAGATATTTCGATGTTCTTCTTAGAAGCTCCACTTACTTTGTCACCCGGCAAAATTATTCCGATCATGTTTAATGGATCGGCTGCGCATGCTGAGATGGTCTCGTCTGATGGTTGCTTGTTCTTTGATGCGCGCAATGAATCGGCCGCCTCAGGTAATGCAAACTGTTCACCGATGAAGCCATTTACAAATCGCCCGCCGCGGACCTCGCCGCGATCTTCCATATGACGAAATACTGACAGCAACTCGCGCCAGGGAGGAAGGTTCGTTTCGCGTCGGCAGACATCTCGGAAAACTACTCCGTAACGTGCCAGCAAAACTTTGCACATTGCCTCGAGTCCCTTTGCTTTTTCGATGTTGTAATCGGTGTGCAAAAGTGTCCAACGCCCGTAGTTATCGCGGAAGCGCTTGGCTCGTGGTCCGCTGCGGCGTTTGGGATCAATTAGTGAGCGCAGATTGTCGAAGCCGTCTGCTGTCACCAGTCCGCCTGTAACCAGTTCCCATAATCCAGTTTCGACTTGCGCTTTGAGCAGTCCGGTGCCGCGCACGATATCGGCGAAGAAGCTGGCGCCGCGTTGCTGCAAGAATTGATGCACTGCCTGCGCGGCCGAGCTCAGACCTGAAAGATCGGCATTGATGGCTGATTTCGGCAGGGTCTGCATCCAGTCGGCATCATCTCGGACAAAGAATGTAATGGGCGCAACGCTCGTTGGAATGATGCGTTTTATCGCTCCGGGCGTGAGAGTGAGAACTTCTCCGACACCCTGGTTGTCGTCGCCGGAGAGCGTTTTGTGGAATTTTGTTCGGGCACTTTTCCGCTCTGCGCCCACAGAAATCGGAATCGGCTGTGCTTTGCCAGATGCCGTCTTTCGTGCATCGAGAGGCGCAGGAGCAGGTTCTTCGGTTGCCGCCAGTGCCGGATGCATACTGAGGCGCCCCCAGCCAACAGCACCTTTCATGCACAGTTTGTCGAGCATGTCCGAGCTGTAGTTGCGTACTCGCCTGGCTAGCACGTCTTTCTCCCAGGCGTTAGCTGGAATTTCGAAACCTTGCAACTGGCGTAAAACTTCGAGTAATCCTCGTTCGCCGGCCAACTGCGTGCCCGGTGCTAGATGCTGCCATGCCGCAAGCCAGCGAACATAGGCGCCAGCGGTCACCGGCTCGACTTTTTGACGCAAGCCGCTGATTGTCAATTTGTGAATTTTTGCCAGCAGTCGACGCTCGCACCATTCGTAGGCGGAGATTTCGAGCGACGCGAGACCCTGCACTACATTGGAAAGCTGAACCCGGTCGCTAAACTGCCCTCTGAGAATACCCCCTTCAGATTCGAGCTGAATGAAGGCAATCTCTACATCACGCTTTGATAGAACGAGCAGCTCCGCTATGTCATCAACCATTACCGGACCAATCACCTGCATCCAGCCTCGCACCGCCGATGATACTGCTATGGATCTGTCGGCCGGAGCTTCTCCTATGGCTGTTACTTCGGTTTCAATTTTTGCATCAGGCCAGATCATTCTGGCTGTTTGCAATCGCTCCGTGCATACCCACAGATGAGCCGCTCCGATAATGAGCCTGGTAGCGCGTTTTGTTGCTTTGAGCGATTCGAAATATTGCTGCCATTCCCTTTGAGGCTGCGCAGGTAATCTGCTGTTCGTCTCTGGAATGGCAATCACTGATTTGAGCAAGTCGTGCAATTCGTCTGCGTTGCGAACGTCCGGCCAGGCTTGTTCAACGACTTTGGTGATGGCATTTGGATCGAGTTTGCCCAGTTCTCCAAGCACCGAGTTTGGCAGAACCCTTCTCATCTCGACTGCCCGAGTGCGTCTTTCTTCTACGCCTGCATCATCGAGATAGGCATAGACATTGGCATTGATGATTTCAGCAGCAAATTGGGAAGGTGTTGGAGTGTCTACTGCTACACACTTTATTTCGCCGCTGCGAATATTTTTGAGAATATTTTCAAGCCCTTCCAGATCCATGGCTTCCGTCAGAACATCCTTCATTACTTCTTCGATAAGCGGATGATTGGGTATCTCGACATCGCCGGGAGTGTTGTCCCGGCAGGCGGCAGCGCCGGGAAACACTGCCGAGAGCAGATCGTCAGAACGCAAGCGTTGCAGATAAGGTGGCACCTTCTTGCCGCCCATAAAGCGCAATAGAGCCAGAGAGCGCATGGCGTCCCACTTCCATCGAGTAGCAAATATTGGACCTTGCAGCGCCGCCTGCTCGAGCGTGTGTTTTACATTCTCAGTGGAGAGGTAATAGAACACGTCGCCGAGCGGAAAACTGTGCTGCTCGGCAAGCGCGATACTGATACCGTCTTCGGTTGCAGCTGCTTGCAGCTCCAGGTTGAAATTGCGGCAGAATTTTTTCCGTAATGCCAGCCCCCAGGCTCTGTTGATGCGACCACCGAAAGGAGCATGCAGGATCAGCTGCATTCCACCGCCTTCGTCGAAAAATCGCTCGGCGACGATCTGTTTGGTGGTTGGTACCGCGCCGAGAATGGCACGACCCTGGACGATGTATTCAATTAGCTGTTCGGCGCCTGAGTCATTTACGCCGCATTCTTCCTTGATCCATTCTATGGTTTGAAGGATCTGCGCTGTTTTTTTCGTATGCACTCCGAAATCTACAGGAACATCTTTTGTCATCTCATCAATTTTTCGACGAAGTTCAGAGACGTGGTGTGAAAGTTCATCAGATCGTGCTGGTGCCTCACCGAACCAGAAAGGCACCGACGGCGCGGCGCCATGTGCGTCCTCGACGTAAACTTTGCCTGCTACGTTGTCGATGCGACGAATTCGCCAGGATGTACTGCCGAGTAGAATTACATCGCCGCGATGGCTGTCGATGGCGAAGTGTTCATCCAGCGTGCCAACCGAAACACCGTCTGGTTCCGCTACTACTCCATAAAGCGCGCTTTCTGGAATGGCACCGCCGCTGGTGATCGCTGCCAGTCGGGCACCGCGCCTGGCGCTCAACTTGCCGTTGACCTGGTCCCGCATCAGATAAGCACCATATCGACCGCGCCGAGCCGATATTCCGTCTGACAGCATCTGAATGACCTGATCGAATTTTTCGCGACTCAAATTTCTATATGGATACGCTTTTCTGACATCATCGAAGAGCTGGTCTTCGTGCAAGTCTTCAACGGCAGCCATCGCCACTATCTGCTGAGCCAGAATGTCGATGCTGTTTTCAGGAATTACTAACCTATCCAGATCGTTATGTTTGATCGCTCTTACGAGCGCCGCACTTTCGACCAGCTCATCTCTTGTATATGGAAACAGGCGCCCCTTTGGAATGGCCCCGCGCCAGTGACCAGCTCGACCAATTCGCTGCAAGGCTGTAGCGATTGTTTTGACACCGTTCACCTGGCAGACGAGATCGACAAACCCGACGTCGATACCTAATTCGAGTGATGCCGTAGCGACGAGCACCTTAATTTCGCCATTCTTCAAACGTGTTTCTGCTGCTAGCCTGATCTGTCTCGACAGACTGCCGTGATGGCAGGCAACTTCATCTTCCCCAACTCGCGCCGCCAGGTGCATAGCTACCCGCTCAGCTTGCTTGCGCGTGTTGACGAATACGAGTGTAGAGCGATGAGTGTTCACAAGCTCAGCGATGCGGTCGAAATTCTCCGCTGATAGCTCTTGTGATGCGACCGGCTGCAGAGGTTGGGTGGGAAGCTCGATGGCAATGTCCATTTTTCGGCGATGACCGACATTGACTACTACCGGCGCTGAAATGTTTTTTGAATCGGACTTGCCCGGACCTTTCGTGCCCGGACCATTTGTGCCCGGACCGTCCACGCTCGGCTCGTGTATGCCCAGACCCGTTATCGCGCCCGGGCTGTCTGTACTCTCACCGTCCCTGCTTAGGCCGCATGTGCCCGTCAAAAATTGTGCGACCAGCTCAATTGGATTTTGTGTGGCTGATAAACCAATACGATTCGGCTTTTTATTAGTCACTTTGTCCAGTCGTTCGAGCGACAGCGCGAGATGCGAACCCCGTTTGTCATCTGCTACAGCGTGGATTTCGTCGACGATAACCGTCTCAACATTTGCCAGCAGCTCTCTGCTTTTTTCCGCCGTCAGCAATATAAATAATGATTCGGGCGTTGTCACCAGAATGTGCGGGTGTTTCTTCAACATCGACTGGCGCTCTTTCATAAGCGTGTCGCCGGTGCGAACGGCTGTGCGAATCTCAGCCATGGTTATGCCGCGCAACTCGGCCAGTTCTTTGATTTCCGCTAGCGGCGCATCCAGATTCTTTTGTATGTCGTTGCTGAGCGCCTTGAGTGGTGACACATAGACTACGGACGTCTTGTCGCCCAGATTATCTGTCACTGCCAGGCGAACAAGGCGGTCTATACAGGCAAGGAAGGCTGCCAGGGTCTTACCGGAACCTGTGGGCGCTGAAATGAGAGTGGTCCGGCCGGCTAAAATGTGCGGCCAGCCCTGCTCTTGAGGCTCGGTTGCGGACCCGAATTTGTCCACAAACCAGTCTCGAACCAGCGGATGCGCCCATGCAAGCGCCCCTGTTTCCACCGTTGCTTTCTCCATAATTGACATTGTAATGCGCTTTTGAATCTTTTGGGTGATTGAGTCCGAGGTGCTGAATCACTCTATAGGGTGACTTCTCGAGACTTTTTATAGATATTCGAATGGGCGTTATTTTCAAAACGAGGTTGGGCATCCTTAGGTATACTTAAGGCTGGTTCGCTGCCTGACCCAAATCTGAGGACCCGGAACCACTTCGGGTTTAATCTACGGCAACAGGGCCGAACAAAGGGCTACAATCATTCTGGGGACTGAACTGAGAGGGATAGACATGCGAGTTAGTAAAAAGTTGGTGCGCAACGCGAAGGGTTTTACCCTTATCGAGTTGCTGGTTGTAGTAATCATCATCGGCATCTTGGCTGCGATTGCGCTACCGAACTTCATTGGCGCGCAAGACAAAGCTCGTGAAGCGTCAGTAAAAGCGAATATGCGTACTGCGCAAATCGCTGCTGAGGCTTTCGCCACTGATAACGGTGGCACATACCCGACCGCTGTGGACGCTGCCTATGAGAGCTACTTCCCAGGTGGTAAGAGCGACGGTGCTACAGCCGCCACTGCAGGACCTGTAAATCCATTCACCAACGCCGCTGAGTGGCCGAAAGCATCTTCCCTCAGCGGAACTGTTCAGTCATTGCGTGCTGCAGCTCCTCCGGCCGGACTTGGAAGTCAGGGACAAGTCGTCTATGAGAGTGCGTCGCCTCCTACTACATATGCCATTCTTGGTTGTGGTAAATCGGGTGCAGCGCTTGGCGGAACCTCCGCAAATACAACTCTGGTTTTGTCGAACCAATAATCTTGTTCGGTATGTATAAATTACCGCCTTGCATTTCAACTCCTCTAAGCGAGCGCTTTTGAAATGAAGGCGGTTTTTCTTTGCCTTTTTGTGTTCTTGTGTTGTCTGATCGGCTACTTCCGAAGTGCTGCAAACTTAGCGCTTAGTAGGTACGACACGGTGACTACAGCCATTGATCTGCCCAGGGCTCAGTCCGCAAAGCTTGTAGCTCTTGGCTTTGATAATCTGCTATTCGATTATTACTGGCTCGAGTTCATTCAATACATAGGCGATCAGAAAGGTCGCCAGAGCGATCATTCAGAAAAAGCAGCAAGTTATCTTGAATTGCTGACGGCGATCGATCCACACTTCGTGCCGGCGTATTATTTTGCAGCCATAACTCTGGGAGACCAAAATCAAAGCGCTGCAGCCGCAGCAATAATTGATCGCGGAATCGCGGCCAATCCGGATAACTGGCTGCTGCCATATATCGGAGGCATGAATCAGTTTTTGTTTGCCCATGACGAACATCGCGCTGCTAAATACTACAAAATGGCTGCGCGTTTTCCAGCTGCTCCTGATTGGCTGGAGCGTCAGGCGAATATTTTGGAAGCAAAAATCCCCTCAATGATCAAGGAAATCAATGTTTGGGACAGCATGTATCACAATTCGACCAGTCCGGAAATTAAGCAGCGAGCACAGAATCGCCTGGTTGAGTTGTGGCTGAAAGTTTATAAAACAGCCCCCACAAAAACGATAAAAGAGCGAGCATTGAATCAACTTAGAGACTTAGGCGTTGAGCTTGATGAGAAATCTGTTCACCGTGATACTGAAATTTAGTGAAAAGTTTGAGACTAACTTGCGGCAATGCTCTCATGGCATGCCTTCAAACATTCATCGCACGCTGAACCATACTCTGAAAAAATTCGCCTTCCTCTTTCACCACATATGATGCACGGTGGCATGTTCGGAATGTCTGTGAAAGTGGCGCTCGAATTTTCTTTCGCCTCATCGGCGCCCGTGTGCTCTTGCTGAATGCTGTAAAAATCTCCCACACACAGATCGCATATTGCGCACGTAGGTGACGCGGCTAGGATTTTAGCCACCTGAGTTCTAAGCCGTCCGCAAAATGAACACCACATATTGTCGGACGGTACGTACGAATGATCCTTGAAGCAAGTCAACTTGAGGAGAAGAAACGTGATAGTCGTGTCGTATGGCGCCTCGAATGCACCTAGCCAGCCACTTCTAACAGCAATCCATTGAGATAATTTTTCGGCGAATTCTGCATCGCAAGAAAACTTTCGCTGTGTCGCTAATTCTTTGAGTTCCGCTGTTGCTTCTACAAACGGCTTTATCTCAGCATATGCTTCCGCAGGAATTGAGACATTGTTCCAACTCCACATAAACTCATTGTTGAAATGCGTGCCTACGAGCTGAAGCGGACCGAAAGATACTGCGTCACCATGCATGAGCCCCTTGAAATAGGCTGCTTTTAAATCGACGTCATAGTCTTCGCCATCAAACAAGTTACCGTAATGGCTGACTCTTGCATACAACTTTGAACGTGCTCGCGACATTTCCAAATGCTCATTGTCGAAATGAGTGCGAAAATTGTCGACAGCGGAATTTGATTTCTTTTTGCCGAAACCGAACATCTTTACTCCTTTTGCTCAGTCAGTAGGATCACGATAAGTCTTGGTCAGTAAGTTATCGATGTGTCTTTGCGTTCTATGATTTCTAATTTGTCTTTGAATTCGTGCGATCAGTCAGTCATCTTAAGCTTAGTAGTCGTCAGGAACCATTACTAATTTGTCTTTGGCTTCAATTTGATGTTGTATTTTTGCTCCATTGCCTTGGCTTCGTCCATGCGCCGCAGGTCTCGCATGATGCTTGCGATATCATATGCAAACGCCTGTCTTCGCGCGTATGCATCCATGTGTTTGGGATCTTTCATGCGCTGCTCGACAACGTCCAGACCTCTTTTGTTGTACTCGAGAGCTTCTTCCGCTTTTCCTTCTCTCAGGAGAAGTTTGCCGGTATTAACGCAGGCGTCGCAATAGTGTTCAAGAAGATTGAGTGTATCAGGCATGCCCCCTCGTTCAATCATCTGGATGCCTTTTATGTAACTCGCTTTTTGTTCGGCGGCAGTGGGCAAGCAGCGCCCCATTCTGACTAATGCTGAGGCGTGCCAGTAGAAGTCTCTTGCCGGATTCGGATCGGTTAGAGGCTCTAGTTTCCTGAAGTCTTCCAACGCGGACGCTTTGTTTTTCAGCAGTACATTGCAGTCGCCGGCATCGGTGTAAAACTGCATCTTCTTGGATGATTTGATTGCATCAGGAAATTTTTCGAATAGTTCGATCGCAACGTTGCAATAGCTAACTACTTTCTCCCATTGCCGAAGTAGCTTTGGATACTGGTCCACTTCTTCGATTAAATCGTATATCTCGGGGTGATTGTGAAACATTGTCGCCGGAGCCAATGCAACCAGTCTATCGGAGAATTTAATTGCTTCGGGAAGATTGTGATTTTTACTGGCAGCCGTTGCTGCATCTTTCAATAGTGGCGGTAAGGCGTCATCGTTGCCATTCTTTTCCACCAGTTTGATTGCCTCGTCCAAAAGTTTCGAAGCCTCAGCAAACTGTTTTTGTTCCATGCGAATTTCAGCCGCCTGCTGAAGACAAATGGCTACACCAATTGATCTGGGATTTCGTGATCTGATCTTTTCAAGCTTCGAAATAGTGCTCTCATATCGGGCTGCTAGATTCGGCTGGTTGCTCATTTTCAGTAGTGATTCGCCCTCGTAGTTCACCAGGCGACACTGGGGCATCTTTTCACGCAATTCTTTGATGAACTGAGTCGAGTAAGTCTCCTTTGTAAGTACCAGAGTCGTTAGTGAATTTGAGTGCGTCAACTGTCGAATCTGATCCTCAGTAATGTTGTCGACGCGGTCTATATTTAGAGTCGCTAGCATTTTGAGTTTGACAATATCTGAGATGGCGTTCTTGTTGAGTGTGCTTTTACTGACACTGAGATCATTCAAGTGCGTGAGTTGCGAGAAGTTGTCGATGTCTTGCAGCTCGCCTTTGATATAAAGGCTCAGCAATTTTGATTTTGTCAGGTAGCTCAATCCTTTGTTCGTTACTTCGTGGGAGTTCAAGTCTTGAATATCCAGAGATTGAGCACCTTTGTAGTCTTTGAATGCCGCCAAATCTTGGTCGGAGATTACTCTTCCGGAGAAGACATTTTTGTTCTGCTCGATATCCCTGTTGAACCAGACATGTACCGCATGCGAATCTGGTGCCTGATTTTCGAGTTCGGCTTTAAATGTCTTCGGTGACAATTTTTGAGGAACTGGAGCATTACCCGGCTCAGATGGCGACTTTTTCGGCGCATTATCCTGACTCAGAAACCACAGTTGCATGATGAGAAAAGTCGTTATCGTAGAAATTGCTGCCACTGATCCGAGCCACGCTGCCAGCTGCGGTCGCTTCAGCGATATAGTCGCTTGTGTCTTCTTCGATAGAACGGCATTGCTTTTCCTGTTGATGCTTAGATTCTCAGATTGCCCTTTTCTTATGGCTATGAGATCGTTTGCTGTCTCATTCAAATTCTGGTAGCGATCCTCAGGTTTTTTTGAGAGCATCGTTTTGACGACTTGTTCGAGAGCCTGGTCGTAATTAGTGCCCAGTGACGCTTCTTTTAGCGTTGGTGTGGCTCCGTCTTGATGCATCATCATCGTAGAGAGTGCGCTTTCTCCTACAAACGGCGGAGTGCCTGTCAATGTTTCGAATAGCACGCAGCCCAATGAATAAATGTCTGAATGGTGGTCGATCTGCCCACCGCTACATTGCTCAGGACTCATGTAGATCGGACTGCCGAAAATCTCCCCAGTTCTGGTCATCGACTGTATATTATCGCCGTCATATTGCGTCAACTTAGCAATGCCGAAATCTAAAATTTTGACACTGCCTTCGGTGTCAGTCGACATTCCGTCGATAACCATAATGTTCGAGGGCTTAACATCTCTATGGACGACGCCATTTTTATGAGCATGTGCAAGTCCTGCGCAAACTTGAATAAAAACTTTCAATGCATCGTCAACCGACAATACTTGCGCTTGTATGAGATCGCTGAGAGTGTGACCTTTAACGAACTCCATTGCCAGAAAAGGCGTTTGATCATCGAGCAATCCAAAATCGTGAACTGCCACTATATTCGGATGATTGACCGCGAAAACGGCGCGCGCCTCGGCTTGAAACCTTCGGATTGCGATCTCTGATCTTGACGCGGAATCGATGGTTTTCAGTGCTAGTTCTTTGCCCAGGAATATCTGTTCGGCTTTGTACACGACACCCATGCCGCCTCTCCCGATTAGAGAGATAATGCGGTAACGTCCGCCTACTATGTCATCGGCGCGATACTCCGTGTCACCTGATATGGTGCCAGGCTGATTTGCTTGAATTTCATCTCTTGCACGTTCGGTCAACGGTTTCGATTCCTATTTTGATTTTTCATGCTCGGCGATTCTGTCTGCAAAAAAGTGTTTTCTGATTTCTACATCATGATGCTTTACTTGCTTGAGTGCAGCTTCGGCTTTGTGCAAATATCTCAATGCTTCGGCCTTTTTGCCTTCTTTGTCATACATATTTGAGATGTGAACGCATGCATCACAATAATGTTCCACTACGTTGTACTCTTCGGGGTAGTGCAGTTTTTCCGTCAAATCAAGTGCTTTGTTGTAGTATGCCAGTTGATCTTGAGGGTTTGGTGAAGAGTGACCCATTTCGACCAGCGCACGAATGTATTGCTGCATGGGAAAGTTGTTGAGGTCATTGATTTCATCAGGTTTTAGTACATCATTCTTATGCACTTCCCAGTATTCTAAATTGCGCCGAGCGTACTTCTGTCCTTTTGTAGGCACCTCCAATTCATAATTACTCCAGGCAATAAGTTCGCAAAATAGCGGCAAATATTCTTGATTCTGGTCGGGAAACTGGTCGATTAGATTCAATCCGTCCTGTGCAAATTCAATTACTTTATCGGGGCGTTTAAGTTCCCTGGCAAGGTATATTGCCTCAAGCAACTTAGATGGCAACTTTGCACCGTCATGCATATAGGTGTCTAATAGCAGCTTGACCGCGCGCTCTCTTACCTTCAGCGCTTCCTTCTTGTTGCCGTATTCGTTCAGATACATGGATTCATAAGATAGTGCCTCTGAAAGCACTTCCCAATCCTTACGCTGTTCGCTAATTCTCTTGGCTCTCTGTATTAATTCCCATTCCTGACGACGATTTTTTTGCAGGTAATAGTGCCCCACCATATCTAGAGCGTATCTGGCTGCGTACCTTGATAGTGGGTTGGCTGCCGATACAATTGAGTATTTGATTTTAAGGCGGTCGAAATCATCAGGCATCGTTCGCGTACGTCTGTCTAGATTCGATTCGGAGAAATAATTTCTGAATACGCACTGAGGCAACTTTTCTTGCAGTTTGCCGATCAATGCGCGGTCGAACTTCTTGTCGCTCAGTTGAACTTGTGTCAGGCTCGTTGATTTTGTCAGTTCCAAAAGCCCCTTTTCACTTACGTCGCATCCGCTTATATCGAGCTGATCTAGCATTGGGAGCTCAGCTAACTTTGCCAGTGCGGAGTCTTTAATGCCGGTGTCCTTCATGTTCAAGCGCTGTAGATAAGTCAATTTCGAAATTTCATCGACTGACTTGATGTCTTGGTCTCCTGATACTACTAGTCTCAAAATCTTTGAATCTTGCAGGTTCTTAAACCCAGCGTCTGTTACCTTGCAGTTGGAGAACTCCACAAATTGTGCGTCTTTGTAGCCTTTGAATTGTTCCAAAGTTTTATCTGTTGGATAATCGCCGGCATAAAATATGGGCGAGTGATTTTGGATTTCTTGGGACAGGGTGCTTTCCTGAATATCCTGTTCCTGAGCTGGTTGGCTTGATTTCGTTTTAGAATTTGTGTGATCGGTCGGGTCACCGAGTTTCGCTACATACTTATAGGCTCCGTGCGGGCTGGTGTCCACGACCGGTAAATTTGGCTCTGCAAACGGGTCGGTGGCTTTCGATTTATACGTGCCGGAAGTTGAACTTTTTTTCGAATGCAAATACGTTGAAAGCGTAGCTGTTCCTGCCGAAAATAAGACGGCTGTAGCAGTCAGCAGTAGTATGAAGTTTGTCTTCCCTATCTTCACCATTCCTGGTGCTGTGACTGGTGGGCGTGCCGGTCGTGCGATATTCACTACAGCGCTGATGTTGGATTTTTCGCCGCGTTTCAGAGCAGCCAGGTCGTGCGCTGCCATACCAAGATTTTGATATCTGTCGTCTGGATTTTTAGCCAGAAGCGTTTGAACAATTTCTTCCAGTGCCGGAGGAAACTTTGTTTGTGGTTTTGAGTCTTGCAGTTTCTGGCATTCCGCTCTCTGGTGCATCAGCATAGTATTCATCGCGTTATCGCCCACGAAAGGAGGTTTGCCTGTCAGGGCTTCGAAGAGAACGCAACCGAGTGAATAAATATCGGAACGATGGTCAATTTTTGTGCCCAGGCACTGTTCGGGGCTCATGTAGAAAGGACTGCCGAAAATCTCTCCCGTTCGTGTTAGAGCTTGTATTTCGCCGCCCTCGTGTTGAGTCAATTTGGCAATTCCAAAATCCAAAATCTTGATACTGCCTTCGGTGCCCCAGTCGGCATCGTCCAGAATCATGATGTTATTGGGTTTGATGTCTCGATGCACAATGCCGCTTTCGTGAGCATGTGCCAGCCCGAAGCATATTTGAATGAACAATGTAATCGCTTCGTCGACCGACAAGGGGCTTTCTTTCAGTCGATCGCCAAGCGTTTTGCCTGTGACGATCTCCATTGCCATAAAAGGCGTCTCGTCATCAAGCAAGCCGAAATCGTGTACGGCGATTATATTTGGATGGTGTAGCGAGAACACTGCTCGGGCTTCGGCTTGGAACCGGCGTAGGAGGTTTTCGTTTTTTTCACCCTTGAGTATTGTTTTGAGTGCCAGCTCTTTGCCCAGAAAAATTTGCTCTACCTTGTACACGACTCCCATGCCGCCTCGCCCAAGCAATGAGATGACGCGGTAACGTCCGCCAAGGATTTGATCGGGCTGAAAATCACCGAGCATTTGTGTCGCTCTTGCGCTGGCACGATCGTTAGCGTCTGAGTTATTCATTGCAAATCGGCGCTCCAGCTGAAACCGTATTTGGCAGCCTCTTTCCGCGCTTCTGTTTCGCGTCCAGCTCTGTAGAGCTGTCTTATCACTAGCTTTTTCAAGTAGGTTTTTTGGTCATATGTGTCGTCTTGAATTTCTTCCGCAACCGTGAGACCCCGACGCGCATACTTCACAGCCTCAGTGTGATTCTTTTCGGATTCGAATATTTCCATGAGCGCTACGCTACAGTCGCAGTAGCACTCTTTCAGATTGAGATCAGAAGGATGGTTGAGGCTGTCCATCAGATCAAGAGCTTCGTTCCAGATGCGTTTTTTCTCTGCATTAGTGGGTTCCGCTTTGCCCAGTAAAACAAGCGATAGCGCGTAACGTTTCGGGTTCTGTGCGGATTCCATTTTGCGTATCTTGTAGTTTTCCAACAAGTAGGGCAGCGCCTCCTCGTCTTTTTTTAGAACAATAAGTTCATGTCCTGCTCGCTCGCAGAATCGCGGCAGATAAGTTTGCAACGCTGGAGTTCTACCTTCGTCTTCCTTTATTAGCATAATGGCGATTTTTGAGTACTTCAATGAATTTTCCAGGTATGGGCTATTAAATGGTTGAGCAGTCACCGCCTCGAGTCTTCCCATTAGATCTGGACTATCGTGCATCATCGTCTCTAGACTTAAACGAGCAGATTCGTCAAAAAATTTGTCACACTCTTCGAGCTTATTCTGATGTATCGCAAGCAATCCGCTTTGGGCCAGTATCTGTGACAGAAAGTATTTGTTTCCATTGTTTTCTAGGACTAAGCGAGCCTTTTTTAGCCATTCTTCTGCCTGGGCATAGTCGTGTCGATTTTCGAAATATTGACTTATACCTGCTTCAAGTTGTCCAATTACACTCAAATTTGGATTCACTTGTTGAGCAAGTTCGATCGCTTTCTTATACACTGCGTAGATTTGCTCTGGTTTTATCCTGCTGGTGACTTCCATGCACTTGCTTGGCAATCCGTATCCCTCAAAGGAACATTGCGGCATTTTTTCTCGCAGTCGTAAAATTGCATCTGTAGAAAAATGTTTTTCTGTAAGAACTACATTAAGAAGTGACGTTGAAGTGCTGAGACCCATCAGCCCTTTCTCGGTCACCTTTTTGCAATTGCGAATGGACAAGCTTTTCAGCATTTTTAGTTTTGCTAGTTCGGGCAGCGCTGAATCGTCGATAGCGGTGTCACTCAAATCTAGCGTCTGCAAGTAACTGAGTTTCGAAATGTTTTTTACACTGCTGATGCTGCAGCCACTAACTGTTAATTCAAGTAACCTGGCGTTTTGTAAGACTGCGAGACCGTCGTCATTAACAGGGCACTGTTTGAGCTCCAGCTTCTGAATTTTATCGTAGTTTTTGAATGGTAGAAGATTCTCATTAGTTGTGTCCCAACCTGATTTAAAGGAGACTTTGTTCTTTCTAATATCGGGAGCAAACATTTCGGATGGATCTGATTGTGGCGGCAACGGCGAAATTTCGCTTGGTACCGCAGTAATCGCCGCTGGTTTTTGTGACGCAAGCAGTATGGTGGTCGAGCCAACACCTGATGTTGCGCTCAGAAGAACGGTTCCAACTATTGTGCCAATCAGCGTTTCGCGTCGAATTGAGATGGTTTTGGTGTCCGATTTATTTTTGGCTTTAGCTCCAGATGCGCTTGAAGATTGGTTCGACGCAGAACGAACGTGCTGTAGGTTCTCCCCTCGTTCGAGTGCTGCGAGATCGCTTGCCGCTTCATTTAGCGATTGATAGCGATCCTCGGGATTTTTCGCCAGCATTGTCTGCACGATTTGCTCTAACGCCGGTGGGAAATCATTGCCCAGAGAAGCTTCCTTCAGGCTCGGAACTCGTTCACTCTGGTGAAACATCATTGTTGAAAGAGCGCTTTCTCCAACAAACGGCGTAGTGCCTGTGAGTGACTCGAACATAACGCATCCGAGCGAGTAGATGTCTGAGCGATGATCAACTTTGCTGCCCGCACATTGCTCGGGGCTCATGTAGAGAGGGCTACCGAAAATCTCACCTGTTCGCGTTACTGACTGCACGCCGCCATCTTCTTGATCGCCTAATTTTGCGATTCCGAAATCGAGAATTTTGATACTACCTTCGGTGCCTATCGAAAGCTGATCAAGCAGCATAATATTTCCAGGTTTGATGTCACGATGAACCACCGAATGTTCGTGAGCGTGGGCTAAACCTTTGCAGACCTGGATGAACATCGGTAACACTTCACTGATGGGCAGTGCGCCTCGCTTCAAACGTGCCGCAAGACTCTCTCCCTGTATAAATTCCATTGCCAGGAAGGGCGTCTGGTCGTCGAGTAAGCCGAAATCGTGCACTGAAATTATGTTGGGATGATTCAAGGAGAAAACAGCTTTAGCTTCAGCCTGGAAGCGTCGCACCGATACATCTGTAAGACTGCTGCGATCGATTGTTTTCAGAGCTAATTCCAGTCCTAAATAAATCTGTTCCACTTTGTAGACGATGCCCATTCCGCCGCGTCCTAGCGCTGATACGACGCGATATCTTCCACCAAGAACTTCTCCCGGTTCGAATTCGTTGGACTGTGTTGTCGAGCCGATTGTCAAAGTTTTACTCCATACTTTTTAGCGGCCTTCTCAGCTTCAGATTTGCGACCGGCTGCTGCCAACTGTCTCACCAGACCTTTGCTTAACATGGTTTTTTGCTTGTTCATATCTTCCTGGTGCTTGAAGTGTTGCAATGTGTCGAGGCCTTTTTGAAAGTAGTATGCCGCGTGGGTGTGGTCTCCTTGCGCTCCAAGAATCAGCGCCAGGTTTGTGCATGCATTTAAATAGTGTGCATTTAGGTCTAAAGCTTCAGGCCGTCCGAGTTTATCCAATTGGTCGATCGCCTCAATGTACATTTTTTTCCGGCTTTCGAAGTCTTTTGTCAAAGTGTGTGCATACTCTATCAATGACCTGAGATATGGATTAGGCTGCGAATCTTTATTCACAGTGTTAAGATCGAGGGCTCTTTTGAGATACGGCTGTGCCTCATCCATTTTTTTCTCCGTCCAATACAACCAACCAACACGCTCAAGAAAAGTTGGCAGCATCTGATGTGTTTCGTCGAGTTTTGGATATTTGTCTATAAAACCTATTGCTGTTTTGCAATACTCGATTGCTGGGTCCCACTGCTTCAGACTCAGTGGTAGCAAGGTGAATTCATTAAGTGTATTCAACATGAGTGGGTCACCATCATGAATAATGGTATCCACATAAAGATGTTCGGCACGGTCGTTAAGAGCGATCGCCTTCTCAGTATCTTTGTCCTGCACTGCGACGTAGCCCGATTTTAGTCGAAGTGGAAGTACTAAACTGCGCAAGTCGCCGCTGTGTTCGCAAATAGCAACGGATTTTTCGACGAGGCTGCGGGCATCCTTAAAGAGACCACGCTTTGCGTAAAGATGCGCTAGTTCTACCAGGTAAGTAACATTGCTAGAGTGGTATTTGTTACTCTTCTCTGCTCTGGCAATAATCTTCGAAAGACACTGCGCGCGATCTTTAGAATGATCGGAAAGCGCAATTTCCTGCAACTTCGAATTCTTCTTGTAGGGGCTGATGATGCAGCCCGGCATTTTTTCTGCGAGCTCATTTATAAATGTCGTGGAATATTTCTCAGGAGTTAGATCCAGAGAAGTCAGAGAATTTGACGTTGCCAGTTGCCGCAAGCCATCCTCGGAAATCTGGCACCCTTTCAATTGTAAGTGCCGCAACATTTTCAAATGTGCGAGCACGGGCATGGCGCTGTCTGTAACGTTTGAATTTGTGAGATCGATCACTTGCAGCCACGATAAGTCTGCTAGATTGTCGAATTTGTCGAGTACGCAATTGTCTAGCACCAACCTCAAAACTTTTGAGTCTTTGAGATTTTGGAGTGCTTTATCTGAAAATTGACCATCCTGTAGATTGACCGCCTGTGCAAGTTTGTAACCCTTGAAGATGTTCAGGCTATCATCAGTGGCCAATTTGGAATGGAAATAGTTTGAACCCTCTTTAACGCCGTTTGCAAAGAGTGCTGCATATTCGGTGGGCTCGGTGCTCGCTGCAGCGGAAGATGTGTTCTCACTCGGTGCTTTAGCAGTGCCCGTGCGTTCAGCGCTTGTATTTGCAGCGCTGCCAGTTGTGCTAGTGTCATTTGTGCGTGTGGCATTTGTGTTAGGGGCATTTGTGTTGGGGACATTTGTGCTAGTGGCATTTGTGCTAGTGCCATTACTATTGGTATCGTTAGCAATAGTGCCGTTTGCATTGGTGTTGTTGGTGCCACCATTCGCGTTTTCAGGCGCACCAGACTCCGGCTGTTTTGACGTGTCATTCCCCGGTCGATTCGAGCGAAAGTTTGCTGACTGCGAAAAATACGTGAGGCTGCTTGAAATTAAGAAGGTGACCAATGCTAATGCAAAGACGCCACCGTAAAACTTTTGCTTCTCGATGGTAATAATGCCCGCTCTGTCCTCTTGCCCCGCCGGTCGCTTGGTCGGCAGCAGTAGGTTGTTTGGTGTTGATGGCGAACCGCTTTTCAATGCGCCGAGCTGAAAAGCCGCATCGCTTATGTGTTGCAGTCTGTCATCGGGGTTTTTAGCCAACATCAATTGTACGAGCCGCTCAAGCTCTGGCGGATAGTGCTTATTCTGAGGCGCTTCTTTCAGCGTGGGTATCGGAGCAGTCTGATGCAGCATCATAGTTGCCAGCGCATTCTCGCCGACGAAAGGGGGCGTGCCAGTCAAGCTTTCGTAGATGACACAACCAAGCGAGTAAATATCAGCGCGATGATCGACCTTAGTACCCAGGCACTGTTCCGGGCTCATATAAAGGGGGCTGCCGAATATTTCGCCCGTTCTGGTCAGTGCTTGAATCTCACCGCCTTCACGTTGTGCCAGTTTGGCTATACCGAAGTCTAATATCTTTACTCCGGTATCAATACCTTCTGGTACGTCATCGAGCAGCATGATGTTGTTTGGTTTAATGTCGCGATGAATAACTCCGTGTTCGTGCGCGTGCGCCAGTCCAAAACAGACTTGCACGAATATGGGGATGGCTTCGTCCAGAGAGAGAGGACCACGTTTAAGACGGTCTCCCAGTGTTTCGCCTTGCACGATTTCCATGACGAGAAATGGAGTCTGATCTTCGAAGAGTCCGAAGTCGTGAACGGCAACGAGGTTGGGGTGATCGACGGCAAACGCAGCTCTCGCCTCGGCTTGGAAACGTCGGACAGTGATGTCAGACATTAAATGCCGGTCGATTGTTTTTAGGGCCAGTTCTTTCCCCAGAAAAATCTGCTCAACCCTGTAGACGACTCCCATTCCGCCTCTGCCTAGCAGGGAGATTACCCGATAGCGTCCGCCTAGAATCTCGTCACGTTTATACGGTGCGCTCGACAAACCGGATTCAGTGGCGCCACTGGGTCGAGTGTTCTCGTTTGAATCAGCCGCTGTCAACTATTTGCATCCATTTGGGTCTGCTCAATACATTAGCAGTTAGTCTGTCGAGTTAGCCGATTAATACTATGATGGATATTTGTTTCAGGAATATTTTGAACCACAAATGCGCACAGATCTATCGCAGCTCTGTTGCATTTTTATCGCTTTCCAGAGGAAATACATGAGCGGCTATATCAATGCGCGCTCATCGCGTCTTTGGCTCCGGCCCTGGAAGGATTGGCGAGGAAAAATAACAGAGGCAGGCTGATGATGAAGGCTAAGCCTACCAGTCTGAAGATGTCTGCAAACGAAAGAATCGACGCCTGCACGTTGAGCAGGCCGTTCAGGCTGGCCATGGCTTGTGCCTGCGCAACGCTAGGATCTCCACTGTGAGCCTGGAAGGCGCTCGTCATAGCTGCCAGTCGCTCGCGAAATATTGGATTGTACTCACTGAAATTCGATACCAACATGGCACGGTGGAACGCTTCCCTCTGTTCTAAAACTAGCGTGATGATAGCGATGCCGAGGCTGCCGCCAATTTGTCTTGCCAGGTTGTAGATACCGCTGCCGTCTGGAATAGAAGCTTTCGGCAAAGCGCCTACAGAAGCCATACTCAAGGACATGAACATGAATACGCTGGCTGCACCTCTGAGCAGAAGCGGCCAGAACATAGACTCTGAGCTGGTGTCCGGATTCATCGAGGCAAGCATGAACATTGATATGGCGCTGCCGATTGCACCGCCGCCGATCATTATTCTCGGGTCGACTTTTCCTGAAAGTTTTCCGATCACGGGCATCATAAGACCTGATGCAATAGCGGACGGAAGCATCAGCATGCCCGTTTGCATGGCTGTATAGTGCAAAATGTTTTGACAAAAAATTGGTACGGCGAATGTGGCACCGTAAAGCCCCATACCCAGCATCAGTGAATATAGGCTGCCGCCGCTCAAGGAGCGGTATTTCAGAACGCGCAGGTTGACCGCCGGCGTGTTGGTGCGTAGTTCATGGAATATAAATGCTCCTGCACCAATGACAGCAATCACCGACAGTGTCGTAATCATTCTGGACGAAAACCAATCTTCTTGCTGCCCCTGTTCGAGCACCGTCTGCAAGCAAGATATGAAAACAACGAGCAGAGAAATGCCGATCCAATCCACTTTTGATATTTTGCGTTCATTGTGATTTGGCAGAAAGAGAGCGGCCATTGTTATGGCTAAAATTCCAAACGGAATATTGATGAAAAATATCCAGCGCCAGCCCAGTGTATCAGTGAGAAATCCGCCCAGAGTGGGCCCTATTACCGGCCCGACAATCACACCGATTCCGAATAATGCTTGAGCCATTCCCTGCTCTTCTTTAGGAAAAGTCTCGAAGAGAATAGATTGTGCTTTGGCGATCAGTCCTCCGCCGCAGAGTCCCTGCAAGATACGTCCTGTCACCAGCATGGGCAGGTTGGTGGCAAATCCGCAAAAGACTGAGGAGATGGTGAACCCGATCAGTGAAAACAGAAAATAGCGTTTGCGTCCGAAGAAGTCACCCAGCCATGCTGTAAGCGGAATCATGATTGCGGTCGCGATACCGTATCCGGTGATAACCCAGCCGACTTCGCTTAGCGTTGCGCCGAGATTACCTTGCATATCGGGAAGCGCGACATTGACGATGCTCGAATCTACAACCTCGAGAATGGCAGCAAAAGAGACCGTGATCGCGATCACCCACTTCAACCAGGGCGCATCGGCAAAGCGATCTGGTTTACTCGTGGTTATCGGCTTGGTTAGTGTTGAAGTGGTCATTGTGCGCCCTGGTCGCCGTTCGGATCATGTCGGAGAATGTCGATTGCGTTATTGCCGTCAGTGAACGTTGATTGCCGTCAGTCAATGTTGATTGCTGTCAGCGTGACTATCAACTACCGCTCGGTTGAACTGCTGCCAGGTTTACCGTTACCTGGGCCGACAATCCTGGCGCAATGTACTTTTTGAATTCGGCAATGGAATTTTCATCGAAGACAATCTTGACCGGCAACCTCTGCACAATCTTGGTGAAGTTTCCCGTTGCATTTTCCGCGGGCATCAGTGCGAATTTGGCTCCAGATGCGGGCGCGACGCTGTCTACATGACCGGTGAAATGTTGACCAGGGAATGCGTCAAGAGTTACGTCGACCTTCTGGCCCGGACGCATTCTTCCAATTTGTGTTTCTTTGAAGTTAGCCGTTAGCCATGCTTGATCCGGAATGATTGTGAACAGTGACTGTCCTGGCTGAACTTGTTCGCCTACGTGCGTCGCTTTCTTTCCGATGCGACCGGAAACTGGCGCAACAATCCGGCAATATGATCTCTGCAAAATTGCATTCTGCAAGTCCGCTTTAGCCTGGTCTACAGTCGCTTTTGATACATCGCTGATGTAGCTCTTTACGCTGGTCTGCTCGTGTGCAGCCTGCGCGGATTTGAGGGTGGCTTTTGTTTTGGACAGATCGCTGTATGCCTGCTGCAGATCTGACTCGGCTTTCGCTATATTTGCTCTGGCCTGTTGAATAGCCTGTTCCTCAGCGGCTATCTGCGCTAGTGAAATATCGTACTGAGTCTTTGCCTGATCGTATTGTTGTTTAGAAATTGCGCCCTGTTGTGACAGTCGTGCATAGCGCTTCAAATCGGTTTCGTACTGCTGCTTTTGCGACTGAAGGCTGACCAGTTTCGCTTGCTCCATGCCCAGTGCCGCTTGATAGTTTGCTACCAAAGATTTGGCTGATGCAATCGAGGCATTAGCATGGGATATTTCGCTGGCCGCTGTTTCCGACTGAGCACCCGCTGTTGAATTGGTAACAGCGATGTCGGCAGTATCCGCCTGTTGCTGTCGTTGATTTTTTTCTAGTGCAGCTCTAGCCTGAGCTATTTTGACGTCATAGTCTCTTGGGTCAAGCTCCACAAGAAGCTGACCGGCTTTTACGAATTGATTATCATCGATGAGAACCTGAGAGACCGTGCCGCCTACTCGACTGCTGATCTGAGTAATGTTGCCATCAATATAGGCGTCGTCAGTGCTTTCGTGACTGGCGATGTATTTCCAGCCGATCAACGCAGACACCGCTGCGACAAGCGCTACCAATCCAATGATAGAAAGGATAAGCAGTTTCTTCGGTGATTTTTTCGATAACTTTGTCGGCGATTTTTTCAGCAGAACGTCTGTGTCGAACCGAACGTTCTCGTCGGACTGAAGGTTCTCGTTGGACTGAAGGTTATTGTGGGACTGGACATGCACATCTCGTGCTTCGGTTTGATGCGTTGACTTTTCCATGGTGGCACCATTGCTCATTGTGGGTCTCCTGGTTCGGTATTGAATGCAGTGGCTTCGAGCCCTTTGCCGGTGAGAATACCTGTGAAAAACAAGGTAAGAACACTGTTACTGCGGCTTTCTAGGGTGTCCGTCGATTCATTCATTCGATGCATCAGCACTTGTCCAAACAGAATTTGATTTAGTGTCTCTGCAAGCCACCGAGCATCGAGCTTTCGGATGTAGCCGAGATCCATCATCTCTTTGAAGAAGGCTTCCCATTTTGCTGAGTTCTTGCGGGTGTGTTCCCAGAACGTGCTGCATTTGTGATTTCTAAAAACCGCGCGCTCTTGCATAAACAGTTCAATCAATTCGGGATTCTGGTCGAAGTAGCGCAGGAATGCTTTCACGCCGGCCTGAATTCTCTGAACGCCTACTGCATTCTCGGCGTCTGCGGCATCCTTGATGAACAACAACATGTTTTCCAGGGAGCGGTTGATGGTCGAGAAGAAAAGCTCTTCTTTGGTAGCGAAAGCGCGATAGATCGTCCCTTTGCCTATTCCAAGCTCAGCAGCCAGTACTTCCAGGTCGGTGTTGAAATAACCGCGCTCGGCAAACATTTTGCAGGCAGCGTCCATGATCTGGTTGTTTCGGTCTTCGAAACTGCCGGGATCCTTCTTGGGCCTGCCCCGTGTGACTACTTTAGACATTTGACTTGCCTGGGATGAAATTTCCTTAGGATTAATTGGACGGACGCGTCCGTCCAATTAATAATCTACACCCGTGCGCCCAAATTGGCAAGGGGGCTCCAGGTGCCGCAGAGTCAAGCCAGGTGCCGCAGAGTCAAGCCAGGTGCCGCCGGAGTTAAGCCAGGTGCCGCCGGAGTTAAGCCAGGTGCCGCGAGAGTGGATCAAAGCGCCACGGGGGTCGATACCCCTTCATTTTTGTGTCGATGTTCGTGTTTGCTTATTAATGGATAGACGTACCAGACCGTGGAGAAGAATATCAACACGATGGCACCACATATGATGCCTGCGTACTTGCTCTCCAGTATCATATTTGTAACTAGATAAATGTCGAGCGATATGGAGATCATCAGCATAGCCATACCGGTGCAAACCAATCGTGTTCCTATTGAGCAGAGTGCTGGCGGCATGCTGTGCGGTGATGTAAGGCGATGGTAGGCAGCGGGTCCCATCAATAGCCCGACTGAAGTAACTGTGAAGAAGATTGCCGCGAGGTGCACTTCCTTGTCGAAGATTGCCAATTGGTTGAAACGCTCGTTAAATACCGCTATTAGTTGAAAGCCGAACAGTGCCTGAATGCCAGGAAGAATCATGCGACATTCTTCAAGAATGAACTCGATACAAAGCTTCAGTTGTTTTGCTTCGGCTTTCTTTTCTGCTTTGTCCCGGGCGCTCATCTGCATTGTAGGTATAACCTTCCTATCAACAATTTGGTTCGACACGTTCGCTCGGTTGTTCGTTGTGGCGCTGTCTTGAGACCAGCTCGTCCTTTGACATGCGTCGACAGTAGACTTGATATTGGCGATGCTGTCATTCACCGAACGCTTGCGAATTAGACCGAGCGGGCGTCTTAGAAGTTCCATGCCGATTATTTTCTTCGTCGTCGTCATGACGCGCTATCTTTGTCAACGCCCGGGATTTTTCATGCAACGGTTAATGATCGGCAATCTTCGGTGCGATTGGTGCCGCTGCGTTTTAAAATGTTCCGGTCTCGATAGGTGACGAATGTCCTTGCATTACACACAAAGAGCTTCCGTTTGGTGGCGCTGGTCTCCAGCCCTCAGGCTCTGCTGTCGTGTTTTTTAGCATCGAGATATTCGAACAACGCTGAATTAATACTGACCGCAGGCTGTTAGCAGATGCGGTCTTTCTTTTTGGAGTAATTTATGTCTAGTAAAATCGAGCCTGTTAAATTGAGCTTTCGCATAGCGAGAGCCACCGATGCCGATGAGATTACTGAACTCGTGCAATTGGCGTATCGCGGTGGCAAAGCGACTGTTGATTGGAAGAACGAATCGCACCTTGTCGAGGGACCCAGAATCAATAGTGATGAAGTGATCAGTATTATTCAGAAAGAAGGTAGTGAGATTCTTTTAGTTGAGTCTGACGGTAAAATTATTGGCTGTGTTAAGGTCGAGAAGCTCGGTGATGAGGCTTCAATTGGGCTTCTTGCTGTGAATCCCGACTACCAAAACATCGGATTGGGCAGAAGGCTTGTCCAGAAGGCCGAATCGTTCGCGATTGAGGAATTTTACTGCAAGACAGCCTCCATGACCGTCTTGTCTGGTAGAGACGAACTGCTCAACTGGTATTTGAGCCTGGGATATCGTCTCACCGGAGTTTCAATGGCCTTCGAATGCGGATTGCAACGAGTGAAGATTGAGAATCCGCATTTCCGTGAAATCAGAAAGCCGTTGGTCTCGGTGTAAACTTAGAATGTTAGTCAGCCCGGCGCTGCACAGGTTAATTGTGTGACAGCGTTCCGGAGAAGCAGAACGGGCAAGCCGGGCTGCTTGCATGCAGGAGATTCTATGAAATTCGGAGACTTTGAAATTTCCATTGTGCGCGAGTGCACTATGAAACTAGACGGCGGCGCCATGTTTGGTGTTGTGCCAAAGGTCCTCTGGAACAAAGTTTCTCCTGCTGATGATATGAATCGAATTTTGATGACTTGCAATTTATTGCTCATTGACACCGGCTCACACAAAGTGCTTGTCGAGACCGGCATGGGCGATCGCTGGAACGACAAAGAGCGTGAGCGCTATGAGTTGCATAGTCTGGTAGAACCCGCTGAGATGCTCAAGCCTATCGGTGTGCGCAACGACGAAGTAGATGCCGTAATCATTTCGCATCTGCATTTTGATCACGCCGGCGGCGCTACAAGGTTCGAGGGCGATAAGCTAGTTCCGACTTTTCCAAACGCAAAATATTATGTGCAGAAGGGTGAGTGGGAATTTGCTCATAAGGCAAATGCTAGAGCGCGAGCCAGTTATCGCGCCGACGACTACGAGCCGTTGCACGCGCACGATCAGATCGTATTTATGGATGGCGACACTGAGGTTGTTCCGGGCGTCTGGGCAAAACTGACTGGCGGGCACACGAGCCATCACCAGATTGTCTATTTTGAGTCGAAGGGTAGTAAAGGTGTTTTCTTTGCCGACTTGATGCCAACCAAGAGTCATGTCATGCCGCCGTGGGTGATGGGTTACGACCACTTCCCGTTGCATTCGTGTGATGAGAAAAGCAAGTGGTTGGCGCAGGCTGCTGCTGAAAAATGGTTAGTAGTGTTCGATCATGAGCTTGATGTTCCGTGGGGTCACGTAGCGCTGAACAGCTCTAAAAAATATGAATTTTTGCCTTTATCAGAAGACACACTGAACGCACACGCACGCACTGAAAAAGTTCTGGCGTCTCTGGTTTAGAGCGCGAAAAGCTGTCGCAAAATCGTTATTGAAACTCATTCGCAGTTGGGCCGAATTCGTCACGTTACGAATATGACGAACTTGCGAGTCAGTTGCATTGGTCAATAATCTTGACTGCTAAATCGAGTGCTCATGCGGCTTGTGGACGTAGATGTGCCACTCGTCGGCCGATACTTGCTTCGTCCAGTAATCAAGTCCACGCAAGTCCCAAATGTCAAAAAGTGGTTGCGGTTCCCACTTGTGCTTAATGCCAATGACGCCGCCGGATTTCATGGTGTTTACTGCTGTGTTGATGGGTGGCATCGGATCATCTAGCCGCTCATCGCCTTTCAGTACGTCAACCCAGACAATCTGGCTGTCATCAACCCCTTGCATCCAAACAGGAGCCTGGCTAGTAGAAACCTTTACAGGTGCTCGATCGGGATCGACAACCTCTAGTGGTTCACCAGCCAGGCGGTTAATGTTATCCAGCAGCTCTTGCTCTGGAATGCCTGCCATGTTCGCAATTCTTCGAAGAGTAATGCGCACCGGCATTACTTTTCGCATCAAGGGATTCCGAAGTCTCTCAAAGTCATGGGGATTCAAACTGATGACGTAATCCAGTACAGCGGGATTGCTAGCCAGGGCTACAGAAAGTTTGGTATCGCCATTCATTTGATAGTTAGGAAGGGCTTCGCAGGCCTAAACTATGGCTTTTGAAGTTCTGGCTTCCACTCGTCCAAAATAGCGCCTTCAACTGGACAGGCTGATAAACATGCGCCGCAGTCGATGCAAGTTGCATCATCGATGTAAGGATATTTGGTTCCTTTAGCATTGGTTTTTCCGTCTACCCAGTGAATACACTCAACTGGACAGACAGGAACGCAATCGCCGACTCCTTCGCAAACGTCAGAAACGATAGTGTATGACATGACATGCCTCCTCAATTAACCCGTAACCATTCTAGCGTGTTGATCGAAATGTGGGCCCAAAAAGTGGCAAGTTTTGAAAGCTTATTGGTGTGTGTGAGAATGATTCTCAATCTTGGGAAGGGTTATTGGTAGCTGTTTTTACGTGCCCTGGCTTTTCACGAGGTCCAGGTTCTGAAGGGGATCGATTGTGGTATCGAATATAGTGGCGCATTAGCGCTGGCAATGGCTTGTCGCGCCTATTCAGGACAGGACGGCAGTTGATGCGCTGTCTGAGTCGGCGCTTCTCAATCAGAGGGCTGAATTGTTTTGAATCTTGGAAAGCATGGAGTTCTCAAGGCGCACCCGAGGTGCAGAGGCACTCTCGTTTCTAGCCACAGAGCGAAAGCAGTACAAATTTAGTTCTCGGCAGAAGACGAGCATCAAGATCGCGATCAGAAAAGCGGTCAAATAGATGCTGACTGACCGAGCTTGTTTCGGTGTCAATATTCCAGCCATAAGAACTGCCATTGCATCTGCAAATCTGTCAAAACAGAACCTTAAGCTCAGCAAAGTGTTGTCAAAAACCATAGAAACCAAGCCTCTAGACTGCATCCGGCGCAGTGAGTGGGGCACGTGATCTCGAGTGCGCTCTTGCAGAAGTGGTCTTTCATTGCGTGATCTCAGGTCAATCTGCGCAGTCATGGGACTCCTCATCAAGAACTTGATGGTTGCATCCTACATGCTCAATGTGATGAATATGTGTAGTCGCGAATCGAGCACTACAGAGTCGTTTGCGCGGATGAGTTGAGAAACTTGCTCTGAAGAATATATTGCTCGCGCTTGCGTGGTCCTGTTGTTCTCTCGATGATCGGTTGTGTTCTGATCGGTTGTGTTCTAAGAGTGATGGTCAGCGTTTTTAATTGGTACGTGATCGGTGTTCTTGACTGAATTCTGGTCGGCGTTCTTAGATGAATCGTGGTTGCCTGGACGCCCGTGATTATGGTGGTTGGCACTTTGCAGTTCCGGGTGGAGTGTTCTGTAGCGCTTCCATTCGTGCGCAAGTTTGTCCTGTTTTTTGATAACTTCCAGGACTTGACGCGTTGTTTTCCACTCAGCCGCCAGGGCTATTTCGGCTCGTTCGTAGTCAATCAGTGCCTGATCGACATCTTTCCCCGCGCCGATTCGTTCTATATAAAGTTCAAGCGCTCGTGCGTAAGTATTGCGTTTAGCTTCGACCGTTTTTGACTTCAGCGCTACTTCGCTTAGCTTCTCATCCGAGAGGTCGTCCATGGACCCACTCGGGAGCTCAGTTGCACGCAATGCCTCTATCACTTCCTCCCGCGTTTCGGAACTCCAGGCTGGAGAAAGAGCGAGAGATGTGCATGACGTGAAGGCTAGAAGGGCAATTATTGGCGCAGATTTAGTGAGCATTGAGTTCTCAAGATTGCCGGTCACACTGACTTCGAACCAATAAATTTAGTTCCAAACATCTGATTATCTTTGCACAAATCTGCTCATACCGTTGTGTTTTAACAGCGTTAAAAATTCGGCTCTGGTGGCGAAGTCGGGAATGTGTCCAATATCCATGCGTTTGAGTACTACGCTGATAGGTTGATTATGGCGTAGCACATCGATTTTGACCTCAGTTCCTGGCATACCGGTGAAATAATCCCAGACTTCCTGGGGCGGAAGTTCAAGCGTCGACTGTCCATTTACTGAGGTAATCAAATCACCAGGTTGCAGATCGGCTTGGGCTGCAGGCATACTCGGGAAGCATTTCAGTATCAGAGCATAGCCGCGCTTGTTGGTTGGCACATTCATCAAGAAACCGCACACACCGTATCCGGTATCACGCTCGGCGTACAACTTCTCATAGTCTTTGCTGCGCGTGCCGAGCAAAGCCCTCATGAGCGTGAATGGATCTTGGATGACGGTGCTCGGGATGGTCGCGTGCATCGTGTAAGTGTTGATGTATATGTGTTTCGTTGTTTTTTTGACTTGTCCCGCGTCCGCCTGGTCGACTGGAATATCATCGACTGGAACAGTAGGCGATTGATCGTTTTGGGTGTTTCCATCGTCGAGACGAACCCTCTTGCTTGCTTCCAGCTTATGCAGCTTCATGGGCCGCGAGTTCTCGTCTTCGGTCGGAGTGGTTTGTGGAGGAGGTGTCGAAGAATCAACTTGAGGCGTAATTGATTTCAATTCCACGCTGTCATCTGCCAGAGCGCCCTGCGCCGCCAGCCAGGGCAGTGAAATGACAAAGGCGCTCGCAAAAGCACTCAGTCTGGTTCTGCTGTTAATCTCAAACATTCGTCCCTCGGATTGAGTTAGAGCACCGAGAAAGGCATCCGAATCTCATTATGTTAGTTAATTGTCGAGATTCTGTGAAGTCGGTGAGGAGTGCCCAGTATGCTCGCCCGACATATGGAGTAACCTTTTACCAGATGGAATTAGGAGTGCCGCTGTGAAGTCTTGCATGTTTCGCGTTTCCGCTTTGTCTATGCTGGTTATCGCCAGTTTGTCCGCGGCTCAATCGGGCTCTGCCGCTCAACCTGGCTCCGCCACTCAACCTGGCTCCGCTACTCAACCTGTCTCGGCCGCCAATAAAGAGCCGTTGCAGCCAAAGAAAGTCAAGTCCACCAGTGGAGTCGTCTATACATTATTTCCGCAAGGCAAATTGCATTTCGATTTTGTTGTCTCGCGTCCATCTGAAAAACGTGCTGATATCTATCTGTGCATACCGGCTGCATTTACTACCTCCGAAAATAAAGTCGATGGAGTCTATATCAGCAAGGGCGTGATTGGTGAAGGCGTTAGCCCTAATCAGGAACTGGGGGGTGCCATGGTGATTCGCGGTGGAAAGGGGCAACTGCTCTCCACTGATAAAGGGAAATTGCTCACAGAGAAAATGCTTGAATCGGTTCGAGGTTCGAAAGGTTCCTTGTTTCAGCAATTTTTGATAGTGCATGAATGCAAACCCGCCTCCTTTAGAGACAAGAGCAAGTTTCAACGGCGAGCGGTGTTTCAGACTACGAAAAACACATTCGGTGTCGTCGAGAGCGACAGGCCGATTTCTTTCGACGTGTTCAACAAAGATCTTGTTGAACTTGGAATGAAAGAGGCGCTCTATTGTGATATGGGCGCGTGGGATGAAGGTTGGTATCGAGCGGCATCAAATCACGATGTTGTTAGAATCGGATTGGATCGCTCGCTGACAAATCGTCAGAGCAATTGGTTGTTACTCAAAACCGCACCGTAATTATTGTTTCCCTGCGGCTTCATTTGTCGCATTTTGTTTGCCGGCGTCATTGACTGGAGCAGGTTCTTCCAGCTCCTCGCCGTCTTCGCTGACATTCCACTGCTTCTTGAACATCATCAAGTCAGTCTCAAAAGCTGTTGGACGAACCATTACGTCGCCTTCAAAAGGATCGTCGAAGGCGTAGAGAAGGAAAATATTCAAGCTGATCACAAGTGTCACTATGGCCGTCATGATTACTTGCAGTCTTGTATTTTGTGCGCCGAAAAAGTACGTAAAAGTCATCGTGGCCAGTCCGCCCAGAACCAGAACCCACCAGAGAGCCTGTGGCAAACCGTTGTGTAGTGCCTCGATTCGGAGGCGACGCGCATCGCTCATCTTTACTAACGCAGCTAACATGGCTTGATGGGCGTTGCTTTCCATCTGGTTTTTCGGTTTGTAACCTGTGCACTGTTCCCAGATTGATCGATAAGTTCTGATGGTTGGAACGCTGACTGTATGATTGCTGAGCAACGGCCACTCAATAGTCGTGAGTTGGTCGGCATAGCGAATGCAAAGTCTGCGAATCTCTTTTCTGTCAGCTTTCTGAAGACCTTCTGCAAAATTGAACACGTCAGCAAGTGAGGCTGCTTCTTGCTGCACTGTAGACCGCGCTAGCTCGAAGCGTCCCATGGCGTTGCTGATCATGAATCCGAGCAGCACTGCGAACATCATGCCCACAGTTTGAGAGAGAGGGTCGGTGACGTCGTGGTGGTGTTTAAGATCCGCAGATTGCAGCCATTTGCGGATTCCAAGCAGTCCGCCGACTGAGGAAAAGACGACTGCCGTTATGGCGAATATTCCGACTAAGATGTCGATTCCCAAGGATCTCTCCGCTCTTTATTTGACGGAAGTCTGTGCATTACCGCTCAGACTTCATAGGATGATACAGCATGAGCAGCACAAGCAGGCGATTGGTGGAGCGTCATCGCTCAGTGTAAATCTACGTCTGCCACGCCGACGAATTGCCCGGATAAAGCAAATGGGGCTTTCTCGGTCCTGAACTGTGATTCTTCGCGCTCCAAATAAAAGTGTTTCTGTCGATAGTTTGAAAGCTTAATGACAGGTAAGCTGATTGGCTGTTTTTCAACAATTGATTGATCTTCGAAACCGCTTTGAAAGACTACTGTGTCTTTGCCGTTTCGCTCGATGCCGCCTGTCACGTCATCAAAGTAGACAAGAGGGGTGCCGCGGGTCTTCATCATGCTTCGACCTCTCATGGCGAAAACATAATAAGACATGGACCTGGCGTCGAAGGGCATGTAGTTTGGATAATCTAACCTAAGGTCATTGAGCATCAGGGTTTTATGTAAACCTGGTCCATCGATTTTCAGCCTTTTGAATGTTCGCTTGCCAAAATCTGATTCGCATCGCATTCGGTACCATGTCTTTGGTTCCAGAGGCTGACCAAGATTTTGTATTTTCCAGGCTCGATCGCGACTTGGTTTACCTTGCATAGTTTCATCGGTTCCCCCTGCTATCCAAACGGCGCCGTTACGCTGCAAGCCTACTAAGCCCATCCAATCGCCACCTTTGATATAGAGCGGTTTGTCTACGCCTTCGATTAGTTCTTGATCGATGCCGAAAATTACATCATCAGCGAGTCCCTCCGGAAGGTAAAAATGGGCTTCGACAAACGATGTACCGGGGGTTTCTAGAAATGGTTCAATTGCACGTCCTTTGGAAACAAGGGCGACAACCCCAGAAAGCTGCGATGCCGTGCTCGATGCATACAGTTTAAAAGCGAGTGACAGAATTAGTACAAGTGCAATTGATGCGCCAAAAATGATTCTGAACCGCGTCTTCACTCGCGTCACCGCTGCCGGTGCAGTTCGACTATGGCGACAAGCTCGTCGACCATCCGGCACGCCTTGAACGGCAGCAAATCTCGACCATGCAGGATATGCTGCTGCAAACAGTGATTTACTATCGTGCCGATGAATACTCGAGCAAAGGCTTCCGGATCTTCGAACTTGTAATCTTTTTGGTTATCGATCCGTGAAACGATGAGCGCTAGAACCGGTCGCACCGTGGCGTCTGTGAAAAGCTTGGCTAGCTCGGGAAATCGTTCAGCTTCTCCAATCATGGTGCGCACGAACCTGATATGCTGTGGGTCCTCATGCCTTGCCATAATTGTCTCTGCGATTTTTCTCAGCACTGCCGGTAGTGGCTGATTTGATAGCTCCGGTTTTTTCAAGGCGTTCTGGACATAATCGACCGTAAGCGATGCGATTACTTCCTTAAAAAGTGATTGCTTATCTTGAAAGTGACTATAGATAGTTTGCTTAATCACACCGGCGCGCTCTGCTACCAGGTTCATACTGGCGCCTTCGTATCCCAGCTCAAGGAACGTTTCGAGCGCTGCCTCAACAATTTGAGAACGCTTCTTGCGCGAAACCTCTGAAAGCTCTAGTTCGCCTTCTTCGGTCCAGAATTTTTTTATTTCGCGTCGAGATTTTGGTGAAGCTTTTTCGCGAGCAGAGTTTGTTTTCTTCATGAGACTCGTGTCATACCGATCGGTATGGTAAGATAATACCTCAACTTCAGGAAATTTGCATGGACAGCACCAATGAATCAGTTTCGGCAGGGCAGGGCGGCGGCGGCAACTCAGTAGCGCCGACCTCTCAATTGTCGAGTCAGAGAGGCGGCTCTCCGCCATCTGGAAACGGCAACGGCAATGGGCATGGTCCGAAGAACATTAAGAAGATCGCACGTATCGTTGTCATATTGCTTGTTATCGCTGGAGTCGTAACATTCTTCTTATTGCGAAACAAGCCGGAAGGAAAGCCTGGATGGCTGCGTGTAAGCGGCAGGCTCGAGGGTTATGAAACCAATGTCGGAGCAAAAATCGCCGGGCGTGTGGAGTCGATTTCGAGTCGAGAAGGCGAATTAGTTGAGCGCGGGCAGCTTTTAGTCAAGTTCAGTGATGAAGACATACAAGCTCAGCTGCGTGGTGCAAAAGCAAGATACGCGCAAGCTGAGGAATCCATCAAAGAAGCAGAAGCTCAGCTTGCGGCATCGCAAGAGCAAGTTGAGCAGGCTAAATTGAATGTCAGTCAGGCGAAAGTTGATGCGCAGGGACGTATTCAGCAAGCGCAGGCGAATGTAGCTGCTCAGCAAGCGGAATACGCTCAGGCTGAGGCGCAGGAAGCCCAGGCAAAGGCTGAGTATGAGCTGGCGAAAATCAGAATCAAAAGATATGACGAGTTGGTGGTGCAAGGTGCCGTCACTCAAGACGAAGCTGACCAGGCGCACAGCACGTTCAAGTCTGCAGGCGCTACCCTGAACGCACGCAAAGCAGCGGTAGCATCGGCCGCAAAACAGATCGCCGCCGCCCAGGCTGCTTTTACCCAGGCGAAAAGTAATGCGCTGAATCCGCCGATCAGATTCAGTCAGCAGCAATCAAACGTCAAGACTGTTGCGCAGAATGAGGCTGCAGTTGCGAGAGCAAAACTCGAGTTGCATAACGCGAAGGCATCGATTGATGAGATTCAGTCGAACATCGATTATTTGACGATACGGAGCCCGATCAGGGGCATCGTTACAGCACGTACGGTTGAACCGGGAGCGGTCGTCGCTGCTGGGCAAACTGTTATTTCATTGATCAATCTCGACACGATTTTCATGCGCGCTTACGTGCCTGATAATCAAGCTCCGAAAGTGCGAGTCAATCAAGCGGCGTTGATCTACTACGATTCGGAGCCTAAGAAGGAGGTTCACGGCAAGGTCATCGAAATCGATCCTACCGCTAGTTTCACTCCTGAGAATATTTATTTCAAAGAAGACCGAGTCAAGCAAGTTTTTGGAATCAAGATTTTGATTGATAATCCCGATAACTTTGCCAAACCAGGTATGCCTGCTGACGCAGACATCGACATCAGTCCGTCTTCGGGAGCAAAAAACAGTTGACCAGTGCGGTTATACCTGCAGAAAATAAATCAACTTCGTTAGTCATTGAAGTCAAAAACCTTACAAAAAATTACGGCGATTTTGAAGCCGTTAAGGGTATTTCCTTTTCAATCGACCGCGGTGAAATTTTTGGTTTGATTGGACCAGACGGCGCCGGTAAAACCAGCACTTTTCATGTGCTGGGCGGAGTCATGGACGCCACCTCAGGCGATATCAATATTCTCGGTCAAACACCTCGTCTGGCTCGTAAAAAGATTGGTTATTTGACGCAGCAGTTTTCCCTGCATCTTGATTTGAGCATCGAAGAGAATTTGGTTTACAGCGCCGGTGTTCGTGAAGTTTCTGATGCGCAGTTCAAAGAGCGCAGCAATCGATACTTGCGCTTGATGGATTTGTATAAATTCCGTTCTCGTATGGCGGGGCAACTTTCCGGCGGAATGAAGCAGAAATTGGCACTATGCTGCGCGCTCGTTTCGGCTCCGGAGATTTTGCTTCTGGATGAACCGACTACAGGTGTCGACCCTGTTTCCAGGCGCGAGTTTTGGGATGTGCTCGCCGAGGTGGCTGCAGAAGGTGTAACTACAGCAGTTGCCACTCCGTATCTTGATGAAGCCGAAAGATGTAATCGCGTTGCCCTGATAAATGACGGACTGATCAAACAACTGGGAACTCCGCGCGACTTGATTGCCAATCTTGGAATGCATCGTCTGGAGGTTCATTCCAAAGAGCTAGGCAAAATTGAGTCCGCTTTGACCAACGCTCCAGATAAAGCTGCTGTCGTTTCCGACGTGCAGGAATTTGGAGACAGACTGGATATTTTGACTCCAGACGTCGATAGCGGAAAAGATTTTATTTCTGAGCTTGCGCGGCAGCAAGGCGATACTGATGTTCAGATAAATGTATCGGAGCCCAGCCTTGAAAATGTTTTTGTTAGCACGTTGCGTTCGTCTCCGCAGGGTCAACAAAAAGATGCAGTTTATAAGTTCGGGCAGCGGTCAGATTCCGGGGCGGCAAAAGGCAAAGTGGCTATTGGCGCAGAGAAAATCGGTATCCGATTTGGCGACTTCCAGGCAGTCAAGTCAGTTAGCTTGAAGGTGGGTTACGGTGAAATATTTGGCTTGCTGGGCGCAAATGGTGCCGGTAAAACCACGACGATTAAAATGTTGTGCGGGCTGCTAACACCAAGTCATGGCGAGATGGTTCTTGCTGGAGCTAAGAGTGATTTGCGCAGTTCTGCTCTGCGAAAACGCATTGGCTATATGAGTCAGAAATTCACACTTTACGATGACTTGAGCGTTAAAGAGAACCTGGATTTCTACTGTGGTGTCTATGAGGTTCCGCATAATCAGTGGCGCGAAAAAATCGATTGGGCCCTCGAAAGCTGTGGGCTGAAAGGGCAGGAGAAGATGCTCACAAAGTCTTTGCCTGGCGGCTGGAAGCAGCGTCTTTCGTTTGCCGCTTCGGTAATGCACCAGCCTGAGATTTTGTTTTTGGATGAACCGACTTCGGGCGTCGACCCTTTGGCGCGACGTCAACTGTGGCGCTATATACGTCAGTTTGCTCGCAATGGCACTGCTGTGCTTGTCACCACTCACTTTCTCGAGGAAGCGGAGCATTGTCAAAATCTCGCGTTCATGGTGGCTGGCGAAATCGTGGCGCAGGGTTCTCCGACTGAAATCAAAAAAGAGCAGCCCGGAAAGTTGGTCGAGATCACGGTCGACAATACTCAAGAAGCGGCGCGTGTGATTCGCGAGAGAGTCGAAGCCTGGAAAGTCGCTATTTTTGCAGATGCGCTTCATGTGGCGCTTGATGAGCCTGAGAAGGAGTTGCCGGTTATTCTCAGCCGGCTTCAAAGTGCTGGTATCAGTGTGGTTCGGTATCGCGACATTGGTTATTCCCTTGAAGATGCCTTTATCGGCATTGTGCAGCGTGCGAGCGAAAGAGAGGGGAAATGAAAAAACTTCTCGCGCAGTGCAGAAAGGAATTGAGACAGTTCGGGCGTGACAAGCTGACCGTTGCGCTGGCATTTTTTCTTCCCTTGCTCAGCCTGTTGCTGTTTGGTTACGGCGTGCGTCTGGAAATTAAAGATATTCCTCTCGTCGTTCAAAATTTCGATAGAGGAACCCTGAGTGCCGATTTAATCGATAGAATTTACAACAACGCTCAGTTTGCTGCACATGCCTGGCACGGCGACCATCCTCTCGAAGATGCTCTGGATAAAGGTCGCGCCAAAGCGGCGCTGATCATTCCGCCGGAGTTTTCTCGAACTCTTACAAGTGGTCGACAGGCACATTTTCAAGTTCTGGTAGATGCTACCGATGTAAATAACGCTCGCGTTATTAAGAACAGCATCCTGGCTACTACCAATCGATTCATGACTGACAATCGGCTGGTCGACGACAGTAATCCGGTTTTCGATTCGGATATTCGATTGTGGTTCAATCCCGGGCGGAAAGAGAGTCTTTATGTAGTGCCCGGCGCCCTCGCCGTGTGCCTGTGGATTTATCCATCGCTGCTTGCCGCACTGGCTATGGTGCGTGAAAAGGAGTCGGGTACCATCTTGCAAGTTTATGCATCGAGCATCACAGCGCTCGAGTTCGTCGGTGGCAAAATTCTGGCATACATGGTTGTTGGTGTGCTGGAAGCTCTCTTTCTTATCATCGTTTCCATGTTTTGTTTCGGTATTAGCATTGTCGGCGATCCAACGCCTTACATTGTCGGAGCGCTTCTTTTCATTCTCAGCGCAGTTTCTTTCGGCACGATGATTGGCACGAGGACAAATACTCAGAGCGCAGCGGTGCAAGCAGTGGCGACCGGTGGATTTACGACCGCCCTCTTGCTTTCTGGTTATCTCTATCCCGTCAGAAACATTGTCTATCCGCTTTCTTATGTCACCGTTTTTGTTCCGGCGCGATGGTTTGTGCAACTATCTCGCGACACATTCGTGCGCGGCGCAGGCTGGGTCTACGACTGGTATTTACCGGTATTTCTGGCTGTTGGTGCAATCTTCTTTTTTAACATCGCTCGTAAGAACCTCAGCAAGATGCAGTTGAACGTATGAAACTTTCGAGACGATTGGTGAGCATGATTTTCGGTGAGCGCTTGTGTGCGCTCATCGTCAAGGAAACCAAACAAATTCTTCGAGACCAGCAGCAGCTGTTTTTGTTGATGTTTCCTCCCATTGTGCAAATCTGTCTTTACGGTGCCGCTCTTAATCCAGACGTTCAGTATTTGCGTATGGGTGTCGTCGATGAAGCGAAGACGTACAAAAGCAGAGAGCTGATTTCTGCCATGGTAGAAAATCGTGTCTTCAAAATCGAGCCAGTTGCAGACGATTTGCGTGCGCTCACCAGAGCGATCGAGCGAGGTAAGCTTGATGCGGGATTGGTAATTCCGCCCGACTTCGACCGGCGCATCAGCCAGTCGCGCCCGGCTGGTCTGCAAGTGATTCTCGATGCGGTTGATGCGAACACCGCCGGCATCGCACAGGGCTATTCCACCCAGATGTTGCTCATGTTCTCTAATTTGTTGCGACCGGGCAAAGAGCCGCCAGTTAAAGCGGATGTCACTTATGTGTACAATCCGGGGCTGGTCTCTTCCTGGTTTTTCATTCCCGGTGTGCTTGGGCTGGTGCTGACTTTGACCGGCACGCTCGTATCTTCGGTGACGCTCGTCAAAGAAAAGGATTCCGGAACTCTGGAGCAATTGCTCATGACGCCTGCAGAGTCCTGGGAAATTCTCGTCGCCAAGATCGTGCCGCTGCTCGTGATGTTGAATGGCTCTGTGCTTATTGCTGTCAGTCTGGGGCGCCTTGTTTTTCAGGTGCCGTTTAGAGGTGATTTTTTCATTTATATGTTCGCCTCGAACATTTATATTTTTGTTGTCATTTCGATTGGCATTATTCTTGCCACTATTTCAAAAAATCAACGCCAGGCTATTCTCACTTCCTTCTTCTTTAATCTGCCGCTCATTCAGTTAAGCGGGGCGCTTTCACCAATTGAAAGTATGCCTGATTTTTTCAGGTTGCTCACTTACCTTAACCCCTTGCGGTATTACATTCAGTGCGTTCGCAACATTCTCATGAAGGGTGTTGGTTTAGATGTGATCTGGAAGGACCTGGCCATTTTGCTGTTATTTGCCACCGTCTTGCTCTCGTTTAGCGCCAGCCGTTTCAGGAAACAACTCGGATAATGTTAACTAAAGACTGCAAAATCATTGAACTTAATCATACCGGTTGGTATGATTGTGTCATGGTTAGGAATCCTCAGCTGCTGCGTGTTTTGGTCTTCGGAGCGACCAGTCTATCGCTTCTTGGAAACGTGCCTGTCTATGCTGAAGATAGTGTGCAGCTCAGACCGCCTCAGCCGGCCTCGCCTGTAAGCTCTGCCGATCCGTCTGCTGTCTTGAGAAAACCGGCGGCTGCAAGTGTTGAATCTGATTTCAACGAGCATCGCGCTGGTTTGAAGAAAACAAAAAAATACCAGCCGCCCGCGCCAGCTGCTACAGGCGCATCGAGGGCTGACACGGCTGCTGCTATGGGCGCGCCAAACGGAGGACTTCCTACACCGGCATCGACGACTGGTGATGGTACTGCATCTGGTGACGATATCGCCATCAGCGCCCCTCGTCTGGAATCTCTCATTTCCGTCAACGAGTATCTGAATCCGTTCAGTCTGGATGCTGACGCGTCCAGACCGATCACGCTCAGGGAAGCTTTAGATATTGGACTGGAGCGGAATCTTGACCTTGCTATCAGTCTGACTCAAACGAAGCAAAGCAAATTTTCGTATTACTCTGCGCTGGGTAAGTTTTTGCCTGACGCAACCGCTGGGTTTAGCGAATACTTCGCCAGAGGGCATGTTGGATTACCGTTTAACTTTTTTGCATCTTCATCCGGTGCTTTGAGCAATACAGCATTAGGAACCGCAGCCAGCAATATTTCCAGCAGTGGACGAGACAGTACTGTTACAGTAAATCGACCGTTTGAAATCATGCACGCCGGTGGTGAGTTTTATGCCTACCGCGGCGGTAGTGTTCTTTTCGGTGCTCTGCAGGCTCGCAATACCTACCGGGCAAGAACACAAGGTGAGCGCGCCACTCTCAGCGATACGCTGCTTACGATTGCGCAAAATTACTACAACCTGGTGCTGGCTGAGACTGTACTGCAAATTCGCATCGATGCAGTTAGAACATCCGAAGAGCAGTTGAGACGCAATCAAGCTCGGTTTCACTCTGGTCTTGCTACCAATCTCGAAGTCTTACAATCGAAGACTCAGTTGTCTCGCGACAAACAGGCTCTCGTCGATCAGCAAATTGAGCGGCGGTCAGCTGCCATTGCCCTGTCCAACACTCTAAACATCGACCTGGGCAATGATTTGAAACCTGCCACCACTGTTGTGCAGAAAGTACGTTTGATTGATCCGCACTTGAGTGTTGGTCAGGTGCTGCAGATGGCGATCGATCACCGCCCTGAGTTGAAGCAGTATGAGCAACTTCGCCTGGCGGCGAAAAAAGCAATTATTGTCTCGACGTCGGGGCTGCAACCGACCGTTTCTCTCAGTGGACAGGCTTACGGAATCGGTCCACCTTCTAATGTGAACGCACTGGGCGTGTTCTCGGTAAATGCGAATTGGCGTCTGAAGGGTCTGGCTACAACTGATGCCATGGAAGTTGTCAGAGCCAAGTGGGAAGCTCGTCAGGCTGCTCTTCAGTCACAGAAAGAATTGCAAACGGTGTGCAGTCAGGTGCGGAATTCTTATTTGAAGATTCTGGACAAAGAGCGGAATATTTCTGAAGCGACCAACGAGGTTATCTCTTCTGCAGAAGAACTTCGTTTGGCTGAGCTGCGCAAGACAAGCGGCTTGGGCTTGAATCTCGATATCATCACTGCGCAGCGTGACTACACGCAGGCACGTGTTTCTAAGGCGCAAGCGATTATTGATTACAATATCGCTCAGGTTCAACTTCTTCACGACACCGGTCAGATATCTATTGCCGGGTTGACTTCGGGCCGCATGTTGAATAAAACTGATCTGTAGAGTATCGGGATATCGGTCACTCAACCGTTATCTTTCTTCGAGTTGAGCACTGAATGTAGTGTCATTTTGTGGTTCGGCGCCCAGGCGGGATCTAGACCAGGTATCTGGCGTTCGATTTTGGCGAAGATCTGAAGCTACCGCTTGGGTTATAATAGCCACAGGTGAACTGTTCTGAGAGATATATGAAGAGAGCGACGCAAGCTGCCAAATTGCTCGGTAAACTCGGGGGAGAAACTAAATCAGCTGCTAAGGCTGCGGCTAGTCGTTTGAATGGAGCGAAAGGAGGCAGACCCAAAAGGAGAGAGCAAGACTTGTTTGAAGAGATTCCCCCAATTCTCGGTCCGACTCTTGAGCTGATTAATCAGTTGGAGCGTGAAGGAATAATTGAGAAAGCGACTATTGGTGGTTCAGTGGCAATCATGTACTATGCGCAACCGGTAATAACCGATGATTTAGACATGTTCTGCTATATTCCCAATCAAAGTATTCTCGTTGATTTGGGTCCAATCTATAGACGCTTGGAAGAGCTTGGATGCAAAGCAAGAGACCTGTACATAAACATCCGGGGCGTGGATGTGCAGTTTCTTGTGCCCGCGAATCAACCTCTCGTTGAAGAGGCTCTGGAAAACGCTGTAAACATCATCATTGAGAATGTGGATGCCCGCATATTCGCGTATGAGTACGCGCTTGCTGTTAAAGCCGAAGCCGGTAGAGCCAAAGATTGGGCGCATATTGCAGCAGCTCTTGAGGCAACTACACCCGATACTCAGAAGTTGGAAAGGATTCTCGCTAAGTACGGTCTCTTGGAAAAATGGAGGCAAAAACTCGCCTCATGACAGACTATCGAAGTGTGCGATCGAACGACGATATTTATAAAGCAAAGGCTGATGCGCGAAGACAACGTGCTGCAGAACCATTTGAGCGGAAACTTGTTGCTTTAGTTCGCATGCAGATGCTCAACTATGCTGTAGCCAAATCAGCTGGTCGAACAGCTCGTCCACCATGGCACGCTGAGGATAAGCTTCGAATGAAGAAATATGCCGATACAGCATCGTAGCGAGTAGTGCTTCGCTAGCTCGTGTCATGATTAGTTCATGACATGTATGGCGGCTCTATCGGCGACTCAGCCGCGCATCAGAGCGCAGGCAGGTATAAGATGGACAGAGATTCGCATAAGTTCGTATACTTAGTGGCTCAATCGAGCATAAATAAGGAGCAGTCATGAGCACATTGCTGGAGCAACTTCGAGAGATGACCGTTGTCGTTGCAGACACTGGTGATTTCGATTCGATGACAAAATTCAAGCCGCAAGACAGCACAACCAATCCGTCGCTGATTTTGGCTGCTTCTAAAATGCCTGGATATTCTGCGCTAGTTGATGAAGTTCTGCAGCAAGCAAAGAAAGAAGTTGGTCCGAAAGGTTCTACGAAGGACACTGCAAATTATGCGTTTAAGCATCTGGCGGTGGCTTTTGGTCGAAAGATTCTCACGATCATCAAGGGCCGCGTTTCGACCGAAGTCGACGCCAGGCTCTCATATGATACGGAAGCCACTATTGCTCAGGCTCGCGAAATTATTCAGATGTACGAAGGGTCGGGAATCTCACGCGAGCGTATTTTGATAAAAATCGCTTCTACATGGGAAGGAATCAGAGCCGCTGAAAAGCTGGAGCAAGAAGGAATTCATTGCAATATGACTCTGCTGTTTGGAATTCATCAGGCTGTAGCATGTGCGGAAGCTAAAGTCACGTTGATCTCGCCGTTTGTCGGTCGAATTCTTGACTGGTACAAAAAAGATACAGGCAAAGACTATAAAGGTGCAGAGGATCCGGGTGTCAAATCAGTCACTGAGATTTATCACTACTACAAAAAGTTCGACTATAAGACTGTGGTCATGGGTGCAAGCTTCAGGAACATTGATGAAATTATCGAGCTGGCAGGCTGTGATTTGCTGACGATTTCGCCGAAGCTCCTGGGCGAGTTGGATTCAAGTGACGCGAAATTAGAGCGTAAGCTTGACCCTGAAAGCTCGAAGAAGTCGACGATTCAGCGCATTGAAATGAATAAAGACGTTTTCGACAAGATGCATGCCGAAAACAAAATGGCTAATGAAAAACTCGCCGAAGGAATCCAGGGATTCAGCGATGCGCTGGTTGAGTTAGAGAACTATCTTGAAAGTCGTCTCTCCCAGCTTGCTGCTAAAGCCTAGGACTTAGCCGGTATAAGCGTTCGCAGAACTTAGAACTGAGTGACTCTGTATACGGTGTCACTCAGTTTCTCTTTTGAGACCCTCTAAAGAAATTCTAAAACGTTTGTCTTTGTTTCCGATTTCAAGGAACCAATGACGACACGGATCTGTCTTCGTCGAAACAAAATCTATTTATAAGAACAGGAGTGATTTCAATGAATCAGACAGAGCAAGACGCACGTAAGCCAGAAATGCCGGTATCTGAAGATATTCTGCAACTGCTGCATCGAGACCACATGAAGGTTGACGAGTTATTTTTCCAGTTCGCCAAATCTGAAGATGAAAGTGAGAAGAAGGCAATTGTTGACCAGATTTCGCATGAACTTGGTCTGCACGCGAAGTTGGAGGAAGAGATCGTTTACCCGGAAGTGCGCGACGGTGAGAAAGAGTCAGAGTCAATGATGGACGAGGCTGATACGGAACATCACGTCGTCAAGTTCCTGCTTGCTGAATTGGGCAGTATGAAGCCTTCGGACGATCACTACGATGCAAAAGTAACGGTTCTGTGTGAACTGGTGAAGCATCACGTAGAAGAGGAAGAAGAAGAGATTTTTGAAAAGCTGAAAAATGCTGATGCCGACTTGAATGAACTGGCTCAAAAATTCCTAGAGCGCAAAGCCGCGCTGAGCGCCAAACCGCTGCCCGAAGAGACCTTCCCCGTTATCGGCAACCGAGACCAGCGCGACCGAAAGTCAGCATAACCATGGAGCGCAGTCGTCCCGACTGCCATGGAACGCAGTCGTCCCGACTGCCATGGAACGCAGTCGTCCCGACTGCCATGGAACGCAGTCGTCCCGACTGCATGGAGCGCAGTCGTCCCGACTGCATGGAGCGCAGTCGTCCCGACTGCATGGAGCGCAGTCGTCCCGACTGCATGGAGCGCAGTCGTCCCGACTGCATTAGAAAAATAACGGAGTAATCGATATGACATACACAGTCAGCAAAGTGAATCAAAAGAAACCCACCAATAACAAGCAACCGCAGGCGATGAAAGAAATCGATTTCGACGACGACGACGATGATGAAGAAGGCGACGAGAATAGCGATCAAGTTTCTCCTATGAAGGTTGATCTAATCCAGCTGGTACACGAGAGTAACAGTCGTGCCGCTGAGCTGTTCTTCCAATATTGCCAGTCTGAAGAGGATGACGAGAAACAGGAATTGTTCGATCAGATCAAGTCCGGATTGAAAGTTCACACGCAACTTGTCGAAGAGCTTTATTACCCATTGCTTCCTGAGACAGCAAAGGAAGACGAAAAGGAAGAAGCTCAGGAGCTAGTGTTTGAAGCCGAAGCTTCCAACTATGTAGCATCTATGATCCTCGATGTACTCGAGACTATGAAGCCATCCGACGATTACTTCGACGGCAAGATGGCAGTTCTGCATAAGCTCTGTCGAGAGCAAGTAAAGCGCGAAGAGAAGGATATGTTCGAGAAGCTAAAAGCGGCTGAGACAGAAATCGATTTTGAAGAAATTGGCCAGATCGCACTCGAGAGAAGGATGGAAATCGAGGAAGAAGTTGCGTCGATGAGTAAGCGGTCTAAATCCAAGTCGAAGTCGGCAGTAAAAAACAAAGCAAGGGGCGGATCTTCAACCCGCGGGAAAGCAAAGGCTGCTTCAGCTCGCGGCAAGAAAACCAGCGCCAGGTCTTCCGCCAAAAAAACGGGTGCTAAAGCCAGAAGTGGAGCCAAGGCAAAAGCAGCGGCATCGAGCAAAGGCGGCAAAGGAAAGGCTGCTTCCTCGAAGTCGAAGGCTTCGTCGAAGGGCAAGTCCGCCGGAAAATCTAAAGCAACCGGAAAATCTAAAGCTGCCGGAAAAACTAAAGCCGCCGGAAAATCCAAAGCAGCCGGTCGTGCTAATAACAAATCTGCGAAGAAGCCAGCTTCGAAAGGCAAGAAGTAGTCTGTTTAGAACAAGGAATTCTCAGTATGAAACACAATCAAACGAAAGGAAAAGCCCTTGATGTGAGCGGCATTCCACTACAACAGGCAATCACCCAAATTGACAGCGCTCAGACTGTTGAGACTAACCGAGAAGAGCCTGATGTTAGCTTTAAGAGCGAAACGCCGGAGAATGTTGGGCATACGTACTTTACTGACGAAGAAGCGCGGCTTGGAAACCTCGAGATGCCTTACGTCAGTAATAAGGTTGACGAGAAATGGAGTGACGGAATCGCCGATGAGTGCAACGAAGAGGATGAAGATGATGACGAGGGTCTCTTGCCTGAGACACAACCTCTGCATGTTGATCTTCTGAGTGGTGACGGTGAAGCCGATAATCCAGATGTCGTGTTGCGACCCGACAACGTTGAGGACGATTCGTCTGTTTAAATACTGAGCACATCGACGTGCTCTTGTTGAGTTGTCGTTGTATTAAAGTCGACATTTTGGGGCTGTCTGTTGTAGGATAATAGGCTACACTATTGAGCTCCAGTTCGAGTATGCGTGCGTCAATTCGATTCGGAATCCACTGCTCAGTTAACAAGGAAGTAAAAATGATCCCTGTATTCCATAACCGTTCTCGCATCGCGATTGCAACATTGCTCACAGCAACTACATTGAACCTCAGTGCTGGCGTGCTTTGTTACGCCAAGTCTGACCCAGCCTCTTCACCGGGCGTCTCGTATGATGACAAGGGTACGCAGGCTTCAGGCGATCCAAAAACGCTGCGTGGCACATCAGATGAAACACATCAGGTTAGTGGCGGTAGCATCCCTACTATGACTACGCAACAGGGTGTGCCGATTTCCGATGATCAGAATTCTTTGAAAGCAGGAGCGCATGGTCCGACGCTGTTGGAAGATTTCGTCGGTCGAGAAAAGATTTTTCATTTCGATCACGAGAGGATTCCTGAGCGTGTCGTGCACGCAAGAGGTTTTGGCATGCATGGATATTTCGAGCCGTATAAATCTTTGTCTGATGTCACAAAGGCCGATGTCTTCCAACGCGCGGGTGAGCGGACACCCGTATTCGTGCGCTTTTCCACGGTTGCCGGAAATAAAGGTTCGATGGATCTGGCTCGCGACGTCAGAGGTTTTGCGGTCAAGTTTTACACGAAACAAGGAAACTGGGACTTAGTCGGTAACAACATTCCGGTCTTCTTCATACAAGACGGTCTGAAATTTCCAGACCTGGTTCATGCGGTTAAGCAAGAACCAAATACTGGGTTTCCGCAGGCTCAGAGTGCGCATGACAATTTTTGGGACTTTATTTCGTTGTCACCTGAATCTATGCACATGATTATGTGGATTATGTCTGACCGCGCCATTCCGCGATCATTCCGATTCATGGAAGGATTTGGCGTGCACACGTACAGGCTCGTCAACGAGCAGGGCAAAAGCACCTTCGTCAAGTTTCACTGGAAACCAAAACAAGGTCTTCAATCTGTAGTCTGGAATGAGGCTGTGAAGATCAACGGTGCTGATCCCGATTTCCATCGCCATGACCTCTGGAATTCAATTCAGGCAGGGCAATATCCAGAGTGGGAATTGGGAATGCAGCTCTTTGATGAAGATTTTGCCAAGAAATTTGATTTCAATGTGCTCGATCCGACCAAAATTATTCCGGAAGAACTGGTACCCGTCCAGCGCGTTGGCAGGCTCGTTTTGAACAAAACAGTTGATAACTTTTTTGAGGAGACAGAGCAGGTCGCATTCTGTACGAACAACATCATCCCTGGTATCGATTTCACCAACGACCCGCTTCTGCAGTTGAGAAATTTTTCCTATCTCGACACGCAATTGTCGCGTCTTGGTTCAACGAATTTCACCCATTTGCCCATCAATGCTCCGCGCTGTCCTGTCATGAATTTCCAGCAGGATGGACACATGGCGATGAACAATCCGAAAGGACGGGTCAACTACGAGCCAAACTCGTGGGGCGGACCGCGTGAGAATCCAACAATTGGTTTCAAGTCTTACCCTGAAGAGGTAAGCGGGCAGAAGTTGCGTGTGCGTCCAGAATCGTTTGCCGATCATTACAGCCAGGCCAGACAGTTTTACATTAGCCAAACTCCAAGTGAGCAGACACACATCAGCGATGCGTTGACGTTCGAATTATCGAAAGTCGAGAAGCCCGAAATTCGCTCGCGAATGGTAGGGCACCTGGAGAATATCGACAAAGTGCTAGCGCAGCGTGTTGCTGCCGGGCTTGGCATGAAGAGCTTGCCGCCAGCTGCAGCCACCGCGCATCCTGCAAAAACTGACCTGCCGGAATCGCCTGAGCTTAGCATCATCAAAAATGGACCATCCAGTTTCAAAGGAAGAAAACTTGGTGTGCTGGTTACAGACGGTGTTGACGCGAAGTTGGTCAATGCTCTGCGAAATGCAGCTAAGAATATTGGCGCGGATGTTGCGATTGTTGCTCCAACCATATCTGGTGTTGATGCAAGCGACGGTACTCACATAAAAGCTGACGGCAGGCTGAATGGAACTCCGTCTGTTTTATTCGACTCCGTTGCTGTTTTGACTTCGAGCGATGGAGCCCGAAAATTGGCTTCCGACGCGAACGCGAGAGATTTCGTGTCTGATGCTTATGCTCATCTGAAGTTTATTGCTTTCAATACTGAAGCTGCTCCGTTGCTCGAGAAAAATGGCGTAGCCACTGCTAAAGATGAGGGTGTAATGCAGGTGCGCGATGCCAGTGACGCGAGTAATTTCTTGACGATGTGCAAGAAGCTTCGTGTATGGAATCGAGAGCCTAAAACCAAAATGGCGGCGCTCTAAGCTTCTTCATCATCTTTGTTGATCGGGAACAAAACAGCACGAAAAACTCTCTTCATTGCGGAGGGCGAGATTCTATCTCGACTCTCCGCATGCCTGTAGGGGCCGAGTCTCGCCGGCACCTAGGCAAGAGGATGGGTCTGCAAGGAAGCACGCGGGACGCGTGCGGTCCATGAGTCAACAAAGGAGACCAATTGGAACGGGCAATATCACTGGCATGGAAAAGCGTCTTGTACATGACCGACGGATTCTTTGCAAAATTACCAAACATTCTGGTGGCACTGGCAACTTTGATGTTGTTCGTGTTTGGTGCTCGTCTGGCAAAGAAAGTCGTGGTGAATCTCTGTAGCCGCACACGACTGGACGAGACTTTGAGCCACGCATTGGGCACCATTGTAATTTTCTTCGTCAATCTGCTCGGCATCTTGGTTGCGGCGACGATAGTATTTCCGAGCTTCAGCCCGGGAAACCTGGTGGCCGGGCTCGGTATAACCTCGGTTGCGGTCGGCTTTGCGTTTAAAGACATTCTGGAGAATTTCTTTGCTGGAATTCTATTGTTGTGGCAGAAACCGTTTCGAATCGGCGATGAAATTCGCACGAATGGATTTGAAGGCACCGTCGAAGACATCGATATACGATCGACGAGAATCAAAACTATAGACGGCGAGCTGGTCGTGGTGCCCAATGGCTCCATGCTTTCCAGTCCTATTGTCGTACTCACCGGTTACTCCGTAAGGCGTGTAAAGATGACCGTCGCCGTTCCGCAAGGCAAGTCAGTGGATGAATTGCGAAAGCTGATTTTGGATGTTCTGCATAAATCTGAATCCGTTCAGAAAGACCCTGCGCCGCTCATCTACCAGACCACCGTCGGCTCATCACTCGACATCTTCTTTTGGGCGAACTCGAAGGCAACCTCAATGCAGCAAGCGGTTAGCGATGTGGCATCCGCAATACAGCGCGCTATCAACAGCAAGCCGGTTGTGGAGGCGGGCACTGCGATTGATCAAGGCTTGGGCGGTCAAGACAGGCGTGCTGTTGCATAGCAGTACAGACGCCTGGATGCATAGAAGACTGGATGCATAGAAGACTGGATGCATAGAAGCAGATCTGAATCTTCGCCTGTTCCCTCAGAGCAAATGCGAACCTGACATGTCCCTAACGATCTCGATATCCGGTCTCTTCTGTTGCAGCTTTTTCAAACCATATGCAGTGATCGGACCATCCACACTATATCTAATTATCTTGATATTCTTTGATTTCGAGAGTTCCATTAGACCGGCGTCAGTCACAGCAGTTCTTGATATGTCGGCGTAGAAACACTTCGTTTTCGCGAGAATCTTCATTCCTTTATCAGTGATATTCGTTTTCTCAACGCTGAGATGGAACGGGTGATCCACTGACAGCAGCGCAGTCAGGTCGGAATCTTTCAACCACTCGTCAGAGCGGAGGTCGACTGAACCCATTTGTGGATTTTTCAACAAGCTCATAACGCCGGTCATTGTGATATTGGGACTCTTTTCCAACTCAATTTCGTGCAGCTGCTTCGATGCGGACAGTCGTTTGAGTTGCGCGTCTGTAATCGAGGTTTTGTTGATGTAGAGTATTCTCAGTTGTGGCAACTTGAGCAGAACTTTGATTAAGTCGTCCGACGAATTCATTTCACCTATGCCGAGTAACTCAAGGTCCTTGAGATTTAGCAGCTGAGCGTAGCCGTCTGGAGTAATGCCTGCATTGCCTTCGACTTGCAGACTCTTCAAGGTGGATATTTTGCATATATTTCGCAGGCCTTCGTCATTGAGATCGACGTCTCTGATGGACAGTTCTGTCAGTTTGGGCAGATTTTGCAAATGCTGCCACGCCGATTGCGGCACACGTATTCCGTCCAGTACAAGCGCTTTTAGCGTTTTCATCTTGGAAATTTCAAGCAGTCCGCGTTCTGTTATGCTGCTGCGTTGCATCTCTAATTTGATCAGCGGAATGCGAATCAAATAGGCAAGCCCAGGTCCTTTGATCTCTGAGTTCCCGAGAAAGATGGTTCTTGTAGCGTAAGTCTCAACGGCACCCTCTGTGAATTCTATTAGCGCCTCATCTGTGCAAGCGTCGGAAATGGTCAATTCTTTATCACTTTTATGGGCTCTTATGTGCTGGCGGGCGAAGTCGTTTGCTCTGGCAAACTCGTCTGAGTTTCGCGAAGCAACGGTGTTCTCCACGTGTCTTTTCTGTTCTTCGTACTCCAGGTGCTCTGCTTGTTGAGACTTCTGATTTATCGCGAATATGAGGGCGCATGAAAGTAAAAGCATCACGGCAGCGCTGGAGTAGACAACTAATTTCTTCGTGTTTGCGGCTGTTTTCTTCTCTGGCTGCTCAGTCAAAGTTGCCTCAGATAGTGCAAATCGAAGCTCGTCCATCGAACGAAAGCGTTCTTGCGCATCTTTCTGCAAGCACTTTGTGACGATGGAAGCCAGGCTTTCTGGGACCTTCTGATTGCTTTTTGATTTAACATCAGGTATCTCTGCATTGAGATGCTGGAAAATCATGTCCATAGGTGTTTCGGCCTTGTATGGAGGCGCGCCGGTTAATGTTTCGAACATCACGCAGCCGAGCGAGTAGATGTCGGAGCGGGCATCTTGCGCTGAACCGCTGATTTGTTCGGGGCTCATATAGGCAGGACTTCCTAACAATTCGCCAGTTTGCGTCATGGCGCTGTTGCTTTCTGCCGTCAAGAATTTCGCGATGCCGAAATCTATAACTTTCACTGTCGGTGAGCCGTCAGTACCGAGCTGAACCATGATGTTGCTTGGCTTTAGATCTCTATGTAAAACACCTCGTTCATGGGCGTAGCCGATAGCATCGGCGATCTGAACAAAAATACTTCTGACGGTTTCCAGATCTGTCTCTGTTCCTCTTTTGGCAAGAAATCTGGGCAGTGTTTCGCCGTTGACAAACTCTAGCACCATATACGGTTGCGTTTCTTCCGTGAAGCCGAAATCGTTTACTCTAATGATGTTGTGGTGATTTAAACTGGCAAGCGCGGATGCTTCTTGCTTGAAGCGTTGCAGATGGCGCTCAGCCAAAGAGTCTGTCTTGATCATTTTTATCGCTACGAACTGGTCGATTGCGATGTTTCGCGCTTTGTATATGATGCCCATTCCACCGCTGTCGATGGTCTGAAGAAACTCGTATTGTGCGGCAAGCTTGCCAGTTGGATGTGAGCTTCCCGGCAGCGGTTTTTCTCTGATCTGATCGTCGAGCATAGAAGTTGAGTCGATGGTGTCTTTTGCCGAAAGCCGGCGGCTTATCCGCGGATGAGCCTTATTGTACTTTCTGCCCAGCTCTCTCATTTTGAAAACATAATTCAGAAGTCGGAACCGAAACATAAAGTCTCCGTCAACGGTTTGGTAATACGAAGAAGAGTAAACGCGCAGTCGTTCGCCGCACTCCCGCTCTCAGGTTAGACAACTATATGCTCTGCACCGCATCTGGTGAGTGTAGATGGAGGATCTCATGCGTACATCAGTTCTGTTGTTAGGAACGTCATTCACATGCTTAGTTGGCTCTCTGGCTGCATCTGCAGCTGGTTCCGGCTTGACTGCAATTAGAGGGAGCAGTGTTGCCCCTGGTGCGAATCCAACTCAGTTCGTTATCGCGCCTTTTACTTCCGGCTCGCAAGAATTGTTCAGCGCCTCTATCATTAACGTAAACGCTGCAAATCTAAATTCCATAGCAGGTTTGAGTGGCAACAATGCGGGACCTGCACCCCAAGGTGGGGTTGGTGTTCGACAGGGTGGTCTCGGTTTTGCCACTGTCGGGTTGGCGCTACCTGGAGGTGTCAATCCCGCTACGCAAGGTGCGAATCCATACGGAAACGCCAATATGACTTCAAGCAGTACCGGTTTTTCCTCTGCCAATAATTCCGGTGGTTTGAGCAGTGCTGGCTTCTCTTCGATAAACAATAGCGGTGGCACGAGCAGTGCTGGTTTTTCTTCGATAAACAATAGCGGTGGCACGAGCAGTGCTGGTTTCTCTTCGATAAACAATAGCGGTGGCACGAGCAGTGCTGGCTTCTCTTCGATAAACAATAGCGATGGCACGAGCAGCGCGGGGTTTAGTTCTGCCAACAACACCTCTGGCTCAAGTAGTGTAGGGCAGAACTCTCAGAACTTTTCCAATTCTTCACCGGTGCGGGGCTCAACGACATCAGTGGCGGGGCTGAGCTCTTTGACTAATTCCAGCTCCGGCAACCGTCCTGTGCTCGTTCTTTCGAGTTTGATCAATTCCACAAATCCACGCTTTGGTAGTACCGGCGCAGTGTTTCAGGGCATCTCCAATACACAAATAAGCACTGTGTCGTTTCAATTTGGGGCCCTGGGTGCGCCTGGTAGTCAGGTGATTTCGACGAGCGGTATTGCTCCAGTCTTAGTCGTTGACGACCAACCTAACGGTTCGTTTCTCTCGACTCGATTTATTCCAATCTCTGCCGGAACAATCTCAAATTCCAACAATGGTTCCGGCTTAACCACCGTTTCATTCAATGCAAACCAAATGGGATTGAGTGGACCCGTGCAGCGCATCGGAATAAGTCTTTCGCAGCGGGGCGTTGTTGTTGTCGATAACATTACTGTAAATGGCGCTCCACCTTCTGGCATTTTAGCGCGGGCTCAAGCTTCCTTCCCATTTTAAGTACAAACTCTTTGTACTAATGTGATCCTTTCTCTTCCGTTTTTGCGGCGGTTGTTCGCTGAAAGCAGAGCCTGTATTCCCACGAATCGGCAGCTGGGGTATTCACCGGATTCGTAGGGGTTTTCCGAGTCGTATCCCCGTCCGTTTGTGTAGCACAATAGACTACGATAAAGAAAGAAAAACGCGGAGGCGCGATATGTTGAATAGTAGATGTACAAAGACCACACTTAGCCTGGTACCGGTCTCGAACGGTGTGGAACAGTTGCCTGATCATGACCTGGTCTTGCTTGCTCAAGGCAGAGATAAGCAAGCATTTGGCATCCTCGTCAGGCGGCATCAATCATCTATTCGTGCGCATCTCTATCAGCTTGCGCCCGATAGCAGTGACCGGGCAGACTTCGAGCAAGAAGTGCTTATCCGCATGTGGCGCTCAATTGGTTCGCTTCGCAATACGGCCAGTTTGAAATCGTGGTTGAGACAGATCGCGACAAACATTTTTTACGACAGTCTGAGGAAAAAGCCCGGGCTGAAGGTGGTTTCCCTGGACGAGCCGTATCCTAACGATGGAGACGAAAATGCCACACGGGATATAGCAGACAGTTCGGCTCTACCTGAAGAGGTTATGCAAAGAGCAGAGCTCATGTCGGAAATTGAAATTGCACTGAACAAACTACCGGAACAATTCCGTACTGCCATGATACTGCGTGAAATGCACGGGCTGTCTTATGATGAAATTGCGATTCTGACAAATTCTGAGAAGGGAACTGTTAAGTCACGTATTTCCAGGGCGCGCGACAAAGTGCAGACTTCGATGGCATCATATTTCAAAGACTGCGCGTAAAATCAGCTCTGTCCTTTGGGGGCCGGTGACTTGGGCCCCAAAAAGTGGCGGTTCTTGCCGCCTGGAACGGTACCATCTGCGTTTCTGGTTCGCGTGGGTAACGGCGCGCGATTTTTGTGTCTGTCAGGCACGAGGTAATAAGTTCCGAAAGTGCAAAGTTTTCGAAACAAACAATGTTGTGGTGTAGTAACAACAAAGGGCACCATCTCAACGCCAGCCAGTGTTCAACTTGCTGAGTTGGCAGAAATTTCTTGCACTTATTTGACAGAATTGATCAAACTGCCGGACGCTTGGCATCTGCGAAAACTTGATATTCTAATTTCATAGAGCATTGTGGAGATCAAGCCGCTGCTGATCCGTAGCTTCTTTGCCACACAGAATTGCGCTTATTAGAGTGTGCGAAGCTGCGGAGACGACATGGTGCAAAATTTTTCCTTAGATCCTGCAAGCTGCGAAAACGAGCCAATACAGTTTATTGAATCTATCCAGCCCTTTGGTTCACTGCTGGCTCTGGATATGAGTGGAGAGATCTGCCAGGCTGCAATCAACGACGAGTTTGGTTGGACAGCAGCGGATTTGATCGGCAAAAACATCGAGAATGTTCTGCAAGACTCGAAAAGGGTATTTGACGCGATCAAGGATCGTTCCGAACCAACCAGCCCGATGCTCATCCGGGAGAGTAAATCGCGGCGGTGGATAACCTGCATTGCCCATAAGAAAGACGACCGCGTCATTGTGGAACTTGAGACTTTGCCGTCAGAGCAAATCGACATTGCATCGTTGAAGTTCATGAGCGATCGCCGAGAGTCGCTCGAATCTTATTTGTCTTACATAGCTGAGAACATACGAGGCGTGACAGGTTACGACCGCGTCATGATCTACAAATTTGGCTTGGATTGGCACGGTGAAGTTGTGGCTGAGTCACTTAACTCTGCCGGTTACTCGTTTTATGGTCATCACTTCCCCGCCTCTGATATTCCGGCAATCGCCAGAAATTTATTTACGCAGATGTGGGTGCGCATGATTCCCGATGTCGATTCTGCGAACATACCGCTTGTCAGTGACCGATCTGAAAAGCTGGATTTAAGTCGCAGCGTTTTGCGCGCACCATCACCAATTCATCTGCAATATTTGCGCAACATGGGAGTTGCTGCGTCTATGACGATGTCGTTGATTTGCGATGGGAAACTTTGGGGTTTGGTCGCGTGTCACCACTTTTCGCCCAAGTATCTGATTGCAGAACAGCGCGCCGTTTGCGCTTTGCTGGCTAAGGTCGTGTCGTCGCGAATAACTACTCTTTCAGTCGCTGCCACTATAAATGCCACCGATGATCTCGCGGCGGTTAGCACTCAGTTGTGCAAACAATTCGTTAATGGTGATTTCGTTGAATGCGTCAGAGATAACAAATATGCTCTTTTGCGATTCTTGAGATGCGATGGTTTTAGTTTTGTCGCTGAAGACGGGTCTATAGTCACTGAGGGACATGCGATGTCCACGGACGAGCTGGGGGTGCTTGTCAAAAATTTGAATGATACGAAAATGGAAGTGTTGGCAACGGATTCGCTCGAGAAGAGCTTTCCTGTCCTGGCGAGTTTAAACATGATTGCCGCAGGCATCCTGGCAATCAAGGTTTTGAACAACTGGTTCATCTGGAATCGGCAAGAACTCGTACGCTCATTGTTGTGGGCGGGTGATCCAAATAAGCCGATTTATACGAACAACAGATGTGAGTCGCTCAGTCCAAGAACTTCCTTCGAGTCATGGAAGGAGAATGTGCGAGGCACCTCAGCTGCCTGGGAGCACTTTGAAGTCACCGCCGCCGATCGGTTCAGGCGGAATATCGCTGAGACTGTGGAGCATCGGAGGGTTCCTGTGCGAGCTGATGCGCATGAATATCTCCGGCTGATTCGAAGTGCGATTGACAGTCAAGCTGCTGATTTGCAAAATCAGTTCAAAAACCTCAATCTGGAAGGGATTGAGGTCGAGTGAACGGTCGTCAATTGCTCCGGTCCGCAACATTGAATTCTTGTTAGATCGCTGCAGTGAGCTTGCGGCTGTTGTTGCGTCAGATAGTGGTTCGGCGACCGGTTAAAAGGTCGAACACGAATACAGCTAAAGCAAGCACGAGGAGCCCGTGTATGAAGCCGCCACCAACGTGTGCTACAAGACCAACCAACCAGAAAAGTACTAGCAAAGAGATCAATGTGTAAATCATTTGTCCGTCCTCATTCAGTGTCATTCAGTGCGTGCGTTTCAAGACTCACTTGTGCTGGATTTGTTCCAAACCAGAGTAGGTAAAATGACTAAATCACGCGGTAGGACGGTGGTGATAGGTTGAATGCGGTTTCTTCCTGCTGCACTATATATGGTGTCATTGTTGTGCGGCATTTCTTCTGTGCCCTGGTTTTGAAATGAAAACGGATTCCATTTTTGATTGGAAAGCCGCGTCAAAAGCCTGACTTGCAGAACTTTTTACTTGTCTATTCGGTCTGTGGATGTAGAATGGTATCAAAGTCAACTTGCGTTGAAGGAGAGTCGTTATGGGTGATAAATGTTGTGATGCTGGCTGTAAAAAGTGCAGCGCCAAAGATTGTGCCAAGTGTGAGAAGTGCGAGTGCTGCTGCTCTTGCTGCTCCTGCTCCTCATCGGAGAATTGCGGCTGCGACAAGTAAAGGCAAGATGTTATCTGCCGCTTCGTAGCTATGAGCTCGGAACCTTATATCTCCAGCGGAGTTAGCGCAAAGTAGATGAGCTTTTAAGGCTGAGCAGTCTTGTACTGCTCAGTTCTTTTTTGAGATCGAATACTCAGTTCTTCTTTCGAACAGTTTCTTTTCGATAAGTGTCGCTCTGTTCATAAGCTAGACCCAAGTTCGCACTGATACGTTATGTTTAAGGCATGGATAAGCTAAAGGAAATTGCAGCTCGGCACGGCTTCAGTGTCGAGGCGGTGAGAGTCGTTTTGGACAGTTTGCGGAGCGGTGGCGGAACTATGGCTCAGTTCAACCATCCGGAGCTTGGCGGGATGGGGCAGTGGAGTACCGGCATGCTCATGATCGGGGACATGTCGAACTCGGCACTCAAAGCCCGAGTGCGTACGTTATGTGATGAGCTGTCCCGCTTTGTGGCGCTGGAACCCACTAATTCGCTGAACCGGTTTAAAGGAACAGTGCGTTTTCCCGACGGTGAAACAGTCGTTCCTTTCGATAATCAGTCGATGCGTCCTTTCGATAGTACTGTATGGTGGCCGGAATTATTTGGCGTTCCATCTTCGAGTGGTGCTCAGAATCGGGTTCGCTATGCTTACTTCCCCGCGACATCGCGGCTGGCGATTGAGCGCAGCGGACGTGTCACCGTATATGATACCGGTAAACATAAGATTTATGGTGTTTCTCAGAGCCAGGGGACGTCTGACTCCCTTGTATTTGAAAGTCAGCTGGGACCAGTATCTGAGAACGAATTGACGAAAGTTCGGGATTGACTGAAAGCCGGGATAATATTTCCGCGTTCTACCTGTTGTGAAGTGGCGGTTGTTTTGAGCAAGCCTGTACAGGCTGAGCCGAGTCCCGTGGGTGGGCTGGTAATCCCTGAAGGGGCGTGGAGCTTGCCTTGTCGGCATAAAATTTCAGGGTGGCACATACTTACTGATCTTGGCTGACTCATGTATTCTTGTAAGGTATCCGTCCCCTTCGGAAAACGCATTTACTATGTCGACGACTTCGTGGATCCAAGCTAAAGATGATGCTCTAAAGGCTGAAGCCGAGGGTGATTACGCCTCGGCAGTCACGTACTGGTTGCGCACAGTGGCGCTGCTGCGTGGCTCTGGAGACACGGACCCCAAGGTCCTCTGTGCCGCGCTGGAGAGACTTGCTGCTGTTTACGTCAAAGACCATACTGCCGACCTTGCTATCGAGCCCTTGCGCGAATCTCTGGCGATAAAGATCAAAGAGCTTGGTCATTTACATCTAGCCGTCGGGCACGTTCAAAACGAGCTGGCTAAGGTTCATTTCTTGTCCAAGAACCTCGAAGAGGCGGCAGTGCTTGCCAACGAGTGCTTGAAGTGTTACGAGCTGGGCTACGGCGAAGACAGCCAGGAAGTTGCAACTATTGCATTGAATCTGGCTGCAACGTACCATCTCGGTGGATTATTCGCCGAGGCTGAACCACACTACAAGCGCTCTTTGACGATTAGAACGAAGGGCTTGGGGGCGGATGACCCACATACGATTAAAGTGCTTCAGAATTACGCCAAGTTGTTGCGTGAGATGCACCGTCCGCAAGAGGCTGACTTCCTCGATCAGTGCGCATTTGGTTCTATCACGGGCAGTTGGAAGACGCTCGAAATTCCTCAGGCTGAATCGGTCAGCACAGATGATATTTGCCAGTTCTGCGGACATAAGCTCAATGGCGATACGAAGTGCGAGCGCTGCGGCACGGTTGTTGCTTAGCGCACCGAGGTAGCATTAGTGCCATCGCATATGGTTCGTTAGCCTTGCTTGGCTTGCAGATATTTGTTGTGAAGTTGTCCGCAGGCAGCGTCAATATCCGTGCCGCGTTCCAATCTGATCGTTACTGTCTTGCCGGTGCGCTCGGCTAATTGTTTGAATCGCAACTGCGCTTCGCGGGAAGGTCGTTCATAGATTACTTCGCCCAGATCATTTGCGGTTGGATTGAAGGGTATTAAGTTGATCATGCAATGAACATCCTTGACCATCTCGGCAAGCGCCTTTGCTTGTTCCGGTTTGTCCGTCACACCGGCTAGAAGCACGTATTCGATTGTGACGCGGCGGCGAGTTGAATCTGCGTAGTTTTTCAGTGATTCAATCAATGGACCGATTGGATATTTCTGCGTGATTGGCACGATTTGTTCGCGTGTTTTTGTATCAGGCGCGTGCAGTGAGAGAGCCAGGCAGAGGGGCAAATCTTCTTCTCTCAATCGTTCGATGCCGGGGATGATTCCTGAAGTCGATACTGTTATGTGGCGCGCACCGATGCCGACAGAGTCGATCATCGTATGAATCGATTTGATTACTTCTTCCGTGTTGAGAAGAGGCTCTCCCTGTCCCATGTAAACGATATTGGCAATTCGTTTTCCTGACTCGCGCTGAATCGACATGATTTGATCGACGATTTCTTGTGCGGTTAGATTTCGCTTGAAGCCCAGATATCCTGTTGCACAGAATGTGCACCCGACGGCGCAGCCCACCTGGCTGGAGACGCAAGCGCTCAGGGTCTGGCGATCGTTGAAGGACATCAAGACCGATTCGACAATTTTTCCGTCGGCAAGCCGGAACAGGTACTTGCGCGTTTCATCTCGACTGACCTGCAGGTGAGCGATTTCCAGCGCGCTGATTGTCGCCACCTGCTTCAGCTTATCGCGCACCGGCGCGCCCAGGTTTGTCATCTCATCGAACGATTTGACGTTCTTGGCATAAATCCATGTGTGTATTTGTGCCGCCCTGAACTTGGGCAAACCAAGCTCCAGTACGAATTCTTCCAGCTCGGCAAGTGACAAGCCCGAGAGTGGTTTTAACGTTTTTGAATTGGTTTCAGTGGCGCTAGTCATGGACAATCTAAATATTCTCTGTAGGCGCCTTTTTCAAGGGCAAATTCGACGTGCCCGCAATCGCGCACTGGACTGAGTATATCAATAAGGCTATCCGACTGATTTCTCCGGTGCAGCCTTTCGTAACGCCTGGGATGGCAGGCTCTAAGTTGGTGATGATATGTAAATGCGAAGGCGGAAATGCTCTGCCACGCCAGTTCTATCGACACGCCCCCAATTCTGCCGGGCGGGAGTGCCCCGTCTGTGACTCGCCAAGTGGCTGGCAGTCGGGTTGTCAAAGGGCTGCATGCTAAAATGAAGGGCTGTCTGTAGAGTGACGAAATCAAGGCACGCTCAGAGGTCGGCGTTAGCAGCCGAGTTCAAAGCAAGTAGCCGTCGGAGAATGCAAGTAAATGTCAGAATGGGAAGACCGTGCGCGTGGTTGGCTTAAGGGTTTACTCGGCGACACTAACGAGAAACGCGTAAAGTTTCTTCGTGGTTATGTCGAACGAGCCAACAGTTTTGAGCCCGCCATGGAAAAGCTGAGCGACGATGAGTTGCGAGGCAAAACTGCGGAATTCAAAAACAAGATCGAAAACGCTTTGAGTTCGGTGCAAAACGTCAAGCTGATCGCTGATGATGTGCCGAAGATGCCCGGTCAGATTCGCACCACTCACGACAAGCAGCTTGGCATTATCCTCGAACAGCTTTTGCCGGAAGCTTTTGCAGTCTGCCGTGAAGCGGGCAAGCGCGTTTTGAGTATGCGCCATTTTGACGTTCAGTTTATGGGTGGAGCCGCGCTTCACTTCAATAAGATTGCCGAAATGAGAACAGGTGAAGGTAAGACTCTCGTCGCTACTTTGCCGGCTTATCTGAATGCTCTGGCTGGACGCGGCGTGCATGTCGTCACAGTCAACGATTACCTGGCTCGGCGTGACGCTGAGTGGATGGGGCAGCTCTATCGCTTCCTCGGGCTGACTACAGGGTTGATCTATTCGCACCAACCTGAGCACGAAAAGTATGACGCTTACCGTGCCGACATCTCCTATGGTACGAACCACGAGTTTGGTTTCGACTACCTGCGCGATAACATGCGCACCTCTCTCGATGAGCTGGTGCAGCGTCCGTACTACTTCTCCATCGTTGACGAAGTCGACAATATTCTTATTGACGAAGCGAGAACGCCTCTGATTATCTCCGGTTTCCCCACTGAGTCGTTCCAGGAAATTTACCTGAAGATGGCTCAGATTGCGCCGATGCTCCATAAGGGGAAAGACAAAGACGACGAAGATTGCGATTATTGGGTTGACGAAAAAGGCAAGAACGTTCTGCTCACCGAGCGCGGTATCATCACCGGCGAGAAGGTGCTCGGCGTTCCCGACTTATTCGACGTTCACTACAATTTCGCGCATCACCTTGTGCAGGCTCTGCGCGCCAAAGAGTTGTACAAGCTCGACACTGACTACGTTATCAAAGAGAACGAAGAAGGTAAGCCTGAAATCACGATCGTTGATGAATTCACTGGTCGTATGATGGTCGGCCGCCGCTGGAGTGATGGACTGCACCAGGCTATCGAAGCGAAAGAGCAGGTGCCGATTCAGGAAGAAACGCTGACTTACGCGTCTATCACATATCAGAACTTGTTCCGTCTGTATCCGAAATTATCTGGTATGACCGGTACCGCCATGACTGAAGCGGCGGAGTTCAGCAAGATCTACAACCTTGACGTTGTCTCTATTCCGACTAACAGAGCCAATGTGCGTATCGATAATCCGGACGTTATCTATAAAACAGAAATGCAGAAATTCATTTCTGTGGCTGAAGAAATCGTTGAGATGCATGAGCTCGGCAGACCGGTTCTGGTTGGTACTACAAGTATCGACAAGTCTGAATTGTTGGACGATTTGCTCGGCAAGCCGCAGGCTATGCAGCAATATCTGGTCAACAAAATGAACAAGGCTGTCAACCTGATCAAGCGCGATAACCTCTCTGGTCCAAGCATCGATGCTTTGAACAAAATCTTCGAACGTCCCGGCATGATCGATCTGGCGAAGCTGGAGCAGACGTGCAAAGAAGTTGAGACTGCTTTCCCGAAAAAGGATGAATTCATTGAACGTTGCTGGTCTGTTTTGAAGACGGCTAAAGTTGTCGCCGCCATTCGAAAAGGTCTTGGTCACAACGTTTTGAACGCCAAGCATCACGAAAAAGAAGCGATGATTGTCGCTCAAGCCGGAAGGAAAGGTGCCATCACTGTTGCTACCAACATGGCAGGTCGCGGTACGGATATTTTGCTCGGCGGTAACGCTGAGTATGTAGCTCGCGAAAAGTTAAAGGCAGAAAATCTCGAGCCTGAGACGCCGGAGTTCGAAGAGAAGCTGAAAGCCCTGACTAAGGAAATCAAAGCTGAACTTGCTCCCGCTCATGACGAAGTACTGGCTCTGGGCGGACTGCACATCATCGGTACTGAACGCCACGAAGCACGACGTATCGACAACCAGCTCAGAGGTCGTGCCGCTCGACAGGGCGACCCGGGTACGACGCGGTTCTTCCTTTCGCTGGAAGATACGTTGATGAGAATTTTCGGCGGTGAAAAGATTTCCAGACTGATGGATTTCATCAAGGCTGATGAAGAAATGCCGATCGAATCCGGCATGGTCTCTAAGTCTATCGAGAACGCGCAGAAGAAAGTAGAAGCGCATCACTTCGATATGAGAAAGCACGTTCTGCAATATGACGATGTTTTGAACACTCAGCGTGAAGTTATTTACCGCGAACGGCGCCGCATTTTGGAGCGTGCCGACCTGAAGCAAAACATGCACGACATGCTGGAAGAGCATCTCGATATCGTCATCCAGGCTTATGTTATTCCCGAGACTCAGCCTGAAACATGGGACGATAATTCCCTCTCGGATATTCTGGCCAAGTTGTCCAGCGACGTTCCTATGCTTGGCGATATCAAGCCTGCGGAACTGGAAGGACTGTCTTACGACGACCTGCGTGAGAAGCTCTGGGAATCCATCAAAATTGCTTATCAGGTTCGAGAAGAGCACATCGGAACCGAAACGATGCGTGAGCTTGAGCGACAGATTTTGCTCAGGACAATCGATGGAAAGTGGATCGACTATCTGCATAACATCGACATTTTGAGAGAAGGTATTCACTTGCGTGGTTACGGTCAGCGTGACCCATTGCAGGAATACAAGCGCGAAGCGTTCGACATGTTTAATCAGCTGCTGCGCAGCATTCAGGAAGAATCGATTCAGTTGCTCTTCCATGCGCAACCGATTTCGCAGCAACCTAATTTCGAAGAGATGTTGCCTGACGAGTTCCTCGCTCATCTCAATTCACAAATTGACGGTATGGAAGCGGCGATCAAGCAGTCTGAGCAATACATGGAAGAGCCGCCGGAGCCGGGTAACGTTCATATAACGCTTTCCGCGCCGATGGTGCCACCGCCAAGACCTGCTGCTGCCGCCGAACCTGCGAAGGAGACTAATGGTGGTACCGCATCTGGTGAATCTGGTGCGGGTGAAGAGATGGGGGCATTGTCGAGCGTCGATGAGACTCTGAAAAATCTCGGTAAAGTCGAAACGGAAAAACCGTCCGAGCAGAAGCCTGTCGGTTAAGCGTGCGCATCCTTTCCTTTGATACCAGCACTAACGAGATTCATCTCTCACTGGTTGAGGATGGTCGCGCCGTGAAAGAAATAGTGGTCGCGGAAGCCGACGCGTTGACCAGGCAAGAAGCCGTGGCCGCGCTGATGCCTTCGGTTGTAGAGCTGATGGGGCAAGCGGGATGGCAAAAACCAGACCTTGATTGCATTGTTGTCGGAGAAGGACCCGGCAGCTTTACCGGCGTTCGAACGGGGATAGTAACTGCCCGCACGATAGCGCAGGGTTTGAACCTGCCCCTCGTTCCCGTGCATCTGCTTGATTGTTATGCCAGCCTCTGCCCGCTTCCGGCTGCTGTGGTGCTGGCTGCAGGCAGAGGTCGCTACTTCGTCGCTGGATACACATCGAAGGATGACCGCGATTGTTTTCAGATGTCGGTCGCCCCGGTCTCGGCTTCGGCTGGAGATCTCGGGGCATTGTTGGCTGAGTCGGCGGTCTGGTATGCCGATGAAAAAGCATTCCTTGAACTTGCCGCAAGCGCCCAGAGCGGCAAGGGAACGCTCAATAGCGCCTTGACTGGCACTCTGGATGGACGGTCGCATCAGTTGCTCGCGCTGCCCATACTTGAAAATATTGCTACTAAACAAGCTCAGATCGCCTGGAATAGGGTATCTTTGAATGATTCTCTAGCGGAAGCGTATCCATATCAAACGGTTACACCGTTATATTTGCGCAATCCTTCCATAACCTTGAAGAAAAACGCGCCTGAAAAACCGCATGGTAATTGAAATTCGTTCACTAAACATAAGCGACCTGGAAGAGGTCATGGACATCGAACCGGTGGCGTTCGGCAGTCATCACTGGTCCTATCAATCTTTTGTGAATGAGCTCAATAATTCCCTGGGACGTTATTTTGCCGCATGTGACAGCAAAACAAATCAGCTGCTCGGTTATTCAGGCTTCTGGCTGGTAAATAACAATGAAGAAGCACACGTGACGACGCTGGCGGTCCACCCCGAGCATCGTCGGCAGCATATAGGTGAGAGACTGCTTATAAACAACATCGTCGAAGCCAGGAAGTGCGGCGCTCGCTGGTTGACGCTGGAAGTGCGCATGTCAAACGAGACCGCGCAAAAGCTTTATTACAAGTATGGCTTCAAAAGTCTTGGAGTGCGCAAGCACTACTATCAGGATAACGATGAAGACGCCCTTGTTCTCTGGACCGAGAATATCGAGTCGCCTGATTTCGTAAAGTTGATGCATGAGCGTGTTGTATATATAAAAGGCAAAGGAACCTTTACTGGTCTTGAAACAGCCGAATCTTTTCCTGAAATCAAATCTAATGGAAAAACTGCCGAGGCTGCTGAATCCAGCCGCAAATCCGCGCAGCAAACGGTTTCTCGCGCAACATTCAACAGTGCCGATGAGTGCTGACTACTTGACCTGAGATCGTTAACAATCCACAATACAGTGTGGTCTCCACAAAGTGGGAGCATCAAAAGGTAACGCGTTAATTGCAATTAGTCGCCACCACGAACAAAGTAACTCGCATCCCTAAGGTCAGAAGAAAGTCACTCGCCGGTCAGGGCGTACTCGTTCTTCTTGGGCTGCAGGTGTTCTTCTTCAGTTCGTTCATCGCTTTCGATTTGCCCACAGCAACCGGTCAGAATTTGACGCGATGGGCTCAGGCTCAGGCAAATGACACGATTAGCGAAATACCCCCAGCGGTGAAGCTAAAAATTGATAAGGTCGTGCCTATTCCGGACATACCAATGCCGACCAAGCCTATTCGCATGAGCGTTTACTCGCCTCAGGCGCCGATTGCCATTTTGCTTGGTTACGCTCTCGGGTGGCCAATCGCCACCATATCAGCCGGCATTTTTATCATCATAGGGCTGGTCGGACCTTACTTCGGCTTGAATCCTTTTGCCTCGGGTGGTGGATTGGATTACTACTCACAGCCCGGCTTCGGTTACTTGCTGGGCATTCTTGCGGCAACATTCGTTGTAGCTAAGATCACCGGAGAAAAACGGACTTCTCTCAGGCAGATTGGTGCCCTTGTTGCCGGTCTCATCACTATTCATGCGATCGGTCTGGGCTATTTGATGAGTTCAGCACTGCTGTTTTCTCTATTGGAAGGGGCTGCCCGCCCTGAATGGCTGCCCTGGGTATTCGAGCAGGCCCGGAATTTGAGCTGGGTTTCTTTGCCGTACGACGCGGTTTTCGCGCTGGCGTTGATTGGTTTGGGCTTTCCAATTCGTTACCTCGTCGAAATGCTGACTGCGCCTGACATTGGTCTGAAAACGCAGAACGATCGAGTGGCGCAACAGCGAATTGAAGAACTGTTGCAGTAGACTATTGTTATGAATAAGAAAACACTTCCCCTTCTGGCTGGTTCAGCCATCTTGACCGGGCTTGGCGTCTACCTCTACGCCAGCAAAGTTGAAGCAAAAAATTTCAAGCTCGAAACTGTTCGAGTCACTACATATGGTGCTGATGAGCCGCCGTCAGGCAACGTTAATGGCAACGGCAATCTTAGCGGCAATGGCAACGGCAATATTGGCGGCAATGGTAACGGACACGGGAAGCACGCTGAGAAAAAGATTTTCCGAATCTTGCATCTTTCAGACACACACTTGAGTGAGCCGGAAGCCGAGAAACTGCGCTTTCTGGAAGAAGTTACAGATGGCGATTTCGATCTGGTCGTTCTCACCGGTGATGTTTTTGAAAACTATACTGGCCTGAAGTACGCGTCTTCTTTGTTGTCGAGGCAGCCCAAGCTTGGTGCGTATGCTGTTCTCGGTAATCACGACTATTACAACTACAGTTTCTTCAATAAGATAGTCGGGCGCATCAACCGGCGCTGGCGTCATCCAATGGAATACCGTGACGTGAAGCCGATGATTAAGGCATTGAGTAACACCGGATGGGACGTCCTTCTCAATGAATCGAGAACGCATGCCGAGGGTGTTCATGTCGTCGGTGTAGATTATCCGGGCATTGAACCTGCCGAACTGACCCGACTGGTTTCAGAGGCGCCGGATGGGCACATGAAATTGGCTCTCTTTCATATGCCTCGCTTCCTGCATACCTTTGTAGATGCAGGCGTTGATATTGCTGTCGGTGGGCATACTCACGGCGGTCAGATTCGTGTTCCTGGCGTCGGTGCGTTGATTACCGATTCTGAGTTGTCTCGTAAGGAAGCCTCCGGGCTTATCTATCGCGGAAAGACGGCGTTCCACATTTCTCGGGGCCTGAGCGCAGACCCTCGATCGAACTTCCGGCTCTTCTGCCCGCCGGCAGCGACGATAATCGAAGTCGTTCACAAACCGTATGCGGTGCATCCAGAGCAAGATCTGGTTTACGCTGGACCTCGTGAAAGCAGTTTCGTTGACTAGTTGGTCTAGTCGTTGCCGCCAGCCTGTTCCAGACCTGGTTGCATTGATCCTGCAAATGGTTGGTCAATGTTACTCCGGCTAGTGACCTGATAATCGCTGGTGTTCGGCTCGTTAAATTTGGCGTCCTTCAAAACTTCGTTGGTTGACTGCTCGTTAGAAGTGACGTCCGCGAAAAGCTCGTTATTCGGCTGTTCGTTGAATTTCACATCCATCAAAAGGTCGCTGGGATTTTGCTCCACGGCCTTAGCAATCGACATCAACGTCGTGAATTCGATATCGTTCAACATCGACCATTCGAGTTGCTTGATTAAGTCGATAGAGGTGGCACTTCTGATGGCTACGTCTTCAAGGCTTAAACCTAGCTTTATGCGTCGGTCTCGGATTCTTTCTCCGAGGGTTTTCATGATTGTACGTGTATCCAAGATTTCGTCCAGTTTGCGTTGCAAAGTACACTACATATATACTTCCGCCAAGCTGAACATTATGTGAACACCGTACGGATGAGTCGGAGCCGGGTCGGGCTCTTGCCAACATCGATAAGGGCAAAGAATCTCTTGTTAACCGCTGAAAGGCAAATGTGATTGGATCTGTCGGTAGACTGAAGCGATAGAATTTTTTTCCAATTTGACGGGAAAAACTTGTGCGCCGTCTCGAATCACACCAGATGCAGTGCCATCTTTGATGGTGCCGTGGAAATGGACGGCGCGATATTCCTGCCCTTGATCGACCCATCGTTGCGGCAGTTCGAATGTCAGATCGATCTGCGTATCTGGCTCCAGTTTGGGCGTAGTCATCTCCAGTAGTGCCCCTGACCCGTAGGACAGTTCGCCTTTGATGTTGGCAGCACGCCTTACCAGTGACATACGCACAATGCCCAGTCTGGCGTCATTCGCCGAATATTCGCCCGTTACGTCGCTGAGCATCCAGCTCAGACCCCACCAGCTCATGCAAATTACAAACAGCACGAGACCCATGTTGAGCAGCAGCATCTGCATGCGTTCGCTTGATTGCACGGAGCGTGATGAATTAGCGGAGGATGATCTCAGTGGTCGATTCATGATGTTTACGGTATCAAATCTGGTGTGCAGCGGTAGAGATACCTGATCGTGGCGGCATCATTGGTTGAAATGGCGCCTTTTCCATAGTACACGCTCATCAGATCGCTTGGATAAGGACTATGCCCCTCGATGCCCAGCGCGTGACCGAATTCATGCGCTGCCGAGGCTTTCATCTTGACGAAGGGCATGGTCACACCGTTGCCTTCCGTAGTCCGCAGGAGTGTCACTACTGGTTTAAATTGAGCTTGTTTGCCTGACATGATTGCTTTGTATGGAAAGCTTCGCTTTGCCGTGTAACCGCGAATGTCGTTTTGGAAGAGACCGAGCCCTAATTTATTGACGAAATGATTGGTCCAGAACACATGGATATCGGCTTCAGACGGGTCGTCAACGATTTGAAATTTGATGCCGTCCCGCTCGAATGCTTTCCATGAATTTATGCCTTGAACTGCGGCCTGAAAGTGGTCGGGAACGTAACCCTGGGCGACTTGCAGGGACTGAAACTGTTGTGGATTCGAAATTACATCGGCGACCAGATCGGGCCAGCGATCTCGACCATCGACATTGGTCATTGGTGCGCCCAGCTGAGGATCAATGATGCTGTCCAGGGTCAAGCCTGGCGCTATGTAGACTTTGATCGGCATTTGATCGGAAATCCAGCGGATAGTGCCGTAATTGCTTCGAAATTCTGGATAAACAACACCACCTCCGGGGCGCGCAGCCGGGCGGGCCTGAGTTCGGTAGCCCTGGCTCGGACTGCAGAAGAGGGCTGTCACTGTTGTGATAGCCAGACCAACAGAAACAATTTGAGCTGCCCTGGAGGCTCTTCCAGCCATGCTCTGCTGCTTGTTTTGTTGTCCGTCACGGTCGAATTGGTTTTGCCCGTCTGGCTTTTGAGGTTTCGCTTGAAACATGAATCGTCCGTTGAAAAGGCGTCGTTAAAATGGCATCCGTTGAAAAGCTGTCTGTGGAGAGGTAGCTGCTGCCCGCTTCCCTGATAATACCCTTATTTACCCTGCTATATTGAGATCAGCCGGGGGCGTACGATGGCCGATATCAATAAAGTTGTACCAGACAATGCGCCAGGAAACTTTTTTGTCGATTCGACCTGCATTAATTGCGACACGTGCAGGCAGTTGGCTCCGGGCTCCTTCGCCGACCAGGGCGAACATTCCTATGTCTTTCAACAGCCTGTCGATTCATCCGATGTGAGAGCTGCCACGCGTGCTCTGCTTTGCTGCCCCACCGGGTCGATCGGAACTTTGGCAAACAACGAAGCCAAAGCTGTGATGGCGGACTTGCCGCTGCTGATCGAAGAGGATGTCTATTATTGCGGGTTCAATTCTCCCAAGTCCTATGGGGGCAACAGCTTCTTTCTGAAGCATCCTGATGGGAATTGGCTGATAGATTCGCCTAAATATTTGCCCCATCTGGTCAAGCAATTTCAGCAATTAGGCGGAATCAAATATCTCTTTCTCACGCATCAAGATGACGTTGCCGAGGCATCTCGCTATGCCACTGAATTTGGTGCGGAACGCATTATTCATCGCAGCGAAATTTCGGCGCAGCCCGCTGCAGAGACTGTCATAGACGGTACTGCTGCAATTGAATTCGCACCGGAATTCACAATTATTCCGGTGCCGGGGCATACCCGAGGTCACATGGTGCTTCTCTATAAATCAAAATTCCTGTTTACTGGTGATCATCTCGCTTACGACGCTGTAAGCTCACAACTCGTCGCATTTAGAAGGCATTGCTGGTATTCGTGGGATGAGCAAATAATTTCAATGACGAGACTGGCTCAGTACCGGTTTGAATGGGTTCTGGCTGGTCACGGCAATCGAGGCAGACTTCCCCCAGAACAGATGCACGAGCAATTGCAGAGTCTGATCGAACTAATGAAACTGCCGGCGAATCAGTGGTACGCCCATTTCGGCAATGAATAGCTGCATGGAGTGCGGCGGTCCCGACGACATGGAGCGCAGCCGTCCCGGCAACATGGAGCGCAGCCGTCCCGGCTGCATGGAGCGCAGCCGTCGCGGCTGCACCTTCCTTCGTCCTCAAGTGGATCGTTTTAGCAAATCAATGTTGCAATCAACCCAATATGATATTAAATAGTCTCAAACAAATTGGCTCCGTGAGTAATTCATTCCGTCTGTCGTAACCGAAGCTCCCTGACCGTGTGAGAGTGTCCATTTGGCTAAAATACTCATAGTTGAAGACGACCGAGATTTGGCGCAGGTTTTGAGTGTCACTCTTTCCAGCAAGGGGCACTCAGTGCAGATTGCGGACGGTGGTGCCGTAGCCATCGATTACTTGCGTTCTTTCAAATATGACCTGGTTATTCTTGACTGGATGATGCCTGAAGTGACAGGCATCGACGTGCTCAAAGCCTATCGAGAGAAGGACGGCAAGGCGCCTATTTTGATGCTCACGGCTAAAGCCGAAGTCGCTGACAAAGCGCTCGGATTGGATATGGGCGCCGATGATTACTTGACCAAGCCGTTTCACCCCCAGGAGTTGCTGGCGCGAGTTCGCGCGTTGCTGCGAAGACCGCATTCGCTCGCGGCTTTGTTGCTGACGGCGGGCGATATTACTCTGGACCCCGCTACCTGTCAGGTGACACGCAAGGGTGAAGAAATACATTTGAGACCGAAAGTTTTTAGCTTACTTGAATTTTTCATGCGTCATCCAGATCAAGTATTCAGTTCGGAAGCGATACTCGAGAGAGTTTGGATGGACGACTCTCTTGCCTCACCAGATACGGTGCGCACGCACATCAAACTGCTGCGAAAATCAATCGGGCAAACCGGAGAGAGCGGTCTTATCAAAAATATCCGCAATCGAGGCTACATGCTGAGTAGTTCTTCGAAGTAGCAGAATAGCCCTAATTGAATATTTCAAACCAGAATGTGCTGCCTTTGCCCGGTGCACTTTCTACTCCGATATGTCCGCCGTGTAACTCGACCAGTGATTTGCTGATGAATAGGCCCAGACCCGTGCCGCCTTTGGGGCGCTTGTCGGAGGAGTCTAATTGTTGAAAACGTCCGAACAGTTTACTCATTTCATCTGGTGGAATTCCCGGTCCGTGGTCAATCACGGAGAATCGAGTGCTGTCTGATGAAGGTTTTTCTACCCTCAAAATCACGTTGGCACCCGCAGGCGAATATTTGATCGCGTTGGTGGTGAGGTTGTTGAGAATTTGCACGACTCTGTCCGGATCGAAAAGCAGCGATTGGCTCGTGTGAATTTCCTTGACGAGGGAAATGCGCTGCTCGGCGGCAAGCGGTTTCAGCGTTTCGATGACTGTATCTATTACAGTCACCGGTGGCAATTTCTGCAAACTGAGTTTGAATTTGCCTGCTTCGATTTTCTTGAGGTCCAGAATATCGCTTATCAGTCGCATCAGCCGGTCTGAATTGCCGAGGGCGATTTTGACCATTTTCATGACACTGGCGTTGACCCTGCCTGCAGAGCCGTCTTCGATGACTCGCAAAGCACCGTTGATTGAAGTCAGGGGCGTGCGCAATTCGTGAGAAATTACTGAATAGAATTCAGAAACCCTTCTCTCTGCTTCCTTTCTTGCGCTCACATCATTCTGAATACCGACGAAATTGATTAGTTTGCCCGTGGAGTCAAAAACCGGAGAAACCGTCAATTCGTTCCAGAAGACCTGACCGTTTTTTCGGTAGTTTCGTAGCGTAGTCGTGATTGGCTTGGCTGCATCAATCGCTTTGCGAATTTCAGCGATCTCGGGCTGGTCGCGATCGTCGCGTTGCAGAAAGCGACAGTTGCGACCGATGATCTGGTCGATGCGGAAGCCGGACAATTCAGCAAAGGCTGGATTGCAATAGATGATTGGATTGTCCGGTCTGTTCGGATCTGTAATGACAATGCCGTTGCGGGTCGACTCCACTGCCTGGTAAAGCAGCATCAGTTGGTCAGGCAACTCCTTGACGTTGTCCTGAATTTGGCTCAGCCCGACGACTGGCTGCAATGGAGTCTCTTGCTCTTCTTCTTTTTCGCTGGTTTCATTATCGACGGAGGTCACAAAATTACCTTTTAGAATGGTGGAATTTGCGACCCGGTCGCAGTGTCCATGCTGTCTCTTTGCCGGGTTTCGCCCCTGACGCTACGCAGACTTTCCTAACGTATGCAGGAGTGCTCCCTGCAGATTCGGATATTCGAAGCCGAATTTATTGCCTTCCAAAGCCAGCGGTTCCACTCGCGCACTCGATAAAAGCAGCTCGTCGGCCATTTCGCCCATTATCATCTTGGCAGCGAACGCCGGTAATGGCAACACCGCCGGTCGGTGAAGCGCGTGTCCGAGCGCGTCGGTAAACTCGGAGTTGCGCACCGAGTTCGGTGCAACGAGATTAACAGCTCCTGAGACTGTCTTTGTTTTGATGGCGAATATAAGAGCGTTGACGACGTCGTCGAGCGTGATCCAGCTCATATACTGTTTACCGGATCCGATGATTCCGCCGCCACCGAGTTGAAAGATTGGCAGCATCTTGTGCAGCGCGCCGCCCTCTTTGCTGAGCACAACGCCCAGCCGTGCGTGTACGACACGCACTCCTGCTTCTTTAGCAGCTCTGGTCGACTGCTCCCACTCGCGGCATACATCTGCCAGGAATCCACTGCCCGGTGCACTGTTCTCGGTAAGTGTCTCATCGCCTCGATCACCATAGAAGCCGATTGCTGATGCGCTGACCAGTACTTCTGGTTTATCGGTCATTTTGGCAATCGTGTTGGCCAGCAAGGTTGTGCCTTTGACACGACTGTTGCGAATTCGTTCTTTCTGTTCGGCGCTCCATCTTTTTGCTGCGATATTCTCGCCTGCTAGATTGACAACTGCGTTGCATCCGACCAGCCCGGCTGCATCGATCGTGCCGTTGTCTGGATTCCATAGATATGTGTTGGTGCCATTTGCAGACCCGTGTCGTACATAGATCACGACTTCGTGACCTTCAGACTTCAGCTTCTTGATGAGAGCTGAACCAACCATGCCTGAGGCTCCGGTGACAGCGACTTTCATGATGTGCCCTCCACGCGTGAGATGCTCTACGTTCCTGACTACCGTCATACATGCTAAAACCGCTGTGTGAACGGAACGTGAACGATTATTACAACGGTGCTCCACATCTGGTGCGACGTGGAAGTGCATCTGCTGACTTCTTCAGCCTGTCACGCCGGGGTTTCCATTGCAGAGATGTTGAACGAATTGTTAAAGGGTGGACTTATCAGGAATTTTTCGGGTACAAAATAAGTGTCGAAGTCAGATGTGACTCGGCGACATCGCAGTTACTCCAGTATTGAGGGAATCTAGGGATAGAATCTGTTGGGGCGGCACCAACACTGCGGACAATTATAAGACCCGGCTCACATGAGCCGGGTTTTTCTTTTCATGCATTTTGTGTCTTGCGATTTCTGCGATTCATTTCTGCACCTCCATTTCGAGCTTCAAATACATTCTTCAACTCGTTCATCGATTCCTTATCATCGATTTCGTTATTCAAATCCGAGCTTCTATTTGGTTCGCATGAAATTTTTCAATCTTCTCACTCGAATTTCCCGCGCCACTAAATCTGGTGCGACGAATTGTTGTTTAAGTGCGACATGCTATTCCTATATGTGCTAGGTCTAATGCGCATTCTGTAGCTCATTACAATTCTGTCTGTTGACACGAAAAATGCAGAACAGTGATGTAAACTTACTGTCGATCTGGTTAAGTCAGTATTCGTTAGGTAACCAGGTATCAGGAAACCCCGAATCAATGCGCGCTTTACCACAAACCGAACGGTTGAGTTTGTTTTTCAGTAAAAGAGAAAGATCCAACGGATCGATGCAGGATGGATGTCAACTGCTTGCGCTCGCATTGAGTTTCGGATTGTTTTTCGAACTGGGCTTCGGACTGTCACTGCCTGCAAGTGCACAACCGCAGCCTGGAGGCGCAGGCACAGTCGGTACGAACGCATCCTCACCTGTCGGTCAGAGCGGCGTCAGCCAGAGCAGTTCTGCCACCACTTCGCCTAACGGCACATTGCAAGGTGCGCCTGCGAGTGCACCGAACACCTCAGGTGTTGCGACTCCAGCACTGACTCCTCAGACTGCCTCTCCAAGTCAACGCGCAGCCATCGCCGCTCCTCAGAACGGCGTCGCAGCGCCAGCAATGATTCCAGGCACTGGGGAAGCTGCTCGTCCGTCAGGACTCTCAGATAAAGAACGGCAGGTCGACAAAGATTTCGATGACCAAGAGCAAAAGCAGTTTGGTGAACAATTCCTGCTTGGTGAATCGATCGAGTTGAAATTGCCTAAAGCCAAGGAGTTGATGCCTCTTGGAAATAAACTTCCGCCGATTCGACTGGAAGCGAACTACACAGAACCGATTTCGTTAAAAGATGCCGTCAACTATGCAGTCTCCAACAATCTTGCGATTCGAATTTCATACGCAAATAAAGAGCAGCAAAAGTGGAACTTGATGGGGACGTTGGCGGGATTTCTGCCCAATATTATTCTCAATGGTCAAGATCAGTATTTACAAGGGTCAACGTTGATCGGCGGTGTTGTGCCCGCCACATTTCAAACTCCGAACGTATCTGCCCAGGCTGGTTTCCAGTACTTCGGCTTCCAGGGCGGTTCGGTGCTGTTTGGTTCATTGGCTTCCCTGCACAACTATCGGGCTGCTAAGGCTCAGGTCACCGGGACGATTAACGACACGTTGCTGGCAGTGGCTCGCGGCTATTACAACCTTGTCAACAACCAGGCGTTGCTGCAGATTCAAACTAAAGCGGTGGACGTTTCGAAAGCCCAAGTCGTTCTCAACCAGCAGCTGGAAAGCGCCGGTACCGGCACCAAATTTCAGGTTTTGCAATCAGAAACTCAGCTTGCTCGTGACGAGCAGAACTTGTTGATTCAAGAAGTGGCATTGCGAAACTCTTCAATTGACCTGGCTACAGTTCTCAATCTCAATGCTGCCGTCAATTTCTTGTCAGTGGAATCGACGGTGAAAAAGGTGCGTCTGATCGATCCGAGTGTCGACGTGAACAGACTGATAGCACTGGCTATTCTGAATCGTCCTGAATTGAAACAGTACGAACAACTGCGAATTGCTGCTCGCCGCCAGATTCAGATTGCCGCTGCGCCGCTGTATCCGCAGCTTCAGTTTTACGGAAACATTCTCGGCAATGGTGCCACTTTTTCTAAGAGTTATAACTTCGTGCCTGGCAGTTTCAATTCCGTGCCGCTGGCTGCTCCTGCTGAAGGACCTGTTTTGAATACACAACAGTTCGCAGCGACCGGTTCTACAGCTGCGATAGCCAAGAACGGTCCGGTCGTAGCCGCCGGCGAGCAGTACACTCCAGCTCAGTATTCAAGTCGGCAGATGCGCAAGAGTTATAGCATTGGTTACAGACTCGACTGGAACTTCCCTCAGATGGGAATGGGCTCGGTGGCTGCGATCCAGGCTGCTCGTGCCAACGCACGCATCGCTTTACTCAACTCGAATCAGTCTTTGATCAATATTCTTCAACAGGTCAGGGAATCGTATTTGAACAGTCAGACGGCAGAGCGTCAGATCGAAGTCGCGGATAAAGCTGTGATTTCTTCTACAGAAGAGTTGCGATTGGCTCGCGTTCGACTTGCTAACGGAGTGGGAACGAATATCGACGTGATCAACGCTCAGAGAGACTTCATAACTGCTCTCGTCAACAAAGCCAATGCCATCATCACCTTCAATTTGGCTCAGGTGCAATTGCTGCATGATACCGGGCTAATCTCTGTTGAGACACTTACGTCGGGTCGTCTGGTTCGCCAGTAAAGTTCGTCGCAATTTCGCCGTTGCTTAGTTTCTTGTAATTAACTCGATTGCCGCGATATTTTGCCGGTGGCGATTTCTTCGCGTCTTTTTCCGCAGCCACTTAATTAACTTGCAGCTCTATTTGTCAGTCTGCATTGGAGCCTGCAGCGCAGTTACTGTAAGCTTGGTGGAATAGCCGCGCTTATACATGCAAGCATGAAACATTCACTTGTCATTCCTGTCTACAAAAATCAAGATTCAATCGAGCCTTTGCTCACAGTTTTGAGTCAGCTCAGTAAAGAGCTTGATAATGATCTGGAAGTCGTATTTGTCGTTGATGGTAGCCCTGATAAATCGCAAGCGCGTTTAGAAGAACTGCTGCCGTCCACGAATATACATGCGCAATTACTCAGTTCGTCAAGAAATTTTGGAGCCTTTTCAGCTATTCGTCTTGGGCTGGAAACCGCGACCGGAAGCAGCATCGCTGTCATGTCCGCCGACTTGCAGGAGCCTCCCGAGCTAGCAAAAGATTTTTTTCAAGTCCTCGATGCAAATGAGGCCGATATTGTTTTCGGTGTGCGCGAGTCGCGAGACGATCCATGGTCATCGGCGATTGCGTCGCAGATTTTCTGGTCGTTTTATCGTAAATATGTAGAGCCCGCTTGCCCGGTTGGTGGCGTTGATATGTTCGCTATGACGGCTGCGTTTCGCGATCACATTATCAATATGCGCGAGGCCAACAGCAGTCTTCTCGGGTTGCTCTTCTGGGTTGGCGGCAGAAGAAAGTTTGTGCCATATCATCGTAAAGCCAGAGAACACGGTAAGAGCGCGTGGACCTTTCAGAAGAAAGTGACCTATTTGCTCGATAGCATTTTCGCTTTTACCGATCTGCCTGTTCGACTTATGATCGTGGCTGGGGCGCTGGGTATCGCATTGGCGCTGCTTCTAGGCGTTGTTATCGTCACGTGGCGACTGAGCGGCATCGGGGTGGTGCCGGGCTACGCGGGCACCATGCTGACGATTCTGTTCTTTGGTGCGCTGAATCTTTTCGGGCTGGGTGTGGTTGGAAATTACGCCTGGCGCGGATATGAGAATACAAAGCTTCGCCCTTTGAATATTGTCTCTGAAAAGAAAAAGTTCAATTACGATTGAGGTGCGAATCCATTGTGCCGTACCTCACGCCTTCATTCACTGGAACCATATTCGATACTATGAGGAGCAAAGGGAAATCATGACCAAACGTAGCAACACTCAAGCTGTTCTTCTTGCTGCCGGACAGGGAAAACGCATGAAGTCGTCAAAGCCTAAAGTGCTGCATGATGTGTTGGGAAAGACGGTTCTTGGTCGCGTTCTAGATGCGGTGGACGAGTTGAACATCGATCACGTTCACGTTGTAGTCGGCCATGAGGCTGAGCAAGTCAGGGCTTTCTTGCAGGCGAATCCGCCGAAAACTCCCTTATCAGTGCATCTTCAAGAGCCGCAGCATGGTACGGGACATGCGCTGCAGCAAGTGGTGCCGTCTCTGGAAAATTTCAAAGGTACCTTACTTGTTTCGGTGGCTGACACGCCATTGCTTCAAGGCCGCACACTTGCCGCTCTGGTGGATGGGCATGTCGAGCAGAAAGCTGTTGTCACTCTTTTGACGACTGAAGTCGAAGATGCGAAAAGTTATGGTCGCATTTTGCGGGACAAGAATGGATCTGTTATCGCAATTATCGAAGATAAAGATGCGTCTGAAGAGCAGAAGAAGATTCGCGAAATCAACCCTGCCATTTACTGTTTTGAATGGCCGATTTGCAAAAGCGGACTGTTTACTTTGAAAAATGATAACCGTCAGAAAGAGTATTATTTAACCGACATGGTGGCATGGGCCCACAAAGAGAATCACAAAACTGCCGGCATCAAATCAACCGATTGGCGGGAAGTGGCAGGCATAAATTCTCGGTTGGAGCTGGCTGAAGCGACAAGATTGCTGCGTGATATGTGCATTCACGAGCTTGCACTGGACAGTGGTGTCACGATAGTCGATCCCCTGACGACATGGGTTGCACCGGAAGTTTCTATCGGGCAGGATTCCATGGTTCTGCCAGGTTGCCACTTAACAGGAAAAATTGAAATCGGTTCAAATTGCGTGATCGGGCCGAATACCGTGATCAAAGGTCCTGTAGTTATCGGCGCGAATTCTAGCGTGGTGCAATCAAATGTAAGCAATTCAGTCATCGGCAGCGATTGCAAAGTTGGTCCGTTCTCTCATCTGCGCGACGGTAACGAGATTGCTGATCAAGTCCGGATTGGAAATTTTGTCGAGATCAAAAAATCATCCATCGGCAAGAAGACGAATGTCTCGCATCTTTCTTACGTTGGCGATGCGTCGGTTGGCAGTAATGCGAACCTGGGTGCAGGAACGATTACAGCTAACTATAATCATGCCACCAAGCAGAAAAACCGCACCACCATAGGTGATGGCGCGTCGACAGGCAGCAACTCAGTTCTGGTGGCACCGATCACGCTCGGTGACAAAGCGACGGTAGCAGCGGGAACTGTGGCTACGCGAGATGTTCCGGCTGGTGCTCTGGCTGTAGGCAGAGCTCGTCAGGAAAACAAAGAAGGTTGGTCTGACCGGAAGAAATAACTTGTCCGTGCGAAAACCCTGGTGTTGCTTGGCAACCGGTGTGCGCACTTCGAGTTTGATTCTAATTTTGGGTTCTCAAGGTTCGACGCAAAGTTTGATGCAAGGTTATCCGGGCAGAATGTGTCAGGTGACTTATGGAATCTCGTGTGCTTTGCAACCCAAACAATAAATCAAACAATAAAATTTGGTATCAAGCAGTTTTTTTGCTTTGCATAAATTGAGCAGTATCGTTGTCATGCAGTTAGTATAAATTCAATTGTCTCTGGCAACATGCAATGCAATCTCTGACCAGAATCTCGTTAGTTCTCTAGAGGAATAGTTCATGAATCTCAAAACATTGTCGGCGGTTGCCGCAGTCGCTTTACTAGTTGGCGTACAGTCAGTCGAAGCTCGTGGATCTAGACCAGGCGGCGGTGGTGGCGGCAGCACTTTTCTAGGACCGCGTAATTTCGCCAACTTCTCCACCACTTGTAAAGCACAAGGTGACACTGCTGGTGCATCTTTTGTTAACGTTCCTGGCATCGGCCAGACAGTGCAGCTCCAGACAACTGGAACCGGTGTTGCATCTGCTTCAGTCAAAGGTTTGAACACCTCGACTGTAACGATGCTCGGCGGCATTCAGTTCTACAGTGACGTGCCTGCCAATAACTTGAGCGTGCACATCAACTTCACCATTCCTGGCGGCACAGTCGTTCCATTCGACTACAACCTGGCTCAGGGAAGCCTTCAGAAAGCTGCGCAGCCTAATCTGTACTTCATCGGCACAAACAATGCCAATGGAAATATTCAGCTTCAGCCTGGTTCCAGAATTAACGAAGTTACCTTCAACTTGATCGGTACAGGTAATTCGATTACTGAACATATCTATGGACTGAGCTTCGTTGGTTTCGGTGGCGTAGGGTATGACCTGACTTCACCAGCAGCATTCTGCGGCGCAGCCCAGTAATTACTGCCCAAAATCGCTTTTAAGAACCTGGATGGCTTTTAGCTGTCCAGGTTTTTGATATGTGATCGCTTTACTACTGATGAGTAATCAGAGCACTGGCGCGTTTTACTTTACTTGACTTGTGTGGCTCATTTGTATATACATATGTGTTTCGTTCAGGAAGGTGGCCCGAGCGTGAAATGGTCTGGTTTAGTTAAACCATCGCTATTTCTTACAGATATAAGGTGGAGGCGTAACTAATGCAGACCAAATTGAAACCTATTTTTGCGGCGAGTCTTGCGCTTGCGCTAACCATTTTTGGAGTCAGTAGCGCAGAGGCCGCTACCAGCTCTAATCAGCACTTCAGAGCTGCCGGCCTTGCTTCTCTGACATCGAGTAAAAAGACCAGTGCTCTGTTCACCAGCAATGCAGTGCAAACGGCACTAATAAGCGGTTCTGCCAACGTTCAACCTTATATTTGTATCGACACTGCTACGACGGGTGGTGGCACTTTCGCGAGCTTCACTAACGTAGCTAATAGATTCCCTCTCCTGGCTAATCTTGATGGTCCGCTAGACCAGGTTGGTTTGGTCGTGAACCTTCCATCTGGTGTGCCAACGCATACTGTTTCTTTTGAAGTGGTACCGAATTCAACAACGCGAAACTTGTATATCGCTGTTGGTGGCACCTACATAACTCCAGGCGGCGGCACTGGCTCTTTCCGCAGTGACAATATCCCCAACACGATTTTGGGTAATCAGATCAAGAACAAGAATCTTCAGTACACCTTTGACCTGTCGAACTTGATCAATGGTGTCGGCAACCTGCCTATACCTGCAGGCTCGACTCTCACCTTTTTGTTGATTGATGTGGAAGAGCTCTTTCCGGCACTTGTGCCAGGCAGTGTGTTGATCGATAACGTTCTGGTTAACGGGCAGCCAATCCCAGGCAAGGACGTCACTGTATATCCAACCTGCCCAACTTCGTTCTAGTAAGTCAAGGCAGTATATCTGACTGATAAATCAACTGTTCATAATCGATCTGCTTTATCAAAAGCAGGTCGATTTGGCTTTTGATGCCTGTTTTCGTTCGAAGGAATCTTTTGTTCATCCTTAGTCGTCTGCTTGAATATGAGCACCATATGTGGAGCGAACCTGTATATATTTGAACTTTCTTTGCTTCGATTTTGTTAAACGAGAGGGGGCGTTTTTACGAGTAGTCAAGCCTTGCTCTTTTCCTTGAAGTCTCTAAACTGGCTCCAGTGAAAGGTTTTCACGATATTGACAAATGACCGGATTGCACGGAAGTATCACCTTTATATGACAGTCGTATCAATAACAGATGGCACAAAACGGTCGGATAAGTCGCACGTTTTATATGACAAACTAGAAACGGGAAACAGAATGCAAGAAGACAGCTTGCCGGCAAATCTGATTAAGCGTCTAGAAGAGCTTAAAGGCAGAGAAGCTAGTTATTGGGAAGATGAAATGTACTCGAATGAAGCATTGACTAACTTGCACTATCGAGAACAGCTTGAAGCCGCATTCAAACTTGATCCGCTGGGACCATTGCCGCCTCGGCAATAAAATTGATGCCGTGCAGCGTCAGGTCAGGAGCAATGTGATCGATTTCCTTCGTTAATGGAGCGATTATCGAGGCGTAGCCGCCAGTTGCAATTACAGTCGTCTTGGAACCGAGTTCTCTTTTGGCGACTTTCAGCCACTGTTCTATGATGCCTACCTGTCCATAGATGCACCCGCTGGTGATGGCGTTTTGTGTGTCAAAAGCAAGTGCCAATGGTGGTTGCCCGTTGTGCGATGCTTCGATATCCGGCAGCTGTTCGGTTGATTGATGCAGGGCTCGAAAAGTATTTCCCAATCCAAGCGTTATCAATCCGCCCAGAAATCTTCCATCGTGTGATACCGCAGTCAGTGTCGTTGCCGTGCCGCAGTCAATTACGATAGCGTTGTCTTTCTTCAGGTAGAGTGCGCGAGCGGCTGCGATGTTGGCGATTCTGTCGGCTCCTAGCGAATCATAAATTCCAGTTATTAGGTTCTGAGATTCTCCGCTGACCTGAAATACCTTTTGGTGATGAGTGCTCAAATATTCGATTAAAGAGCGACTCACAGAAGGCACCACGGAACAGATGGCAATCTGTTCTATATGCATGGCGGCTGCATCTTCGGCGATGTCGGCTGCTGCTTTTTGAGTATTGCTCAAAAGGTGGTGCGAGAGATCAACTATCTTATCGTCGAGAAAAACGCCACATGAGATACGCGTATTCCCGATATCAACGACAATTCGGTTGTGCATAGTTCCTCTGGATCCTGTCGAGACGAAGCCCCGGTCGCCTGATCGCCTGATGACCAGTTCGGCAAATATATATTCTATACGGCTAATCAGTGCTTGACTGGTGGATGCAGGTAAGTAAACAAACCTTTTAGGATGCCCTGGGCGGCACGTTGCTGACCATCCGCACTTAAGAGCACGGCGTACTCTTCCGGGTTGATGACAAAACCGACTTCAGCCAGCATGGCGAGCATGCCGCTTGGTCTGGTCAGTGCCAGGTTTTGAAATCTGGAGCCAAAGTCGGGGAAGCCGACTTCTTGCACCATGCCGCTGTTGACGGTTCGAGCAAGCGCGATTGACTGAGGGTGATACCAGTACGAAGATGTGCCATGCTCGCTGAGCGGGTCGCGCCCGTCCGGCAGGGAGTTGTTGTGAACGGACAGAAGAATGTCGGCGTGGGCTTTGTTCGCAATTTCGACCCGCTCGTCAAGAGAAACGTCGCGATCGGCAATTCGAGTCATAATTACTCGTGCTCCGCTGTTTTCGAGCAATGCCTTCAATTTCAGGGCAATGGCAAGGTTAATAGTCGCTTCTTTTATTCCGGAACAGCCGATAGCGCCGGTTTCTTTTCCACCATGTCCCGGGTCGACGCAGATGGTCAGCCCTTGCAAGCTGTCTGGTCGCACATTGGGCTTGGCCTTGATGTGAAGTACGAGGCTGGTTTCGTCGTAATCGGCTTTGAAGCCCCATTGTCTGGTTGATTTTATCGGTACGCTGACTTCGTACACACCATCTGCCGCCTGCTTCCACGAGACACGATCGACCAGCGCGGCTGTCGCGTTGGCGGGCGTAATCCAGTCAGTGTCGGCCGTGACTCCGAATATTCTCAGGATCAGCTCGTTTGGTTTGAGATGTTGTTCGATTTGATAAGGCAGCCTCTGTGAGAGCGGTATCGTCACTGTGACTCCATAATCGTCTGAACCGATGTTGATCGTGCGTGCCACCGAATTCGGTGCCTGCCCGTAATTGCCGGCGTTCGGTTCAAAGATCAAATCGTCTTTCTTGATCCAGAAGTGATGACCGGGTGCAAAGCTGCAGCGAATTTGGTCGCCTTGCCAGCCGTCCACGAAAAACCGAATGCCATTATTTAGAGGAGTAGTGCGACCTGCGCCGGGACCGACTCTTACTATTGTGTCTGAATGAATCGTCTCGGCTAATATGGGCTGGGAAATCGTCGTAAATTTTGCATTGCCAAAAACTGACTTTGTTTTCCCTGCATGATTGAGTGTGTATTTGGCTGGCACGCCGTTCCACTGGTCGTCTGGCTGAACCTTGTAATAACCGACATATAAATCAGGCGGTGACGCTGAACGGCGCTGGTAAACTTTGCCATAGGCGGCATCTAAGCCCTGGTTGACTGGCGATGCGGCTACTGAAGCTTTCACTGATTTTTTGTGATGTCTATTTGCACTTGCCGCTTTTGCTACCGCCGTCGCTGGTCGCAAAATAATCTTGCGTTTTCCGAGGGTGACTACTACTTCCGCTTCTGGTGTTGCTCTGGCGCTGAATTCGATTAAGTCTCCAACGACGATGCCTCGATCATTGTTTGGCTGTAACTGCTCCGCGTCTATTTTGAAAGTGTCAGCGCTGATGGGTGGCGGCGGCATTTCCCGCTTGATGCTCAGCTCCTTTTGTTTAGCTGTCTGTGGCTGTACTAGAAGAAAGCTGTTCTCTCCAGGTTTAAGCGGTACGACATGAACGAAGTAGCCTTCAGGTGAAACGTGCACCGGTGCACCATTACATGTCAGGGTCGTGCCCGCGGCAATGGCTCCGGCAATAAATGTCGAGGCTGCGGGAATGGCAGATCCGCTCGGATATGTCACTTTGATCCATTCGTCGACTGCTGAGCGTTCTACCGCCTGACTGATCTGTCTGGCTGGCTCGCCGCTGCGCTCTCCTCCTGGCTCTCCGCCTGGCTTGAGTGCTTCGGTCGATTTGCAAGAAACTACCAGGAGGCTGCACAAAACGGAAATCGCCACAGTGAATGCAGTTTTATTCATTGACTGGCCTTCTTATCGCTGGTACTGCTAGACGGCGCTGAGCTTTTATCGTTGGTACTGCTAGATGCTGCTGAGCTTTTATCACTGGTACTGCTAGACGGCGCTGCGCTTTTATCGTTGGTCTGCTCGACGTCGTTGAGCCTGTGGTCGTAGTCTCTGAAAAATCTTTTGAGCATGCTCACGTTTGCAGCCGGCACAGATTTCTTCAGGTGAGAAGCGACCAAAATATGTGGTGATTCAAAGTATGCGACGAAATAGTCGTCATATCTCTGAAAGTAGGGGGAGATGTAAAACACATTGGCCACTTCGTCCCAGCGCGTGTTGGCCGGGTCGTTGACGAAGTGGTCCAGAGCTTTTTCTGAATCCGTGATCATGGTTCCGGGCTCAATTGCATGATCAAGCAGGGGGGGCTCGCCTTTCGAACCGCCGCAGACGAGGAATGCCAGAAGAGGATTTCGTTTGAAATACTCATTGAGCTTCAGATCGACAACATCACGAGCTGAATATGTGTCACCACCGATGGTGAATTTTGTGAAGCTGACAGCGTTTCCCAGACGGCGCGGAGAATCAATCGGATAGCGGTCAGCCAGCAGTTTCAGCATGAGCAAATTGTAAGTATTGATCCAATAGGAGGCTTTCTCTTTGTCTGATTCCAGTTTGTCTGGTGCTACGACTGCTAATTCATCCACGGCTTTATTGAGCAGCGGCGATTGCTTCACCAATTTATAGTCGACACTGTCGCCTTTGACGACTTCATGCAATAAGCGGTCATAGGTTTCGAAGCGATAAGTCTTGGGGTGCTCGATTTTCGCAAATGCAGCTTTCACCCAGGATGGGCCGTTTACAAGCACGTGGAAGGCTACCAGGGCAATGCCAATGCCCAGCAGAATCAGAGGTATAGTTTTTTTGCCCGCAGATAGATTCATGTCATGCAACGAATTATTCGAGAATTTCTGTACAGCTGTGCTGCTCGATATAAGCGTTGATTATGGCATTTTAAACTCTAAGGCGCGACAGGCAAGCAACTGGGAACTATCTTGCATGGTTTGACATCGATGTTCTGCCAGACTTTGCCAACCACGTATGGTTCCTTTTCCAGCCAGGCATCAAGCTCGGCGCGGTTCGGAAAGTCGCAAAAGACAACCGAGCCAGTCATTTTTTCTTGCTCGTCCAGCATGGCGGCAGCAAAGAGAAACTTGCCGGCGGCTTGCATTTCGGCGAATTTTTCCAGATGAGCTGGTCTTGCAGCCATGCGCCGTTCCAGCGCTCCGGAGTCGGTTCCATCGAGCCCAGTTACTATGAAATGCACAATATCAACCCTCCCACTGGCGGATGAGAAACGGAAATCATGACCTTAACGGGCTTTCAGGTCTTGCGATAGAAAAATTTGGAGCGTACGAGATTCGAACTCGTGACCTCTTCAATGCCATTGAAGCGCGCTACCAACTGCGCTAACGCCCCGCAAAACGTTTATATAGCATATAACATCTTTTCCAAATAATGGATCTAAATCTCCTTATGAACAAGGATAGTAAATTCGTATTGCCTGTAATTGTGTAAAAGTGCGATGTTACGAGCATACAATCGTTTGCATAGATCAAAGTAAAAACACGGGTCGCCGTAGTAAAGGTCGGACCGCATCTTTTCAGCGTCGGAATATTTGGTCAGGAGGTTGAAAGCAAATCCCTTCTTGCTAAGCCTGTCGATCTTTTCGAGTGTGTCACAAACGTACTGTGTCCAGGTCTCGTCAGGAATCGGTCCTTTCAAATTGAAGACACCCGAGGCAACGGTGTAGTCGGATTCGACGGTCAGTTGCTGACCGTAGATGAACCTTGCACGTTCGATTTTGTCGTGCGTTCTTACTGCCTCTTTAATCATCGCTTCAACAATGTCGAATCCGACGTAATCGACATCGAGTCCGTGCTTCAGGCAGTAGTCCAGCAAAGCGCCGTAGCCACAGCCGTAATCATTCAGTGAATGTGAGCCATCTTCCGGCAGGATTTTTAGCAGTTGTTCGAAACGTACTTCCTGCGCTGCTTCGCTGTTCCAATCGACGCCTTTTGGTGTCGGCCCGTGTTGATTTATTGTTCGCGTGAAAAATTCATTCACGACTTGAAAAATCGCGGCGTTCATTGATTCCAGCCCCTGGGATACCACTCCAATACGTTCTCAGTCTTCGCTTGACCCCCTCGTCAAACCGTTAATTGCGAAAATGCAGGAGCCCAAATCGAAGATGGGCTCCGTCTTTATGGATTGTAAAGGGGGAGATGAGGATTGCTTAAATAAGAGTCCACAGCTCGACAGTTCGCATATTATATACGAACCTCTGGAGTTATCAAGTGGAATATTCAACCTCTGTCTCCGTCGTTATCCCCTGTTACAACAGTCAGGATTCCCTTCCGCAGTTGTTGGAAGAGCTTCGCGCCACTTTAGAAAGCACCGTGCAGGCTTTTGAAATTATTTGCGTGAACGACAACAGCAGCGATGACACCTGGGCTACCATTCTCGCCGCGGTGGAGTCGTATCCACTTCAGGCAATCACGTTGATGCGTAATTATGGTCAGCACAACGCAATTTTGTGCGGTGTGCGTGCCGCTCGTTACGATGTGATTGTCACTCTAGATGATGATTTGCAGAATCCCCCTGCCGAAATTCCGGTTCTGCTGAAGAAGCTTGCCGAAGGCTACGACGTTGTCTACGGCAGACCCGCTACGTACAAGCAGAGTTATTCACGTATGGTCACATCGCGCATGGTGCGCGCGATGCTGCGCCACTTTTGCAAAGTGCAGTCCGCAGGCGAGATTACTTCCTTTAGAGCATTCAGAACTTGCTTGCGTGGGGGCTTCACTGAGTTTCGCAGTCCATTTGTTTCGTTGGATGTTTTGCTCACCTGGGCTACAACGAAAATCACTGCCGTTGCAGTTCAGCATCGAGAGCGTGAATACGGCCGTTCTAATTACAGTTGGGCGCACCTGTTCACTATCGCGATGAATCTCATGACTGCCTACAGCGTTCTACCCTTGCGGGTAGCCTCTTTTTCCGGTTTAGTGTGTTTGTTTCTTGGAAGCGTTCTATTGCTTGGACTCTTCGCCCAGCAGATGATCACTGCTCACGGTTTTGGCGGTGTTCCGGTGCTTGCCGGTGTAGTCAGCCTGCTTTCAGGCGCTCAGCTGCTTGCCATCGGAGTGATGGGTGAATATCTGGCTCGCATCTATTCGACCTCAGTTGCACAACCACCTTACGTGATTAAATCAAAGGTTCTCAGCCGGGGCATGCGAGGTGCGGTTATTCATGGAGAATTCAGCGAACAGCACGCTGTTCCCAATGTCGTGCATTACGCTCATTAGCTTTTAGTCTGAATTTGTACTTTAGTCTCGGCGACGCTATCTTCGCGGCCGGGCGTGGCATCGAATAAATCTGGCGTGGGCGCCTCGTTGCCTGTGCTCAATTTGACCGGTATGACTTCTGTTTCCACATGCTCTTTCGAATTACTCGGCAAGCTTGCAGAGTGGCTTGAGGGCGACGAAATCGGATTTGCACCGATGTGAGTAAATTGCTTTTCTGAGCTACCAGCAATGCGTCTGGTTAATTTCAAACTGGTTCTGCTTTCAACAAATTGTTTGAGCTTTTCTTTGCCCCAGCGCGCTTTGCTCTTCATGTTGAGGAAGAAATATTTGTCGGGCGGCCAGAGGAATGAAGTTTCGAAGTAGCACCAGATCGTGCATCCCTGACAGAAACTCCACGAACCTTCTTCTTTCTTCTTCTTTTGAACTGGAGGGCTGTGCCACAATTCATCCAAATTGGACCGACCGTTTTCATGTTTGATTTTCAATCGTTCATCGTGCATGTGATAGCAGGGTAATAGCAAATGATCGTCGGGCGAAATCACGACCACTGATGAAACCGCTCTGCATCTGGGTTTTGTTATTTGATTGCCACCATCAAGATAGAATTCGAGGAAAGCCCAGTTGACGCAGACGTTATCGAATTGCGCCAACCGTCTGATTTCTTCGATGCCCTGATTGTGCAGCAATTCGTTGTCGCAAAAGTCGAAAACGGGACCGAGGAGAACGACCACACCAAGATCTTGCGCCAGGCGGATCACCTGTTCCATGCCGCCAATGGATTCTGGTGTCGCCGTAGCAATGATGGATGGATGCTCGCCCAGCGATTTAGCCAGTTTGATGCTTTCGATTACCTTTTCAAATCCATTGATGCCGCGCTCAGCTTTGTAGAAATCTGGATCTGTAGTCGAAAGCGAGAATTTCAGGTCGTCGACAAGCCCCTTAATTTCTTCGGCGACTCGGTTATAGAGCGTGCCCGTATTGGCCAGGCTCGTGAAGAAACCCATATCTTTTGCTGCTCGTAACACCTGAGGCAGGTGTTTATAGATAAGGGGTTCGCCGCCCGTAAAGTCGACAGCTTTCACTCCCAGCCGTTTCAAAGCTGCCAGATTTTCGATGATCACTTCCGGCGCAGTTTCTTTGATCTTGATGTTTGCTGGTTTGATCGGGATGTCGCAGTATGTGCAACGAGAATTGCACTTATAGGTCAAATAGTAATTTGCAAGTACAGGTGGCAAAGCTTGTTCTCCCTACGCAACGAGTGTTCCTGCTTACAACCCGGAACAAATGAGCACGTCGTAGAGTATATTAGCTTCGGGTCATTTGATGCTGTTTGTTTTGCCTGTCGTCTGTTACTAATTCCCAACCTTGCCGGAGAAAACACTCATAATGCGCCACCCCCGCGTTCTTGATAGTAAAAAGGCTGTTTTGCTTATTGTAGATGTGCAAGAAAGCTTTCGTAAACATATTCCGGACTTTGCCGATTTAACAAGGAATATTGCGGTCTTGGTGGAGGCGAGCAAGATATTGCAACTGCCGGTCTTCGTCACTGAACAGTATCCTCAAGGCTTAGGAAAGACTGTTGCTGAAATTGCCGCTTGTTTGAGCCAGCATCAGCACTTTGAGAAGAGTTGTTTTAGTTGTTGTGGTGCAGATGCTTTTATGAATGCGCTGGACGATACTGAGAGAAAGCAGGTTATCGTCTGCGGTATTGAAGCCCATGTTTGCATAAGTCAGACGGTCCATGACTTATTGCAGCATGACTATCATCCGCACATTATCACTGATGCTGTAAGCAGTCGGTTGCCGCGGAACAAAGAAGTAGGAATTGCGAAAATGGTGGCATCCGGAGCCGTTCTAAGTACTGTTGAGATGGCTTTATTTGAGATGCTGGTGGAGTCGGGCACCGAAAAGTTTAAAGCGGTGCAGAGGCTCGTCAAATAGCTTCAGCAACTGCAGGAACCTGAGTCACTTCCGCTGCTTCATAAGTCGCAGGTGGTACAGAGTTTCGTTTCTTATGGCTCAGATCGATAAACGGTCTCTCTATAAAATAGAAGGTGGCGGCGCACGTCGCGACGACGATTCCGGCTAATGGCATCACACACATCCAATATGTAGGAGCGGACATTTCGCTGATTGGGAAGATGTGTTTCAGCCCCCACATGCACAGATGTAGAACTATGCCGTGAGCCAGATAAATGCTGTAAGTGGCAGTGCCAAGGAGAACGCTGGCTCGCGAGGTGAACAGCCCGCTGCATGAAAAGCCGTAGATAACAGAAATGAAAAATGGCAGGATCCCGAGTGTCACGAGAAGATACGGAAGATGTGCGTAAGTCGTGGCAACGCAAGCGAGTAATCCGAAAGAAGTGAAACCGAAGATCTTGCTGCTCAGTCCCTCATGTTTGGGGTAGAGAATCATCAGTTGAGCCGCTGCCATTCCTGCGATAAAGTTGCCCACATGTGGCAGCCAATCAAACGATTGAGTCAGTGCCAGCCCCAGAAAGAGGCACGTCAGTACGCTCAGCCTGGCTGGACCGCGCCACAGAAATGCCAGTACGGGCAGTAGCAAATAATATCGCCATTCATAAAATAGACTCCAGACCACGCCACAATTTAAAATGCCGCAGTCGAAATTATTGACAGGTGGCATGCCGAACATACCGCCGCAAGCACCTGCTGCGATGGCACAGAGCATGGAGTCAATCGGTGTTTTTAGTTTGAAGTGTGTAGCCACGCCAATTAAGGTGAGTATGACAAAGTACGTGGCCAGATACATGGGCATGAGGCGCAACACACGCCCTTTCATAAGCTTTGCGTACGAAACAGAGGCTGGATTTTTCAGGGCTTTTGACCAGAACAAAAAACCTGTGATCATGAAAAACAACGCCACACAGCCATCCCCCAGAAAGTGATAGAGAGATGACGCTGGAGCTTTCCACTCGTGAGTGTGCTCGCAAACGTAATTTATTGAGGCGTGATGAATGAAAACTCCCATCGCCAGAAAGCCTCGCAGTCCGTCCAGAGCGCGGAATCGACTGCCGTCGTGCGCTGTTGCGGATTTATAGTAGGGGACTATTCGAGCGATCAGCAGGGCGGAGACCAACGCCACTGCGTAGGTTGCAACCATGTAGACCGGGTTGAATATGTCCGCCATTTGCTTCTTGCGCCTATCAGGCCGGAGTCAAACCAGTATTGTCTTCTGCCGCGCAATAAAGAATATTAACAACTTATCAAGAGAATGGGAGTTCGAACTTTGAAATCTAGTCAGGGCGGCGATTAGAACGTTCTGTCGAGAAATATTGAATGTTTTCGACATCGAAAAAATTCAGCTTCGACTTTGTTTCGATTATCTGTAAGAATTCAAGCCGACGATGGCGAACGGTTGGGCGCCAGACCTTGATGCGGGCCCAGCCCGAGCCACCATTTGAGCAGCCGTTTCCAATTCTGCTTCTGTTTTTCGGCAGCCTCTCTTTTGTTTGGCATTACTATTGCGATCAATGACCACAGGGCAATGCGCAAAATGGAGCCAACCACCATTGCTATGCGCTGAACAGCCGCGCCCAGCTCGCCATAGTGTTTTTTTATGAGTTTCGCAGAGCTGTTTTGAAATTCGCAAAATTGCTGATCTTTTACACCTTCCGAGCTCTGTCCTCCAAGATGCGTGATTTGTGCCTCCGGGCAAAGCATGATCTGCCAGCCAGCCTTCTTTATTCGCATCTGCCAGTCTGTCTCTTCCGCGTACATAAAGAAGAGTTCGTCGAACATACCTACTTCATCTATAACTTCTTTTCTAACGAGCATTGCTGCGCCGATAACAAAATCAACTTCTCTGGCCGTGTCGTGTTTCCAATTGCGATAGTCACCGAATATGGTGCTATCGGGAAAGGCTGCTGTCAATAGAAGATTTTCATTGATGCATCGCAGTGGAGACGGGAATCTGTAGCAAGACATTTGCAGTGAGCCGTCACTGTTTAACAGTCTCGGACCAACTAACCCCACTTTTGGATGATTATCCAGAAAATTACACAGGGTAGCCAGTGCATTGTCGTGCATCAGCGTGTCGTCGTTATAAATGAAGATGTATTCGCCAAGGGAGTTTTTGATGCCGATGTTTTGATTGTGGCCAAATCCGTGTCTTTCCGAATTCCTTATCAATCGTACATTTGGGAATTCAGTTGTTACCATCTGAACCGCTCCATCGGTGGAGACGTTGTCTACGACGATGATTTCAAAATCCAGATCTCTGGTTTGAGCGCAAATGGATTGCAGGCAATTGCGGAGCATTTCCAGCCCCTGATGATGCACTATCGAGATGCTGACCTTCGGCATCCTGGTTAATTGCGCCTGCTCTCAGCTGCCGGTAAAGAACTGTCGATCTGGCTGGCGATGACAGAGACTAACTTTTGCGCGCCTTTTGCATTTAAGTGGGCACTGTCAAGAAAATCACTGGTATTAAATTCAGTACCATTTAGATCGACGAATTTTTGGTGGTTTGCCGAGGCCAGTTGTTCCAGCTTCTGATTGAAAGCTTTGTAAACCGGCTGTGGAATGATGGCGCGGTTTTCTGCAGTTAGTGGCATGCCTAACAAAATCAGTTTTATGTGCCGGTTCGAGCACGTTTCCATCAGCTTTTCCAGAAATGAAATTTGTCGGTCCAGTCCGTTTACTGAAATGTTTTTGTAGTGAGCCTGGTATTCGGGCAGGTTGCGCTGCGGTCCCATGTCGGTCAGTGCCGCCACCGGTGCTGGTTTATTTGCGTGCAAGAGGTCTTTTGTGATTGATTTTGCCAACAGGACGATTTCAGCGTGTTTCGCATAGAGGAAATATGCGTGGTTACCGAGATACGCCGCTTCATCAGACAAGTTACTGAAGTAGTTGTTCCACTTCTCAGTAAATGTGTCCAGTCCGGCAGTTCTTTCGAAATATACGCTGGACTCAGGTTTCTCGATTAAGGCATCGTAAAAATCACGCGGTCCGACGCCGTAGATGAGAAGCGAGGGAGTTTTATCTCCGACTAATTGTGTGTCTATCAAGCGTTCAGCGTCTGCGACGCTGAGCAGTGGCAGTGCTAAATTGCAAATTTCGTGTGGTTGAGCGCATTTGCGATCGACGGCGTCGGAGCGAAACGAATAATAAGCTTCATCAGGCAAGTTATCACCATGATCGGCAAACCACAGTGGAAAGATCATCAAAGAGGAGCCAAGAAGCACGACATCCGGCTTCTTTTTGTCGGCTGCCAGCTTGTGAAACTTTGCATCGAACGTACGTTCATAACCGTCTTGCAATGCCCAGTTGAACATCGGCAAGTCTTTCAGGCAGAGGCGATAATCAAATTTACCGGTTTCACGGGCTGCTCTAACCGCTGCGGAATCCAACTCTGTGACAGAGTAGTAGTAGAGGGCGAGAGCCGTCAGATTGAGAAGGACAAAAAATGAGCACGCGAAAAGTCCAGAGCTGCGGTAAAACGGCTTTAACGCCCTGGGTCTGAGAACCGCTGGCGCTTCTAATGTCGGCTGCTTTTGTAAGTCGATAGTTGCTGCCAAGTGCATATCGCCTGATTGCCGTTTGGGCTCCAGGTCAGATCATGCCTGAGCTCGCGGTAAATGTCATGAGCACAAAATCACTTTGTCGCAATTTGGAGGGCATTCATGATGTGATCAGGATGTCATATACTTCTGCGGACGGTAAATCAAGCTGGCCGACTATCTTGAGCGTGTTCTTATCTAAGACAGCCAGGCGAGCATTTGGTATGGAGTCAGGTCCAATTTCATCAACGCCTCGATGCCTGATTGCGCTCAGCCCAACATAGATGTGATTTTTGCCAAAGGCTAAGCCCCTTGTAAAGGCACCCGGAAAGTGAATTTCAGTTACATGTGCAGGGCTGTTTCGTATCAAGAGTCGATTTGTATCTGAATCGCAAATATATTGCCGACCTTCTGCGTCAGTGCGAGGCGTATGCGGTTTCGTCAGTTTTGACCAGAGCACATCGCCAGACTCAAGGTCGAAAACAACGCCTTCTTCCTTCCATGAGCCTTTGTATTGAGATGGATTGGAGCGGCGACCGAAGCATGAGACGACATAGCGACCGTCCCACACGTCAATACAGTTCAGATGCCATGAAGCTTGTTCGCCTGGAAATTTCCACTGATAAGAGATGTTTCCCTCTGCGTCGAATTGCACTACTTCGTTAGTACCTGTGGATACCGCCATTATTTGACCGAACTGAAATCGCACATCGTGCACTTGTCTAAAATTTGCATTGGCAATGCAGGCGGTGCCATTGCTTGTATAGACGTAGAGAATCATCTGATCGGTGTGGTAAATGCTGCGCACAAACCGATCGCAATCTTTCCACAGTCCAGTCGTAGAAAGTCTATCGACTGTGGTCAATTTTGTCGGGCTACCTTTTTTCAGGGAAAACAATCCGCCCATGAATGGGGGCTTCCACACGGCTGAAATGAGCAAGTCTTCTTCCAGTGCAAAGCCCTCGAGGATTGTCGGTTCAATCAGCAGTGTCTTTGAAAGCCATGATTCGTCAGGCTTTCGACTGGACTCGATTTTTATTACTGGGCGTTCGATTGTCGGTTCCTCTCGCTTATTCGCGTCTATTCCTTACTGTGAGCTTCCCGGCACAACTCTAATAATGCGGAGAGGCGCTCCTTGAGATTGCCACCGCCTGTGGTATAGCACCAATTCTCCGGCAGGTAATTGACGAAAGTATTCGTTCCTCGCAGCTGCAGCAAATTTGATATTGGAAGAACTTTGCGAGTGAATTCAGAAGGCGTGCATGCTGCCCACGAGAATGGCTTGCAATCAGGTTTATCTAAATAGACGGCGATGTCGAATTCGGCAGTGCAGTCGTCGGCTATGTGAGTCCTTGAGAGTGGGTACCATTCTCGCAAAATGAATCCAGGCAATTGGACTCCGGCGCAGCTAAGTTGTTGGCGAACACCGTCGGCTAACTTGCAAGGTGCTGCCAGGCTGATAAGCCGTTCCTTGACGGTATCAACGAGTAGCAAATCGTCTGCAATTACCTTCCATCCGTATCCTAAAGCCAGTGCCAGTGTCATTGTCGTCTTCCCACTGCCAAATTCGCCCGCCAGCAAGACCGTTAGACCGTCAGGGGAACTCAGGCAGGCAGCTTGAATGAACAAGCAATCTCGATGCCTGGCAATCAACTGTTGCATGCATTCTCCGACATCAAGCGACAAACCCATCTGTACATCGATGATTTCGGTTTCGACTGAATTAGCCGGCGCGCCAGAGATAAAGAGTCTGCTAACGACACGTTCGAACTCAGAATCTTGATGAGAGAGCGAAAAACTGGTGTGGCCCAATCGGTAGATTGGCTTAGCCGAGTTCATGTGTACATACCTTTGATTGTTGAAATCAATTCTTGCATTGATTTTTTGCTCCAGCTTCTTGCTCCAATGATAAGCTTTTTACTCTTTGGAGCAAATCTGCTTTCTGATGATTTGCTTGTTTTCGGAAACAAAATATTAGATATGAGAACTCGCTTCTGTCTTGTAATGTTGGTTGCGTTATTGCTGCAGTGCAGCTCAGGCGCGAAAATTGCTGCAGCTTTCAGCGCGACAGAGCCTACGTCTAACTCGTCAACGATGTCTGCGAGTACAGAATCTGACGCGGCAATAGCCGAGCGAGTACTGCGCGAAACTTGTGCCTTTTATAGAAGTCTCCAGGCGTTCTCTTTCCGAATAACGTCAGATTTGAATCTGAAGACCACTGACAAGGTAACCGATAAGATCGATGTTGCCGATCTTCAATTTGAGCGAGCACCCTACTTTAGAGTAAAAACGCGGCGTCCCAAACGAGCGGGAGAAGCGACATTAATTGATTCAAACGCTTCGTTCTATAAACCCGAATGGCGAGTTTATTCAACGCGGAATTTGTCCAATATAAACGAGTTTGTAAAGGATCAGGACTTCGGATGTGTGACGGACGGCGCCCTGAAAGCAGCGTTGTTGGAGGTTTTAACCGCCGACGATCCCTATTCTGAATTGATGAAAAGTCGGAGTATCGAAAGCTATAAGGGGCTTGACACTGTAGATGGTGTCAGCTGCCATCATCTGGTCTTGAGGAGAAAGGGTGCCTCATGCGCTGAGCACTATTATCTGACTGCAGGTAAACAGCCCTGGATTAGGGTCTATCGTCCTGAAGAGAATTGTCCTCTAGTAACATTGCCTGTTGTGGAGACAGCCGCGAAAACAGCAATGACCAGAACATTCACATACACAAACTTTAGACGACGGCAGGCAAGCTCCCATGGACGGAAATTCAAGCCACCGGCGGGCGCCCTGAAAGTTTCTCAGTTGGTTTTCTCATCCGCTAATGATGCCAGGCAGACACTGGTTGGTAAGTCGGCTCCTAAATTTGAAGTTGGTACCGTTAATGGTGCCAACTTCAGTCTTTCCAAACTTCGCGGCAAGGTTGTTGTCATAGAGTTCTGGGCCACCTGGTGTAGCCCGTGCTGTCGCGCCATGCCAGTTATCGATCGGGTATGCGGAGATTTTGCCGGGCAAGGTGTTCAGTTTATTGCGCTGAATCAGAAGGAGGACGCATCAGTAATTAAGTCTTTTCTTCAAAAGAATTCTTTGACCAGTCAAGTTGGTCTTGATGCAAAAGGCCAGGTCGCCGCTCTCTATCATGTGGTTGGTATACCCCAGACGGTAGTTGTTGGAAAAGACGGAAAGGTGAAGTCTGTGCATGTCGGATGTCCGTCCGATTTGCGTGAGATTTTGACACAAGATTTGAGCAGCGCGTTGAAGTTAGCTAACTAATTCCAATATCTTATTGATACGCTCTTGCACAGTTCCGTCCGCAATTTCGACACAAACGCCCTTGCTGACGTACTCGAGCAACTTTTCTCCGGCGCCTTTCATTCGCAGCACGTTTGATACAGGCAGGCATTTTCGTAAGAATTCTGCCGGTGACAGCTCAGTGATTTTATGTGAAGGGTGTTCGCGATCTCGAGTAAAGACTAAAGAGACATCGAAATGCGCTTTCAAATCGCGTGGTGCCACCATAGGTCCCAGCGGAGACCATTCTCCATTGATGATTGGCTCTGGCACTCGACCTATTGAGTCTTGAAGCAATTCCAGTGTGCCTGGCTTGAGTGAAAAAGGTGCACCAAAAGTGATAAGAATATCTTTTGTGTAATCAATCAACAGTATGTCTTCGGCCAGTACTTTCCAGTCGTAAGCCAGCGCCAGCGCCATTGTTGTAGTGCTTTTTCCTGCACCTGACCGGCCGATAATCAGCACTTTCTTTCCGTCAGGAGTGAGTAAGCAACCAGCATCCATCCACAGGCAATCGTCATGCATTTCGTAGATTTGATTTTGCAAAGTACGAAGTGTACTCGGGCTTTGAACAATTTCTTGTGCCTGCTCTTCGCTTTGGGGCAGCAAAGTGTCCAGTTCTGTTCGAAACGATTGATTGCACCCTTCTACTGCAAATGATATGCGACCAAGTTTGTATACAGGTGTTGACTTGGATTTGTCAGGACAGTTCATTTTGTTTGTCTCTTACGGCAGGCTCGTCACAAAGTTGAATTATTCTATCCAGTCTTTGTTTCAAATTTCCTCCAGCCAGTCGATAACAACTATCTTCTGCAACATAGTTGTAAAACTTGTTAGACACCTGGCTGAGTCGGGCGATATTCGATATCGGCAAGAGGGCTCTCATGTAATCGAGGCTTGTCAGGTGATCGCATCTTAGATCGTGGTCGTCGAATTGCTCGAAGACAACAGCATGGTCGAAAGGCGTGCTGAGGTTGCACCCCGTACTGGCATTTTCGAGAGGTGCCCAGCATGTAGGTTTGACGGAGCTCGTATCGAATGAGCTCAGATCCAATGTCTTATCGAATGCTTTTAGAGCATTTTGAATGCTGGACAAAGTGCCTCGTTTCACTGCAAATGGTGATGCGAAATTTATTATCTCGTTTTCGGTTATGTCTATATGTGTGATGTCTTCGGACAGCACCTTCCACCCAAAACCGAAGACGAGTGCCATAGCTGTCGTGCTTTTGCCCGTATGAGATGGTCCGGCAATCAGTAGTTTCCGCCCAGAAGGTGAGACGATACCGGCGCCCAGTATCCATAGCGTTCCTTCATGGCGCTTGTGAATGTGATTGATCAAATCAACGATGTTTTTGATCGAATCGCTTTTTGCATCATAGAAGGTCGTGTTTTCTGCAGTAGCTACGCGACAAATCGGCAGGCAGCTTCGTAATTCCTGTTCCAGAAGTTCATCACAATTAGTGACAGCGAATTTGACCTGCCCCAGCTGGTAAGTTGGAATATTCGCTTTGTCCTGTTGTTGATGCATGAGCAACTTCTTGAGAAATGGTATCCTGAATGGTTTTGCCAAGTCAAATAGCATGGACACAGCTCTTCTGCATATCGAAAATTTTGGACCCGATCTGACTAAGTTTTGGGTGCGTTCTCTCGGCTTTTCGAATGAGTTCACTCACATCAAAACTCTCGAACAATTGTCGGCGGCTGAGAGACTTTTCGCGGCCTTGCTTCGAGATGATTGTGCTGCTGCTCAGGCGATTTTCGCTGGTAAGGATGATTTGAAGACCGTCTGCGAAGCGCTTGCCGAACTGGTTCGCATCGAGTCGTTAGCCTGCATAATTTACGAGAGATTGGTGAAACTAGGGCTTCTGCAAGAGTTTCAGCGCAGCAATGAGCCTTCGATCGCCGAAGCGCTGGATTCAATACGAAGAATGTCAATGGTGAATGCATCCAATCATTATCAACTTGAGCAGAAATTTTCCCGCGTCTTGAGTGTGACAAGCGATTTTCGCGATCACGCGCTGTGGGTGAAGGGTGCGCATTTATCGCGTACTGTGTATGAACCGGCGTACTTCAGACATTTTGGTGATCTTGATGTGATAGTTGAACCTTCCCAGTTGGAGCCATTTGTAGAAAGCTTGCGTAGTGCAGGATTTACTTCTTTTCATTCTCCTGCTTATTGCAACCAGTTGGGCGTCGGTCCCGTCAACCGGCCGTTCGACGTGATCAGGGTGCCCTTACCAGGCTGGATACCAACCGGAGCAATCACCATGAACAGGCAATCTGATGGTGGGCTAGTTGATATAAAAGTCGGACCCTTCGAACGTGGAGTGCAAGCGATCGAGTTCGACAGAATGTTTGCCGAGGCTGAGAAAGCAGCCTGTCTTGGCACGAGCTATCTGGGTCCGTCACGTCCTGATCATCTGGTCATAATGGTTTGCAATTTTGCAAAAAATAGGTTCAAGACCTGGAGAACGTTGCTTGATATTCACATGTTAACGATGTCATTGAACCAAACACCTGGGTCGTGGCAGCGCTTTGTCGCCATCTGCAAAACCGAGTCAGTTAGCGTTGCCGCCTGGGTTTCATTGCGAATCGCAGCTGATCGATTGCACACCCCGATACCAGATTCAGTGCTGCGCGAACTGGCTCCTCGAGAATCAGTATTCACCACTTTATTTAGCTTCACAATCGAGCCTGCCTTTGTCTGGAACTCAACGAGCTTGCCGATGATGCTTTTGAACGCAAGTGTATCTGCTGACCGGAAGCGAAAGTTTGATTTATTGAGCCGCTCAATCCTGCCATCTGCAGAATTTTTGTCTGCTTATTATGGCAAGGGTCAAAGCGGTTCTTCTGTCAGTGATGACGCTGCTTCGCTGAATTCTCGGGACCCTATGCGCCTGATTGATTATCTGCGTTACTTGCTTATGCACTGGTATGTGCTCCTTCTGCCCGCAGGATTTGTCCGCCGCACGTTAGGTCAACAATGGTGGTCTACAAAACCGGGTTTTTGAGCGTCCAGCCGCAGAACTGTTTCTTAAGTAGAAGAAACTGCGCCGGTGATCGTATCCAGGCGTTGATTGAGTTCTCCTCCAGTAACGGTCAGGCACTTCGCTTGTGCAATCGAATCAAAAAATGAATCGGAAGACCCTTTGATTTTGAGCAAATTCGAGACAGTCAGCGCCTTGCGTGCGAATTCGCCGCTACTTATCGGGTTGACGGAGAAGGACGAGTCAGCCTGGTCATCTCTTTCAAGCCAGATGGCTAAATCAAAATTGGGATCGAATGTCCGCTCTCCGATGACGTCGAGTACTGGTGCCCAGACTCTATTTTTCCGCCATTCTAGAGAGTAGGTGCGTTCAGGCGAAACTCCCTGGGTCAGTAAGACTTCCAGAGCCTTTTCATCCAGAGCGGCCGGCGCTAGATGCTTTAGAACGCGTCTGGAGTCGTAGTTGATCAAGCAGAGGTTTTCAGCCAGTATCGACCATCGTTTCCCAAGGCTAAGTGCCAGAGCAGTGGTACTTTTTCCTGATTGCGACTTGCCTGCGATCAGCACTTTTTTTCCTGTTGGCGTCAGCAAACAACTTGCTTCAATCCAGACGTATTTTTGTTTTTGATGCAGGCTGGCAACATGGCGGATTAAGTCAAGAATTTCTTTCGTGCAACCGGTATTGATCTCCTCTATTTCAGGGTGGCTTGAGGGATCACCAGTGAAATGGGGCAATATCTTCTCTACTGTTTGTAAAAACGTCGCATCGCAGTTCTTCAAGGTGAAAACGGCGTCGCCCAGGTGGTAGATTTGCTTTGTCGCGGGAGATGATTCTCCAGTCTGCAAGCTCATCGCGATACTCCATGCTCGGTTGGCGTCATTCTAACCAATTAGGAATTGCATACATTTTAGTTGGGTCTAAGCTTGGTCTTGACCACTCTCCGGTAAGCTCTGAAGATGTCTGCTGAAGCACGAGTTCGGGAGTTAAAGTATTATGATGTATACTTTGCATCCGGCGAAAGAACATAGGCACTGCTCTAATGTCAGATGTGAATGAAAACTCTGTACGAAGCGATTGCGTTCGCAGAGCCGAACTTGCGGATTCGGTGCCATTTTTCCTGCGCGCCTGGTGGCTTCGAGATCGAGCAGGCTTCGAGAATCTTGAATTCGGCCTGGCCGGCGAATCTACACATCCCTTGTGGTCATTGCATTCAGACCCGATTTGCGATGCTGCAAACGTTGACACATTTGGTCTGTGATTTAGAAAGGTGATCGTTTGCGATTTGAAGTCGCAAGCAAACAAATAATGAAGGTTTTGATCCTTTCTTCTACAGATGATAAACACGCTCAGAAGGTCAATGAAATCTTATTGTCCATGAAGGTGGGTGTGGATTTTCTCAAGCTCAATGACTTGATTGAGACTGCTGACATCACCTTTGAAATAGGCACCGGAAATCCGGTTTGCAGTTTCGCAAAGCCGGACAAGGACTTCGATTTGCATGCATATTCCTCGATCTGGTATCGAAGACCCGGGGCGGTGCGAGCCCCCCATTTCTTCGAGCCCTGGATTGGCAAGATGGTTGAAAGCGAAGCTCGCAGCGCTGTTGACGGTATCTTTCGCTCACTGAATTGTCTCTGGGTAAATGCTCCAGCCAATAACCTGGCATGTGCAGACAAGCTGTGGCAGTTACAAATGGCTCAGAAAATGGGCTTCACAATTCCTGAAACTCTGGTGACGAACAAACCGCATTTGGTGCGTGAATTTTTCGACAGGTGCAGTGGTCAGGTCATTTATAAGCTCATGGGTGAACAAACGAATTTAGCTATTCCAGCCAATGAAAATCCTCGTGGCGTTTCAACACTGCCACTGCGTCATGAGGATTTACCGCACCTTGAGCAGGTTTCATTGTCACCACACATGTTTCAAAGATGTGTTCAAAAAGCGTATGACATACGCGTAACCGTTGTTGGAAGCGAAGTTTTTGGTACCAGAATCGACTCTCAGTCTGGTCGTGGAAAAGTTGATTGGAGGCACGATTACTCGGTAGCCATTGAGGCATTCAGTTTGCCGAAAGAGATATCCGATCAATGTCTATTGCTGACAAAAAGGCTTGGACTCAACTATGGCGCGATCGATTTGATTCTGACTGAGGAAGGGCAATACATATTTCTTGAAATAAACTGCGGCGGCCAGTATATGTGGATCGAGGTGCGAACCCAGCAGCCAATTTCCCTGGCCGTAGCTCGATTGCTTGCCGGCAGTATCGATCCACTTGTCAATTGAGGTGAGCCTGAACCTTCGCTGATTTTGCGCTTGGAAACAGTATCTTTCTCAACGTACCTTGCAGGAACATTTAGTAGCCACTACAATGCTGAAGTTGTTTTGTTCAAGAAAAAGTCGTTTACCAGTTCAAGAAGTTAGGAATAGTCATGACTGAAGAATTTGATTCCCAAGCAAGCTCGTGTGAGCAATCATTGACCAGAGCAGAATTTATTACGCGAGTAGTAAAGGGCGCTGCGTTGACAGGCGGGTTGTTGGCTGCGCCTAAGATACTAGACAAGTTTCTCGTTCCACCTGCATTCGCTGGTGCTTCCAGCTGCGTAGTTGGTGCAGGAACCACTCAGGGCGGTGCAGACACCGTTATTGACCTCGGTGGTGGAAGACCAAACCTTTACGTTCAATGTAACGTCAACACGGGTCTTCAATCGACATGCTCCGGTGGCACTGATACTGCGCTAGGAAATTTCTGCCTGTAGCATTGTTCGATGCTATGCATGCTTGCTTTCGATGGATTGTCAGAGGCTGATCTCCCATCGCTAGTTGCTCATTTACCTCACAGTAAGAAGTTGATTGACAAGCTGGCTGTTTTGCAGCTTTCCTTGTCTGCTCCTGCCGCTCAGCTAGTCTGGGGCGAGTTACTAACCGGAAAAAGTGTCTTTTATAACGGATGTGCGGGCTACGCACATCCGGTTTCGTCTTTGAATAATCTGGCTGTCTTCTCTGAGCCGGACTTTCTGGTCAAGCCAGCTCTCATTGAGGTCGAACCAGGCTCCAGGGCTGTATCGATCAATGTTCCTATATTGCGCCCAGATGATGAAAGCAGAGTCTGGTTGTCGGATGGCTCGTTGTCAACAAACAAGTCGGTCAGTCCGGCATCTTTGCGTAAAGAGCAAATCTTTCATGACTACCAGCCAAGACCCTATAAATCTCATGCCGGTGCGATGACACTTCCCCAATCGCAGCTGGTTGAGCGATGTCTGGAAGTTGAGATGGATCGCTTGGCATGCGCGGTAAGTTTGTTCGAGAGAAAGGACTGGTCGAAATTTGTCTATCGACTTACCGTTTTCGATCAGCTTTTTCATTTGTTAGGTTTGAGATATTTAGCTGCAGATAGTTTGGCTGTATTTCCTGCTTTGCAGAAATTCTTGACAGCTCTGGACGAAGCTGTGGTTCTCTTTTTGAAATATCAGCCTGTGAACTTTGCATTGGTCAGTTGTTATTCTCATCAGTCTTGTAAGTCCACGCTCAACTTGAATCTCGTTTTAGAGAGCGGCGGCTTCCTTGAGTTGGCAAGCGAAGAAGAGTTAGCCCGCAGTCGAAGCGATCGTTCTCGGGTCGCGGCGGCTTTGTGGCAACCGTCCACTCATTACTTTAAGACACTGGAGGGGTGCTTGCGGACATCGTCTACTGTGGCTGCATCTCCTGTTTCAGGATGTGTTTATGTGAATAAGAGTAGCGTTTTTGAAGATGGCATCGTCTCCGATGCCGAATACAAGAAGGTGCGTACAGCCGTCGCGGATTATTTGACTGATTTTCTTATGACGCGCTTCGGCAGCAGATTTTCAATTGCGGTTCACCCTGAAGACGTGAATAAAAGCTCTGCACCAGATTTGATTGTAAAGATTGACGGGGTCGAATTCGAAAATCTTAGTCGAGCAGCAGTGCCAGTGATGCCACTCACAACCCACAGCGCTACTGGGTTTGCGTTGATTTCGAAGAAATCGGAGCGTAACAATATGAACGCACCAGATCTGGCATCATTATTGATCGCTTGAGATAATGACCAGATGTAGATACTGTCGGCGATTTGATAACCAATGAATATCACGAAACCAAAACGCAGCCAAGAAATGGAGTCGACCTCCTTGCCGGATGGCATGGTCATTCTCGTCAATAAAAAGACTTCATGGGCTCACACGCTCAGTCCGCTAGGCGCCCTTGTCTGGGAGTTTTGCGATGGAGAAAATTCTGTAGAAGAAATTGTTTCGAATTTGAAAGCAATCCCGGAAGTGGGTAGCAGACCGACGCTCGAGCAAGAAGTCTCAGGTCTGGTCAAAGAGTTCGAGGATGAAGGTTTTTTTAGCGAAGCTGGCGACTGAGTTGCGTCGTTAAGTCGTTCTCCTGTCTCTGGAGTGCACATATCTTGTTGAAGCTGAAATTAGTGCCACAGTCCGTGGTGCTGACCGTAATCACGGTCGTGCTTTGCCTGGCGCCACTATATCTGGTGGAGTCAAAGGCGTCTGCAGGGAGTCCTATATTTCCGATAGCAATGTGCTCGAACGTGAACATATTCACGAATCAAGCATACGTTCCAAAAATTATCGACGCCGGTGCGCGTATGGTGCGGATCGACTTTTCTTTTCGCAGCATCAGACCGAAAGAGGGTGCTGATCCTAATCAATGGAATTGGGTGGAGCTGGACAAGGTGCGTGCTTTGCGAGGGCAGTTCCCGCAGCTCAAGTGGCTTGTGCTCTTAGGTTATGGAGCGGCCTGGGCTGAAGATCCCAAATTTGCAAAGATCCAGGGTGATGGATTTGCGGGTGGAGAGCGCGGTGTGAACATTATGCCGGCTGAGTCGCCTGACAACCTTTATGGTAACTATGTCTACGAGACAGTTCGTCGCTACAAAGATGTGGTGGATTGTTTTGAGAGCTGGAACGAACCGGATCTGCCAGGTCATCCATTTTTCAAAGGCAACGGCAGAGACTTTTTTCCCTATCAACGGGCTTGCTATCTGGCTGCAAAGAAAGCCGATCCGAAGTGCACAGTGCTTTTTGCCGGTCAGACTTTTGCCAATATCGAAGGCTATATGCATGCCCACGGACTCAAACCGCCAACGCTTTCGCCTGCTCCATCCAGTTTCTTTGAGGAGTACCTGCAGGAATGCGTAAAGGATCCTGCGGCCAAGGCTCACAACTATTACTTCGACGTAATGGCTCAACATAGCTATTCTCGAGCGACTGATCTTTTCGACTATGTCGACATCGACAGGGCAATGATGAGAACTTACCTGAAGGAAGAGAAACCTGTATGGATAACAGAATATGGTTTCCCTGCGGTACCTGGGAGCCCCTGGGGAGGCACGGAAGATGAATACTGTGATTACCTGCTTCAATCTTTCGCCTGGGGCAAGCTAGCGGGTGTGGAGCGGTTCTTTCAGTTTCAGCTGGACAATTCCAATGGCTTAGGTCTTTACGAGGCTATGCTCGGCAATCCGCGAAAAGCCTTGAATACTTACAAGAACGTACTCGTTAAGCAATTTGCTGATGCTGATTTTGTAGCGCAGTTGCATGGCAATCGTGGTGTGGGTTTCCTGGCGGGCAATTCACCTTATGTGCCCACCTGGCAGAAGGGATATGACCTGTTCGAGTTCAAAAGCAATGACGGTAAACGTCGCATCTTAATGGCTTTTACTGATACCAGTAAGAAGATGGAAGTTTCTGTGCCGGCTAAGAAAGCGAGTGCAACTTTGATAAATAGGGATGGAGAACAATCCACAATATCCGCCGTGAATGGTGCTTACAAGATTTTATTAGCTGGTGCGACAAATGCAGCCGGTTATCCCATCGACCCGAATCCTGAAGCAAAAGCAATGGGCCAGCCGGAACACCTCGTCGGCGGTGCTACTCAAATAATTGTGGAATAACTGAGCGCTCCGATTTGCCCGAATCTCAATTCAGGAGTGCATCTGTTCATAATGTTTGGCAGTCAAGATCTGATGAAATGAGTGAACCGTCTTAGCTCTATACACGCGAGCGCAACGTTGCGATGAATGCCTTAGCTTCCGCGAGCAAAAGTCCTTTCCATAGAATGTTGCTGCAGATGCAGAAAAAGCCCAGACCGACTAAAGATACGGCGAGCAGTCCGACATAGTAGATGAGAACTTGCGGTAAGCAGATTCGCAAAATGCTGATCAAACCAAAGGTCAGTGCGGCTGCGAGGAGCGACTGCTGAACACAATTTTTCCATAGCTTCATGGGCATCAGTTTCTGTAAGCTGTATACAAAGATCAAGGTGAGTAGCTGATTGGCGATTTGCAGTGCACCAAATCCACTCAGTCCCATTGTGGGCAGTATCAGTGGCAGGGTAATCCAGCTAAGGGTTGTTGTAGCAATCGACAACTTCAGGGGGAGATCGGCTCTATTTAATGCATTGCTGAGCATTGATAGAGGATAAGCAACGCCGGCTACGACGTTTGCAATCAAGAGGCAGTTGATAACGACGACGCAAGGCAGCCATTTATCGCCGAATGCATGTTGGACAATAATGTCAGTGAGAGGCAGCACAATGGCTGTAAATCCTGATACAACCAGGAAATTCCATCGAACAGAAGCTTCTGCTACTTTTATGACCTGGGCCGGTTCGTTTTGCATGCGACAGAAGATGGGGAAATATAGTCTGGCGAATGGAGCCGTCACCATCAGGCTGTAACCAGCGGTGGTGCTAGCAAAATTTACGAAGCCAACAGCGGAAGTGCCTGCTACGAGCCCAACAAAAAGGGGATTTATTGTCTCTTTCAGGAAGCCCAAAATATTCGTGCTCTGAAATTTTAGACCAAAGCCCAGTTTTGCTTTGCATACACCAATGTTCATGCAGAATTTGGGAGTAAATGGCGAGATAAACCGAAGCATAATAATCGCCACAATTTGGCTGGCTATGGAGGCTAGGGCAAATGTCCACGCGCCCATATGTATGAGTGCCATCAATATGGCCGAGACGTTATACGTGAGCGACTGAACCATCTCTATTCGAGCTTGCGAGCCAAAATCCAGTCGTCTTTCCAGCTTGATCATCGGTAACGTAATAAATACTGCCAGTAAGGAGCCGACAGAGAGCATGCGAATCAGTAAAATGCTGCCTGGTGAAAGGTGATAGATGTTTCCAACTGGCACGGCAAATATCTGAACAAGTGTGCAATGTGTCAGCGCTAACAGAAACTGGCACCAAAAGATTGAACTCTCTTCTTCTATGGTTGGCTCCTGCGGCTGCCTGAGCAATGCCACCGCCAGGCCCGCATCGGCGATCAAGCCGAACATTGTGACTGCAAAACAAACGATAGAGTAGATACCAAAATCGCTGGGGCTGAGCAATCGAGCCAGCACAAGCGTACTGCCAAGTCCGAGGAGCTTGGTGACAATCTGTCGAGTTACCACCGCTTTGATGCCGTGGCTCGCTTTGGCCATCAGGTTTGACTGCTGTGGCGTTTCAGTCGTTGTCGCTTCTTCTAATGTGGTTGTCATGATTCGTTAGCGCGCTGCGGCTTTCTGTGGTAGAGCTGGCTTAGCTCGACCGACGCCAACCTGTCCAGTTGATTTTTGCGTTTGATCCAGATAGAGCTTTACGAAGATCAGCATGCCTATGGCGGCCCAGGTCGTTAGTGTGACGCCTCTTCCGATCCAGAAGGTATCTACCATGGCGTGCCAGAATCGGCCGCAAACGGTACCAAGCGCTACTAGGTTTATAAACTGCAAGACTGTATGCACAGGAATTCTTCGGGCGTTATCCAGACCTTGCTTGATCGCTAGAACAATCACCGATATTAGAAGGAGTGGACCGACAATGCTCATCTGCATCCAATCGTATAGAAGTACGTTTGCGCAGTCCCCGTAATACATCTGTTCACCGTGAATGAGCTTGATAAGCGGATTTCCCCAACCCACAGCCGAAAATGGTTCGTCTTTCAATACAGGAAAAATATCCGACCACATTGTCAGACGAATCTCTGTGGTTGACCACTTCTTTGTAGAGACAACGTGTTCTCGGGCCTTGTCCGGCATCAACTTCCACATACCTGCCCCGAGAATAACGCAAGTGGTGGCGAAGATTACGATGTAGCGCGGTTTTGTGCGAGAGGCGATAAATATGACAAACGCGGCGATGATGATACAGACCATGCCCGCTTTTCCCTGCGAGAAAAAACATCCAATTGCGCCAGCAAATGCGAAGAACAACATAATCCATCTGAAATTGGTTCTTCGGCTTGTGACCATCGCCGCAATAGCTATTGTTGACATGATCGAGCACGACCCGGCGATCTGGTTCTTGTGCATACCAAATGTGTAAGTCGCTTCGTTCAGACCCGTCTGAGTGGCGTCTTTACCCGCAAAAAAAACGATAATCAGGCAGAGTGGCAGGTACCATAGAATCGCGAATTTGAGATCTTCAGGTTTCTTGGGTACTAAGGAAAATAGCAGCATTGGCAGGATGATAATCATGGTTCGCTGAACCACTTCTTTACCCCACATGAATTTGTCTGCCGCAAAGAGACCGGAGATGAGCCCGACCAAGAAGTAACACAAAGACATGAAAACTACGGGACGAGACAAGACTGCCATAGGAACTATCGGCTTGCCGACACTGAAGCGGCTATAAAAAACCCATAGAACACCAAGTATGAAAGCAATACTTGGTGGCGTAATCACACCAACTGGTGAAGACATGCCATGCGGCGAAACTGTCAGTGCGAAGGCGACTGTCAGAATTATTGCTGTTTTCTGCTTCCATATCGGCGGTTTTGCACTTTTGGAAGCGCTTAGTATGTTTAGTGGCTGTGCAGTCACGAGGTCTTCCAAGTCAACAGACTCAGTATATACGTGATGTCAGCCCGCCCTGACAACCTTAGAAAGTTTCCACAAAGAGATTGACGGCTGCATCGCGTAAAGTGTCGATGTGTGAGCCCGCACTATCACCTTAGTACTAAGCCAGGTAAAATGCTTAGGTCTGGTCGAGCTGGAAACCTCATGAACGCTTCTCTCAACACTATTCGCGTTGCCCACTTGCTGTTTGGCGATGGCGTCTGGGGTGTGGAAAACTATGTTTACAATCTACTCGCATCTTCGAAATCAAGCTCAGTTAAGCCCGTAATCATCTGTACGGCAGAGGGCGCAATTTCACAAAAATTCGTTGGTGCCAATGCCGAGATCGATTTTGTACCAGTGTCTGGATATTTTGATATTCGCTCAATGGTGGCACTCTCGACATTCTTCAGAAAACACAAGATTGACCTCGTTCACGTTCATCTTGGTTTGGATTCTTTTGTTGGAACAATTGCCGCGAAAATGGTTGATCTGCCAGTAATCATGTCGGTTCATTTCGACAAACCGAACTATATGAGTTATCGTTCACCGGCTCGCGAAATGTGGAACACCTGCCAGATCTTCAAGAATAAGGCTATAGCTCATTTCTTGCCGATTACGAAAAATGTCGCTGCTGAACTCATCCAGAGAGAGGCAGTGGCGGAGCAGAAAACAACTGTTGTTCATCCAGGTATTCCTGTTTTTGATGTCGATCGGTCCGTTCGCAAGGAGACTCGCCGTGAGTTTGCCGCTGACGATGATGAGATAGTGGTAATTGGAGTAGGCCGGCTTGAGCCGGAGAAGAATTTCGACTGTTTGGTTAAGGCGTGTGCGAGACTTGATCCAGATGAGAAAGTGACCGCCTGGATCGTTGGTGACGGCTCTCAGAAGGAAGAGCTTGAGCGACTGGTTCAGACGCTGAATCTGCAAAATCGCGTCAAGTTGCTGGGCTACAGGCGAGACGTGAGAAAATTGCTGGCATCTGCAGATGTTTTTGTATTGCCGTCGAAAGCTGAGCCCTTCGGAATGTCTGCAGTCGAAGCCATGATGTCTGGGCTACCTGTAGTTGGGACGATGGGACCTGGTCTTGGCACGATCGTAGACGACCGGGTGACAGGACTTCTGGTGCCGCCAGATGATGATGCGGCGCTCGGTGAAGCGATTCAACAACTTTCGTCTGATAAGCAGATGCGAGAAAACTTCGGAAACGCCGGACGAGAACGAGCCATGCAAAACTTCAGCAGCGATCAGATGGCTGAGAAAATCGTGAGTATTTATCGTTCAGTTCTATCACCAGCGCCAATTTGATTCAGAGCCTGATCAGAGTGGTTGGATCTGATGCACCGTCTGTGGTGGCGAATGCGCTCACTATTTGCTTTCGTTTTCGGAAGTCTTATCGGCGACTGCAGACTTTTCCGTATCAACGGTTTTGTCAGTCGATTGAGAAAGGTTTGGCGAAGTCATCATCACGTTTTTTGAGACGTTATGAATATCGGCTAGTGAACTGCTAAGTCCGCCCGCCTGCACTAAAAAGCGCTTAGCCTCTTCGTTTTTGCCCATCGCTTCCAGAAGGTCGGCGTAGTTTCGCATGATGATCATCATGTCCGCCTTATTGGCGTCTCTATCGCAGTTTTCCAGAGCTCGACCGTACAGTGAGCTGGCTTTGGCGTAGTCGCCGTGGATTGCGCAGAACAGGGCTAAATTATTCAGTCGTGTAGCAGTCAGAACGCGGTTTTTGCCGAGTCGATTTATATCCTTAACATTTTTGTCGACGAGTTGATCGAATCCAGGCATGGATTTTGCGCGCAACTCTTCTAGCTGCCTGTAGACAGCGTCAGACTCTATCTTTCTGTTTTGAGTTGCGTAGAGTTTTGCCAGTCTCTGCAAAATCTTTGGCTGGGATGTTGCTGCAGTTTCTGAACGCAGCTCGGAGAGCATCAGGGCTTGTCTGAACATCTGTTCAGCTTCTTGAATGCGGTTTTGTTCCTGCATCAGCAGTCCCAGGTCGGTCAAGACATCGACCGTTGTTATAGGTTTGGCTAATCGGCTCTGAAGAGGAGCTTTGTGATGGCGAAAATGTTTTACGAACTCAGTTGAACTTAGGGTATGTTGGCTGTCTATGGTGTCTGTCTGTTCCCAATCCAACGTACCTTCTGGTGGACGGAGCGTAGCCCAGATCTTGGGACCAAGATTGTCTAGAACGGTTCTGTAATTGTTTTCGGCATCTTTGAGATTGTCCAGCCGCTCGCAAACGCGCCCCAGGTAATAGTATGCAATCAGCGAGTCGTCATACTTTCTGGCTGCGCCTACGGCAGAATCCAACAATGCCTTGCATTCTTTGTAATTGCCCTGCTGATACGCTTTTTCTGCGGAGACAAAATAGGTTCGCCACAGCGCATCCTGAGCCTTGACGGGGATACAGCTTAGCGCCGCCGCGAGCAGCAGCAAACTCAGGACGGATGAAAAACTCTTTCGCGGCATTTTTTAGTGACCTTAAGTGCACGCTAAAGTATATCGCATACCACTTGGGTACCTTCATCTGCGCCAACGTAGAAAAATATTAAGATCGGCTCTGGTTGCGCAGCATGATGGCTCTATCGTACATGTCGTGCATAAGCTGTGCCACTTTTCCCCAGGAATATTCACTGCGAGCTCTTTCCAAGCCACGCTCTCTGAGCGTCTTTTTAAGCTCGGGATCTGTTGCCACCCGATTTATTGCCTCGGTTAGTTCGGCAACATCTCCCTCTGCGACAACCAGCCCTGCGTCAGCGACCACCTCGGGCAGACTGCCGGAGTCGAACGCTACGCATGGAACGCCGCAAGCCATTGACTCGACAATTATTCTTCCGAACTGCTCTTTCCAGGTTCGTGTAGTCAGGCTCGGCACCGCAATGAGATCACAAGACCTCATGTAAGCGGGTACTTCGGTACCCGCAACCGGACCTGTCCAGATGATGCGTTCGTTCACCGCGAGATTGCTTGCCAGAGTCCGCAGGTCTGATTCGTAAGGACCACTGCCGACTACCAGCAGCCGCCAGTTTGCTTCTTTAGTGCGAGCGAGAGCTTCAACCAGGTACTGAATGCCTTTGTATGATTCGATGCGCCCGAAATAACCAATCACAAATTGACCGTTCTCGATCTGGTAGTCTGCGCGCTTGTTTGAGCCGACCGAAGTATATAAGTCCAGATCTACGCCCAGCGGAATAACGGCCGAGTTTTGCGCAAATCCTTTCGTCTTCAGAACAGTTTGCACGCCTTCGCTGCAAGGATAAGCTCCGAAAGAGTTTTTGAATACATACTGTTCAGTCCAGCAGAAGGGCGGCGGATAGCGCTTGAGGATGTTTTGTGCGGAATAAAATACACACACTGAATCCGGCGCATAGAGCCGAGAGAGAAGAACACACTCGTAGCCTGATACCGAATATGGTTCTTCATGTACGTCGACTATGTCGGGTTTAAAGTCATGCAGAGCCTTTTTTACTATCAATGGATCAAAAGCGAAGAGGGGCACCGAACCTGTGCCGAAAGTGGCTGCTCGGTAAACCGGGAACCTCTCTTTTATATCTTCGTTCTTGCCACCCAGATGGTCCCAATACTTGGGAGTAATCAATTCCAGCTCTATGCCTTCACGAATTGATAGCTGTCGATCGCGCTCTCTGTAGGCGTCTACCGTGGCACTGTGAGAGATTCGCAGCACCCTCAGCTTAGACTGGCTGCCAGGCGTAGCATGGCCTGACTCCCTGTTTTCGACCGCTTTACTGCCGGACACTGTATTACTCCCGTCTAAGCAACGAGACAACCACGGCTGCCTCAGTATCAAAGTTTAACAACAGTCGAACCTGTTAGTGGTTCAGGTTTCGGAAGGTTATGACTGCCGCTCTTCCAGCCGTTTACTTGGCACATAATGCGAGTACCGCTAAGCTTAGCGCTATGTCATTCAATTTGCTTTGTCCTTCAGCATTCGAACGGAAGTTAATTGCGAAACCGTTGATCGCAAATGTGTTACTGCTAGTGCTTTACGCAGCAGTGACCTGGTTCACCGCGGTTCATCACGAACCCTGGTGTGACGAAGCTGATCCCTGGCTGCTGGCCAGGGATGAAAACTTTTTCAATATCGTGTCGCGCACCGGCTACATTGGTTCTCCAGCCCTCTGGTATCTGTTTCTGGTGCCATTCGCCAAAGCCGGTCTGCCATATTTTGCAATGACTGCAGCCAATCTGTTGATTGCCCTGGCCACTGCAGCAATCATCATCTTCTGTGCTCCGTTCAGCTTTCTGTTGAGAGCCTTGATCTGTTTTTCTTATCTCTTTGTCTATGAATATTCAGTGATTGCCAGAAGTTACGGAATCAGTGTTCTTTCTATCGTTGCTCTGGCCGCACTCTATCATCGACAAAAGCGTATCGGTTTGCTGGCGGCTGTATTGATTGCTGTACTTGCAAATACAAACGTTCACGGCATGCTTGTTGCCATGTCAATTACTGCTGCCTATCTGCTCACCAACTGGCGGCAGAAGGCGAAGATGCTTCTACCATTTCTTGTCTCCAGTTTGGGAATATTGATCGGTATCTTGCAGGTAAGACCGCCAGCGGATGGACAGTTTCCGCCAACAGTTTCATTCAACATTTTGGCTCATCCGGTTTTGAACACGTTCAAAGGCGCTTTTTTCCCGGACCCCGCAACGTCATTGGACCACGGAGTCTGTGCACCGATGTTCAGCGCGTCAGTTCTCTTGATTATGAAGGTTCTTGCATTCGCAACTATTTTTCTGATCGTGAAAAGGCTCTGGAGTAACAGATTTGCGTTGCTGACTTTTTTGTTTTCGTATACCGGCTTGTTTTTGCTATTTGCAATCAAATATTTTGGATCGGTTCGACACTGGGGTTTCTACCTGCTGGTGGCACTCTATTGTCTGTGGATCGATGATAGTCGAGAAGAAAAAACAGCTACACCGCGGCTTGATTCTGTACTGAGTTTAGCTCTCCTATTGAGCTTGATCTATTCTTCCGCCGTTGGCATTTATGCCTGTGTCATTGAGTATCAGCGCCCGTTTTCTGCAGGTGAAGAGACTGTGCAGGTCTTAAGGACACTTGATTTGAAGAATGACCCGGTTGTCTGCTCGCCCAATGTTGGATTGACAGTGCTTCCCTATCTTCCTGATTTGAAGTTGTTTTATCCCAATCTCAATCAATTCGGCACACACGCTCTCTGGAACCGTCCGGAGAAGCGCGTTTTGACCACAGATGAACTCTGTCAGATTATCGATGCTCGTTTTGGCAAAGATAAAAAGCTCTATTTGTTGACTGATAAGGAGTCACCGGAACTGGCGCAGCGCGGATACAAACTGCTCTATCGCAATACGCAACCGCCAATAACGTCGACCGAGACCTTTGTTATCTACGTACGAAATCAGTGAACCGAGTTAGACCGGCACTAGCTCAAGATCTGCTTTAGCTCGGTTGTCAAACGATGACTCGCTCACTAACCACTTTTCACTGCGGTTAAGCAGCTGCTTAACACCTGGTTTTGGACGGCAAATGGCGATGAACTGAAATCCGAAAAGATTTGGAAAAGCTCGAGCCAGTACGTCGCAGACACGACTCAACTCAGTGCCAAGTTTACCTTTCAAGACAAGCTCAAACGGTGGTCCGACAGCTCGCCAATCTTCAATCTCATAGCCGCAATCGACCAGAGTTTGACGCAACGAGGCGCTCGTGAATAACCTCTTGTGGTTGATGTTTAAAATTCCACGGTCTGCATAATTGAATCGACCAAACAGCAGGCCGAGCCTGAGGCTGGCAAAGGCAACGTTCGGAGTTGAAATCACAATCACAGGAGCTTTTGCACCCACGAGATCTGCTGTGGTTTCATTGCGAAGTTTCAAAAGGAATTTCTCTGGAGCGGCCAATTGCTCGATCACATCCATCATCACAACCATGTCGTATGAGAGCGGATCCACAGGCAAGTCGTCAGTTTCCAGATCGGCCTGGTAGTACTTCTCCATTGAATGATTCGTCGGTGCTGAAATCTTATCGATGCCGCTTACTTTTACAGGCATATCTGCGCACGATTTGGCAAGCAGACCCTGACCGCATCCGATCTCGAGCAATCTGGCAGGCTGATACTTCTTAACTTGTTTAAGAGCTACTGCGTGAGAAGAAAATTGCTGGTCTTTTTTGTTTTCGTAGATATTTGTGCCGATGTTGCGATATTTAAGCGAGCAGAACATGCCAAATTTATTCAATTTGTACTGTAGGGTCGCGATGGCAACGTCTTTTGCGTAACGCATTCCGTTTACGCGGCATACTTCATCGCCGTAGTGAGTGGGAATGTGCAGTTCGGCGATTTTGGCGTCAGCCTGGAATGCCTGCAGCAATATCTCGGTGTCGAAGTGGAAATCGTTGGTGTTGACTTCAAATGGCACAGAGCGCAAATATCTTGTGCTGTAAGCTCGATAACCGGTGTGGTACTCAGACAAATTTTTGCCGCAGACTGCATTTTGAAAGTTTGTCAAAATCTTGTTGCCCAGGATTTTGTACAGAGGCATGCCACCTTTGCGGGCACTGACTACTGAGTGCATGCGGCTTCCCAGTACGACATCGGCGTCGGTCTTCTTCCAAATGTCAATGAAGTCGCCGAGCAGTTCCGGTGCGTATTGACCGTCTCCATGCAAGAGAATGACGTAATCGAATCCGTTATCTACGGCATAGCGATAGCCGATTTTTTGATTGCCGCCGTAACCCTGGTTAACCGGGTTGCGCAATATGGTGATGTTCTTGTAACCGTTTTGCTTCACCCACTGTGCCGCTGTCTCGGACGAGCTGTCTGTCGAGGCGTCATCGATGCAGAGGACGTGGATGTCGTCACTTTTCAGCAGTGCAGGATCGATGCGATTGAATACCGACTGGATATGGTCGGCCGCGAAATACGCGACGATGAAAACTAGAATTTTCGGTCCGTTTTTAGACATGATTACTTACCGGATTGGCAGCCTGCTGATGACTTTTGATTCCTGACAATTATATCTGCGAAAGTTCAGAGGGTAATGAATCTCAACGAAGCGTGAGTTAACTCCTCCTCATCAAGCAAGCCGCCCCGAGCCTGAACGGTAATACAGGATGCTGATTACGTAACAGGCTGCTTTGTTGAACTTGTTCTCAGTTTCAATGAGCTCAGGAATGCGATACTTGGCAAATGTCGATGGCTCGGTCTCGGCGCGGTTTGAATGATCAAAACTTCTGCTGACACATCTGAAGTGCCTGTCTCTGCCACCGTAGAAAGTGGCACGGCTTTTGCTGCCAAAAGATTCGTACCTCTGGCTAGTTCAGCGGGTGTAGCCGCTATTGTCACTTTTGCTATGGCCGCTCTGGCTATCTGCATAATGCTGAACGGTGAGTGCAGCCGCCCTCCGCGTGAGTATGGTATCCACTCCCATCTTATTGAGTGGATGGGGTGCGGCGGCCACTACATCTGGCAAAGCAAAGGGTATTTCACTCTGCTGGGTGCCTGCGCCTTGTTTGTCATTGCTGCGCCGTTCATGCGTGACCAGTTGCTCCGCCAGTACAACTCATATGGTGGGCGCTATCTGGTGGCGCTCATAGCCATTGCCGCTTTCCTCTTCAAATCTTTTCAAAATCCGGCTGGAATTGCCTTCGGATTTGTCTGTTTGCCCGTTTTGTATTTTTTCTTCAAGAAGGGTCGGGGCATTCCCAAAATCTTTTACAGTGCGGCGCTGACCTTCTTCGTTGCATTGATGGTGGTTCCAGGGCTGATAGTTGTGCCTGATTTGACTGCCTCGACCGCCGGTAAATTCCTCGAGATACAAACGCACTACAGCGACGTTGTCGGACCAGGGGCATTGCTTGCGGCGGGCAAGCCTTTGTTTCGCGAAGTAGATCCTTTCTACGGTTTGATACAACCTATTTTGATCGCCTTTGTCAGCAGTAAGTCTGGCACTTTCTCTTTTGGCACCTACGTGGAAATGGTGCGCAGTTTTCAAGCCATATTCATCATCACAGCTGCCTTTTTGTTCTATAAACTGTCGGGTCGAGCAAAAGTAGCCAGCCTTTTTGCCATAGCCTTTTTTGCGCCATTGATTCAGCTCAATCAAATGAACGAGTATTTCCCGAATCAAACGGCATGGCGGCTTCTGGGTTTTCCCATCGCCATAGTGACGATGCTTTCATGTCGTTCGCTCTCCAGGCAGGCGCTTGCTTTCACGCTTGGCGCAGTTTCTTGTTTTGTCATTTTCTTCAATCTTGAAACTGGCCTTTGCATAACCGCAGGCTTTCTTGCGTTCTTGTATATGCGAAATCCTGAGAGCGGCTTTGCAAAATTGCTCGGCTTGCTTAAAACGGCTGCGATATTTGTGGGCGGTCTGTTGACTGCTGCCACCGTCGGTTACGCTGCTGCATGGCTAATGCTCGGTTATGCACCTGATTTGAATGCTTACGTGAAACTCGTTCAGAACAAACAGCTGCTGGTGCAGTCCGGTTATCTTGGTGGCGGTCGTCTTGAGTTTCAACCTATTCCATTCCTTATGGTCGTCCATTCGCTATACACGATCTTGCGTATTGCACTGGATACGAGATTTCCTGGTGGTGTTCGTAACTCGTTGCGAGTTGCCACTGCAACTATGTGTTTGCTCTGGTTTACCTATTTCGTCAATAGACCGGCACCAGGCGATCAGTACTTGATTGGCTGCTATTTCTTGTATGCATTTCTGGTGATTGATTTGATCCGGGCTGCAATTGTCGGTGTGAATCGAAAATCTCGCATAATCGAGCCGGCTGTGGTGACCCTTGCAGTTCTATCGCTACTGATTGTGCCGCGCATAAGCCAGCAACTGAAAAACGCCGGCATCACAGCTAAAACTACTGCATTGGAGCTGTTGCATGGTCCAGCTCAGAAGCCGGCAACTATTGTGTCAGGAATATACCTGCCCAGCGCCATGGCGTTGGAACTGACTGAGAAAGCAAATTATGTAAAAGCGTCCAGCCAGAGCGGACCCGTATATTATTTGACCGCGTCATCTTTTATGATCCCCTGTCTCTCCGGTGTCCAGACTGCTGCTCCTGTAATCGATTTGTTCAGCTGTCTCGCCTTTGAAAGCGATACTGATAGACTGGTGGAGCTTCTCGAAAAACGTGACGTTCCAACTGTTCTCGTTGATTCATCGAAAACGGAGTTGGTTGGCTATAAGTCATGGGTCGATTGTTTTGTCGATCTCAGACATCGTCTTTCTCGATACTATCGTCATACGTCAACGCGAGACGGCTGGGAAATCTGGACAAAAGCGAGCGCAGAAGAGAAACCATGAAAAGCAAGAGAGTAGCAATTCTTCAGTCCAACTACATTCCCTGGAAGGGCTATTTCGACTTGATCAATTGTGTCGATGAGTTCATATTCTATGATTGCGTCCAATACACGAAACATGACTGGCGCAATCGAAACAAGATAAAGACGGCAGCCGGGTCGAAGTGGCTGACTATCCCGGTTACAACTACCGATCTCTTTACCTCAACATTTACTGTCGCGCAAGCGCAAGTTGCCGATCCTCAGTGGCGGCGCAAGCACTGGTCGTCTCTCAGTCAAAATTATTCCAGAGCGCGATATTTTCAAGAATACTCGAAAATATTTCAGGCACTCTATGATGACGAGGAGCTCTCGCTCTCTAAAATCAATCAGAGATTTATAAAAACAGTTTGTCAGGTTCTGGGCATTCAAACGAAAATCACAGACAGCACTGAGTACCAATTGATAGGCGATCGCAACGAGCGATTGGTCAATTTATGCAAGCAAGCAGGTGCTACTGTCTACCTCTCCGGCCCTGCCGCTCAGGATTATCTGGATGAATCGTTGTTTGGAAATGAAAGTATTGCAGTGGAGTGGATGGATTACAGCAATTATCCTGAGTACACACAGCTTTTCCCACCTTTCGATCACTACGTGACGGTTCTGGATCTCATTTTCAACGAGGGTCCAAATGCCACCAAATTCATGAAATCATTTGCTGAGGCGTCAGCTCAGAATCTCGTGTCGTCTCAAACTTGATACTATGAGTGGTGCAATACTTTATGCAAGATAAGAGAAGCAAGACTGTAACCGCTGTTGAACTCGCCGCAGTCGAGCATGCCGATCTGGAAGAGATTTTGAAATGGCGCAACGATCGAGAGTTGTCGTTTACGATGACGGCTACACCGATGCCGTCGACTATGCAACAAGTCGAGTCCTGGTATGCCAGCACTAACGCCGATCGTAATCAGGCGCTGCTTGGTATTTACAGTCAAGAACCGAAACAATTGATTGGTCTGTTCCGGCTCATGTACATTGATTGGATTTCCCGTGTGGCCGAACTCGGCATCTATATCGGTCCCAGAGAATTCAGGGGCAGCGGTCGCGGTGCTCAGAGCTTGATTCAAGGCTTGCATTACGGATTTGAGTCTCTCAATTTAAACAAGATCTGGTTGCGAGTAATCTCGACAAATCTGCCTGCGATAAAGCTGTATAAGTCACTTGCCTTTGTAGAGGAAGGACTCTTGAAGGAGCATTTCTTCGCTAAGGGTGAGTATCACGACCTGATAATCATGGCCCTGACCAGGCAGCAATTTGTGGAGAATGTTCGCGGACGCTGAGAACTGAAGGCACAGTCTCCGGAATACAGTCGTCTGTGCGGCGAAGCTCTGAACTGGTTCTTAGAATTCCGAGAATCTCAGAATCGACTCGACTACCTTCATCTGGTCTTCTTCCGTCAGGCTGTTGTAGAAAGGCAGTCTCAGCAAGCGATCGCTTATATCTTCGGTGACCGGGCAATCACCCGCCTGACCGCCGTATTGTTTGCCCATGTCGGAGATGTGCAGCGGCAGATAGTGGTAGACAGCCAGAATGCCGTCCTTTTTGAGATGCGCAATTAATGCCTGTCGCACTTTCAGAGAAGGCAATAGCATGTAAAACATGTGATAGGGCTGTCGGCAGTGCTCTGGCACCGTAGGTAGTGTCACATTGCCTGCGCCGGCCCATTCATGCAGGTGTTCGTGATACATGTTCCAGATTTGCTGGCGTTTCGTTTGGATCGCCTTATTGGCTTGCAATTGAGCGTAAAGGAAGGCTGCTAAAAGGTCTGAAGGCAAATAACTGGAACCCAGGTCAACCCAGCTGTATTTGTCTACCTGTCCTCTGAAAAATCTGCTCCGGTTGGTACCCTTTTCTCTGATTATTTCAGCTCGTTCGATCAACTTCTCATCGTTGAGAATGAGGGCGCCGCCTTCACCACACTGGAAGTTTTTGGTTTCGTGGAAGCTCAAGGTCGACATTTGACCGAATGTTCCTAGCTTTCTGCCTTTATATTCACCGAAAAAGCCGTGAGCATTGTCTTCAACAACGGCTATTTCTGAGCCTGCTGCTGCCATGATTTCGTCCATTTCACAGGCAACTCCGGCGTAGTGCACCGGCACAATGGCTTTGGTTTTTGCCGTTATAGCCTTTGAGACCAGCTTCTCATCGAGGTTAAGCGTGTCCGGGCGCACATCGACAAAAATAGGTTTAGCTCCGCGCAGTACAAAAGCGTTGATTGTGGAGACGAAAGTAAAAGACGGAACGATGACTTCATCACCTTCTTTTATATCCAGAAGGAGAGCAGACATCTCCAATGCGTGTGTGCATGAAGTCGTAAGCAATGCTTTTTTTACGCCCAGGAAATTTTCGAGCAAGCCATGACACTTCTTGGTAAATGGCCCGTCGCCTGAGACGTGACTGTTGGCGATTGACTGCGCTATATATTCTTGTTCAGGACCGGCGAAGCAGGGGCGATTAAAAGGAATCGTGTACCCCGCATTTTTTGTAGAGGTGTCAGCTGCCGGGCTGATGTTCTGTTTCTTCAAAGAATCAATCACTATCGTCACCTCAACGCACTGATGTGAGCTGGCTTGATTTGTCCAGGCGACCTGGAATTTCTTCAAAAGCTTGCAAGGCACCAACTTCCTCTTCTGTCTCTATGACGTAAGTCGGTTTGGCCATTGATTTGGCGTACATACGAGCCAGGTATTCGCCGACAATTCCCAGCGAGAAAAGTTGCGCTCCTGAAAAAATGATCACAACAGATGCGAGAAATGGGAAACCCGGTACGTCGCAACCTTGAATCAGGAATCTACCGAAAACATAGACCAGTAGTATGAATCCCAGACCCAGGCAAATGCACCCATTGAGTGTCGCCAATCTCAGTGGAATGGTGCTGAAACCGGTAACCACATTGATTGCATGTATGAGCAATTTACCGAACGTGTAATTGGAGACTCCGGCGTGTCTGGGGTCATGGCGCACAGGAATAGCGGCAAATTTTGTCGTGCCCCAGGTGAGAAGCGCGTCAACGGAAACTGCTGGACCGTAGTACATGCTGAAAGCGTCGCGCAATTTTGTGCGGAATATTCTAAAAGCGCTGATGTTTCGAGCAGTAGAGGCACCCATGGCTCCGGATAAGACGATCTTGGTCAATTCGGAAGCAAGGTCTCTCCAGATACCGTGCTGTTGCGCTTCAGGTGTTCCGTAGACTACATCCCAACCTTCGTTGAGCGTATCGATCAGTTTTGGAATTTCTTCCGGTGGGTGTTGCAAGTCATCGTCCATCGTGATGATGACAGGAAATTTTGCGGCACGGATTCCGCAGAGCACCGCACTGTGCTGCCCGAAATTGCGCATGAAGTTGATGGCGCGCACCCAGCTGTACTGGTGGGTTAGCTGGGTCAAAATTTCTTTTGTGCTGTTGGTGCTGCCGTCATTTACAAAAATAAGCTCGAAGTCACTTGCTGTCTGGCGCAAAACTGGCTCCAGGCGCTCGATTAGCGTGAACAAGCTACGTTCACTGTTATAGACAGGTACTATGACAGATAACTTCAATTCAATTCCCCAACGAATCGCTCAATTGTAGCGCCTTACAACCAAATAGGGTAAGCGAAATCGATATAAAAAAGATTCGCAACGTGACATTCTCTTATAGAAATAGAGAGATGAAAGCCTCTTTATCTATAGTGTCGAATGTGACTTTTGTATCAGGTTGAAAGTTCTAGCGCGCGGCGACGAGGCTCTTCTGCTGCTTTGTAGTGGCTGTAGCAGGGAGTTTTCGACACTCGAGGAAGAAGCTGTGAGCACCTTCGACAGGATTGCGCAGATCCAGACCTTCAAAGGCAGTTGCCTCCGTGTCATTGAAATCTTTGCGTGCCACCTGGAAGCCTCGCTGCTCGAGGATGCCGCTGAGAGTCTCTTCATCGTAAATGAATGTATGACCCCAGGCTCTCATGCCGCAGTTGAACATCTCTGCAAAGGTCTGGCAGCCTTCATGTTCACGATAAAAATCAAGGTCGCCCTGTGAGCGATCGAGATAGGCACGCATGAAAGATTCCAGGTCCGGCGTACCTACTCTGAGCATGCCGCCCGGCTTGAGGACACGCGAGCACTCGCTGAGAAAATTTTTCGCGCCATCGTAAGTGAGGTGTTCGATCAAGTCTTCTGAGTAGATGTAATCGACACAGGCGTCGCGAAGCGGCAACTTTAGTTGAACATCGATCAAAATATCCGGTTGCGGACGATTCGGAATCAGGTCGACATTGACCCAGCCGTCCAGATGTCTTGGACCACAGCCGAAGTGCAGTTTGACCTCGCCTGATCCAATTGCATCAACGGTTTGTCTGAACTTTGTACAGTAAAACGCTCGCACTGGAGGGGACGTGACGGTCTGCACGATGAGATTGCGGATCGACTGTTTAACTGAATACGGAATGTGTTTCTTGATGTTCATTTCTTAGCCCAATCAAAAGGTCTTAAAACCATAACATAGAGAATTGAAAGCAGAATGTTGTCTGTCTAATGATTCCAAGAAGACAAAAAACTCTGAGACAAATGTTTATCAAAGGTAAGGTGGCACTGAGAAGATGTGATGAAACGGAAGCACTGGCATCGAGTTCAATTGAATAAGGACGTACACGTTGGCTGCGATCATTCCAGCCGCCAATAGAGCCAAAAATGCTTTTTCTGACTGCTTGAACTTTCTGACCACGAAGCAACCACTGGCTATCATCGCTGCGTAGATGATGATTGTGGGGAAGGTTACTCGAGCGGCAAAGTGTGTGATACGTGCGCATGAGTAAATGAAAACCAACATGCATACAGCGTATTGCGTGGCCATAAATAGAGGAAAAAACGGCTTCAGAGTTTTGTTTTGCAGGCAGTCTTTGACGTGCTTCACGACTATGCCGAAAGCTCCGATTAAGCCTAAAGCCGTGAATATGCCAACAATGCTTCTCAGCCAGACTGGAGTGTGGAAGACGTCTCTGTAGTATTGAATTGGCATCCAATAATAGGTTTCGGTCTCCCATAAGAAATGGCGTAATTTTGGCCATTCTCTAAAATCGAATGGCGGTGGATTATTGTTGTAATTGAATTTCGTCAGAGCTGCCTGGGCTGAAAGGTCTCCGTAGAGCACGACATTACGCACAAACCACCAGCCGGCACTGAGACCAACCGCGGAGCCAAAAGCTGCAATAAATTTGGCACTGCGCCAGCGCCAACAAACAATGGCATATACGGGGATGGCGACGACCAGAAAAACCGCTGTTGCTTTCGTGAGAATCGCAACGCCTGTTAGCAAGCCGATCAGAACACCCTTCCTTATGAGATTGGTATCGTCTTGCATGAACTTGAAGCACAGAAGTGAAATCGCCATCGTCAAAACGCATGTCAGGGCATCATTTTGAATACTGGCTGCAATGGAGAGCAAACTGGGGTTGAGCGCCATAAAAGTCGTCGTGGCGAGAACAAACGTCTTGTCCTCTGGCTTGGCGATCGAAGCCAACCTGTAACTAAGGAATACCGTCAAAGGCACGAGGAGCAAGTCAAAAATTCGTAAGGCAAAGAATGCCTCGTGCTCTCCAAGTCCTGCACAAGCTAACCAAACCGGTGCTGAAAGCGCGTAGTAAACCGGACCCATCTGTCCTTCATAAGAGACTTCAGGTTGTCCCAAAATGGGCATGCACTTGTGGCGGGCGTAGTAGATAACATTGGCATAGTGGGCTGGCTCATCGCCAGCACTTCCCGGGCGCGCGTAGAATAAGTACAGTGCACCAAAGATGGTGGCAACTACGGCCAGGGCGATTACATATTGACGTGCGCCAGTCGTCTGTACCACAGCTGCTCGACTGCTACTGAGTTTTGGCTGTATTTGTAGATCGTTTGCCATGCTAGGTTCTAGCTATTTGGAACTGGTTCGCTGGGGAAAAAAATTTTGCTCCGGCTTCGGCGGGTTTGCGAGCTACGGCAACGATGCTCACTCCTGGAACGAAGCTGAGAAACTCCAGTCTTTTTGCGATCGGCAAAATCAAGTTGAACAGCCACATGGCAGAGCCTGAAAGTTCTTTCTCTTGTAACAGGCGGCTGAAGACGAGCCAACCCAGGAAACCTAAACGATTGAAATCTTTCACTGATCGAACTTCGAAACCTGCTTTGGTTAAGAGTTGTTCCAGCTTCTCTTTGTCGTAACGGCGCAGGTGTCCGAATCTGTTGTCCAAGCCGCTGAATAATGCTCCGTGTTGAGGCACCATCAAAATCAGATTGCCGCCTGGCTGCAAGACGTCGTAGAAGTTTTGCAGGGCTTGTTCGTCGTTGTTGACGAGCTCTAGAACATTTAAACAGATGACCGTGTCAGGCGTATTCTTCAGGTTATCTGTTTTCAGGTCGACAATGTCTTGTTTGATGGCGGTGAAATTTTCGAGATGAGAAAACCGTCTGGAGATCAACTCCACAAACAAAGGATCGATATCGACGCAAGTAAGGCTCGATTTGTTGAGCATCATTTCTGAAAGGTTGCCGATACCGCAACCTGCTTCGAGCACATCATTGCCTACAAATGGTTTGATCGTATCGAACATCCAGTGGTTCACACCTGGTCCGCGTACGGCTTTGAGGTGATAGTAACCATCATGAGTGGTGAACTTTCGGTCGATAAAAGCCACCCAGAAAATTACAAACAACGCTTGCACGCCGTCTTTCCAGGTTATCTTCTTTCCTTCTGCATAGCTTCGTCCGGAGTAGCTTATAGGCACTTCATAAATGCGTGCCCCCCACTGAGCTAGACGTACTGTCAGCTCTGGTTCCATGCCGAAGCGTTTCTGTTTGAGAGGTGTTTGCTTGAGAATGTCTGCTCTGACCGCTTTGTAGCATGTCTCCATGTCGGTCAGATCCAGGTCTGTGACAAGATTGGTCAGCCAGGTCAGTGTTTTGTTCATGACCGTATGCATGTAGTACAAAACTCGGCGACATTCTCTGCCTGCGTAACGGCTACCAAAAGACGCATCAGCCCTGCCATCGAGAATAGGCGCGATCACTCTCGGTATTTCATTTGGATCGTATTCAAGATCGGCGTCCTGAACCAGTGCTATGTCACCGGTCATCTCTTTTATAGCTGTGTGAATGGCTCCGCCCTTGCCGGTGTTCTCCGTGTGGAAAACCAGACGGATGCGTGAATCCTCTGCGGCTAGCTCTTGTAAGATCTCGCGCGAACCGTCCCTGCTGCAGTCGTCGACGGCGATTATCTCAAAGGGAATTTGGATCGGAGATTGTAGCAACCGCCGCATTAGAGTTCGTAGCGTTCTGCGCTCGTTGTACACGGGCACGAGAATACTAAGCTTCGGTTCCTTGGTCGTCATACTCACCCCGACTCCTACCTTCGTCACTGCGGGCATAATACACAAACTTGCAAGTAGTCATATAGTGATCACGTCTAATGTGACGAACTGTGCTGTCATTGTGTTTTGGACGTTCGATGACTTTAATCTGTACAGTATTTTATTCAGGGCTACAGTAGATATTGACCAGTCCCTCATTTTTAGCAGGGGGCGGGAAATCTCCGAGCGTTTGATCGTCGACCATGGAGAAAAACTTGTAAGGAGTGATTTTTCCGATAAGCGCTGCTACATCTGATGCTTCCCATCCCATTTTTTCCGCCACTGCAAAGGCATATTCGTAGATAATGTCAGGCTTATCTCTTTCAATGATCGACTGTGTGCCCGCAACTGCGGAGGGTTCGTGCCCTTCGACGTCGAACTTTATAAATCCGATTTCGCCGAGTTTTCGCTCATCGGCAATGGAATCGAGGGTTCTGCTCGGTACTGTGATCTTGATCAGATTTTGATCTCTCTCGATTGCATCGGCATGAATTGACGCTCTATCAGAGTGACCCGGTATCTGGAAGAAAGAAATTTCGCCGTTGGTTTCGCTGATTGCGCCCTTGAATAGTTCCACGTTTGACAGGGAATTTAGAGCAAAGGTGGCGGCTGCTCTTGTTGCGGTCGCATGAACTGGCTCGACTGCGATGACTCGATAATCCGGTCCGAGCAACTTTGCCACTGATGCTGCAACAATTCCCATGTTGGAACCGACGTCGATAAATACTTTGCCGCGCCGGGCTGTCAGTTTTTCGCAGATGAATTTGACAAAATCTAAATGAAAGCTCGGGTCGACGACGAGCAGCACTGAGTAAAGGTCTCGGTAATCTCCGACAAATTTGACACCGGCAGTAGTTGTGCCAATGAAGTATGGCTTCTTTTGATTGCCGAAAGGCTTCAGAGCAGCGTAGGCGCGCTCTGGGAACATGCCGCCGTGCAAACCTGCGCGCCACCGCAGCACCTTCCATAGCCAGTTGTAGTTGGCTATAAATGGCTCTATCTCTGCCAAGCATTGCTTGTAGCTGTCTGGTGTTAACCAGTGCTCGGAGCTCTCGAGCTTTTCAGATTTCAAAGCTTCCCGATTCACTTCTGCCCAGTCCCTGGAGCGCAACAGTCCTCGACGCTCATCCTGGTCTCCGAGCATGTGCCGACTGGACTATTTTAACAATGAGACGCGCTGGTACAAGGTTCATTCAGTTATTTGCGCAATCTTCTGAAAGGAAGTCTCGTTTAATTGATTTAAAGGACGTCTTTATGACCCCAGAACGTAAACCAAACTGTAGTGGAGCAGGTACTGCTTCGTTATCAGTTCAAGATCTGCTTGTAGAGTTCGATGTATTGATCTGTAATCTTTTGCCAATCGAAGCCTTGCACCTGGTCCAGGGCATTTCTACCAAACAGTGCTTGTGACTCTTTGCTCGAGCAAAGTTGATCCATCGCTTGAAACAAGGAAACGTCATCTTCCGGTGGCACCAGCAGTCCATCGACATGATCTCGAACAAACTCTGGTGGACCACCCGTGTTTGTTGCAATCAGCGGTTTTCCGGCGCGCATTGCTTCCAGGCAGACAATGCCGAACGGTTCTACGGGGGAGGGAAGCACAAAGAATAAGCAGGACTTAAATAAGTCGCTTACCTGGGCTCTGCCCTGGCGTCCTAAGAAATGGACTCTCTCGGAGAGAGACAACTCTTTACTCAACGCTTCCAGGTTTTGGCGTTCTTCGCCGTCGCCGGCGAGAATCAGATCGACTTCAGTCTGTGTCTCCGTCAGTCGTTTGAATGCGCGCAGCAGCCAGTCAAAGCCCTTGTTTTTTACCAAGCGACCGATGGCAAAAATGAACGGTCTTGAATGCGGTTTCAATGACGCAGTCAGAGAGTTTTCAGCCAGATCGACACCGTTAAAAACTACTTGCTCGATTGGTGCATTGAAGTTGAACCGCCGTTTTGCATCATCCATGACGTATTGAGAACAGGCAGTCACGCCATTGGCTTTATGAAGCAGCTTAGAGGCGCACAGACGAGCGAAAGCGGAGCGATCGTAGAGACCATTCATGTCCATGAAAAACTCGCCTTGCAGCGTAACCAGCGTTTTCTGCTTGAGCAGTTCCATTGCCACGTAGCCATAGAGCGAATTGGAACTCGGACAGATGAGGTGCACTAAATCTGGTGCAAACGATTTGACGAAAGCGAGATAGTTCTTTGTATTGTGTGGAAAGCGAAACACCGGACCGAGCCCTGATACGGTTTTGCTTGGGTATTCAAAGGCAAAACGATGAACGTCGATGCTTTCGATCTCTTCATGATCGGGTAGCGATGTTGGATGTCTGTTTACTGCAACGGCGACTTCAAAGTTCTTTGCGGCCAAACGATGCGCGAGGTTTCTGCAAATTTCTTCGACGCCGCCGAGGCTCGGATAGAAGGCACTTGGACTCAGTAGGATCCTGATCATTTAGCAAATGTAGCTCACGCCGCTTCGCCTGATCAGTTTTCCATAAAGTCGCTTCATATTAATTAAGACTATCTTTTCCCGGCCACTTTCTCTGTAACCACACTGATGATGACCGCTCTTGTTGGGTATCATGGGTGACTGTAGTTACGTTACAGGTCCGAAGTGCCATGCCGCTGGTAAGCGTTATCATCCCCTGCTATAACCCGAACGCCTACCTCACCGATGCTATTAATTCGGTTTTAAAACAGTCGTTGCAAGATTTCGAAATTGCCGTCATAGATGATGGCTCTACCGTTGATGTGAGCACGTTTTTGCCGACCGACAGCCGCATCAAATACGTTCGACGAGAGCATGATGGCGTGGCTATTTCCAGAAATGTAGGATTCTCGGTAACCACAGGCGATTACATCGCATTTCTTGACGCTGATGACCTGTGGCATGAGAACAAACTTGCTCTGCAAACAAAAATGATGCAAGCAGATCCTGACATGGCTCTTTGTTACACCAATGTGGCCACCCTTGACCAACGCTCTGGGCGTTCAGGAGAGCCAGTCGTGGCTCCAGGAGACTCACATGTAGATTTCTCTCGTTCTGCATTCGAGATTATGGATCAGTGCAACATCTGCACAAGCACTGTGATGATCAGACGCGAGGCTTTGAATATTTGCGGTTGGTTTGATCCATTGCTGTCCTTCAGTGAAGATTATGATTTATTTTTGAGAATTGGCCGGTTTTTTCGGCGGCTCGGATATGTTTCCACGGCTGAAGTGAGTTACAGAATATGGGACTCAAACGTCTCTGCTCGCTACAAGCAAGCCTATCAATTCGGCTGTCAGACACTGAGGCGCCATCACCGTTTCGGTAGTTACATCAAAGACTCTGAGTTGTCCCGGGTTGCAGATGGACTCAGTGATCGCCTCTCACTCTTTTGTGCCGCGAGAGCCTACGACAATTGCCGGGCTCGTTTGAAAAATCGTGAAATTATAGGCTTTGCACAAGAGTTTATATCGGCGTTGTTCTTGAATCCCCAGGTCGTTTACGAAGGACTGTCAAGTTGGGTTGGGAAGCGCTTACCGCGAGTTTCTCAAAGTGACTGAAAAGATAAGTGTGATCATCGCCGTCGAGAGCAGCCGTGAGCGCATGCAGCAAGCGGTGGAATCGGTTTTAAGTCAGAGAAGCGAGAACTACGAGCTGATAATCGTTGACGAGGAATTCTCACCGTTTTTAGAGAGTGCAAGCAACACTCATTCAAACATCAAACTGGTTTGTCAGCCGAATCGAGGCATTGCGTGTGCTCGTAATGCTGGTTTGGGAGCTGCGTCTGGTGAATTTATCGCCTTCCTTGATCCCGATGACAGATGGATGCCAGGCAAGTTGGCTGCTCAAATCGATGTATTCAGGACAAATGCAGACATTGCCTTTTGTTTTACAGAATTCAGTAGTGCCAGTGTTGTCGACGTAAGAGAATCAGCACACTCAAAGTTGGCTTCCCTTGAGCAGCTGTTTGAAATCGAATTAGATGCAGCAAAGATAAGAACCTTCCGCACGAAAGCGGTCGAGCGCGATGTTGCTGCTCTGATGTTTCTCGAGGAACAATGCATTCCTTTGAGCACAGTTATGATACGGCGAAGCTGTCTGCCATACACAGGTTTGTTCGACCCGATGTTGGGCATCGGGGCCTCCTGCGATATGTGGGTAAAAATCCTTCGGCACTTCAATGCGGCACAGGTGATGGAACATCTGGTCACTTGTTTTTCGCGTGAATTAGCTGGGAACGAGGCTGCTGCCAACGCCTTTGACCACTCCGAAATTTATCAGAAATATATTCAATATGGCAGTGCAGTTGCTAACGAAAAACTGGTCGCATTTGCCAGGACACTGTTAGAGAGGTCTGCACACACGATGCGGTGTCATCGGTTTGCATGAACGCACATGTGCACCTTTATGACGATGACATAAACATTCCAGTTAAGTGGAGTTAAGGGAGCGCGCGTGAGGGCATTGCTAAGATCACTTGTCATTTGCCGCACGCAAATGCTGTTTTCAAAAGCGCTTTCAAGGATATAGTCATTTGACCCTGGCTGCTCAAACGAAGCCCATTAAGTCAGTCGAGCTGCCTCAGTCTCAACCAGGTCATGGCGGTGCCGCGCCGCCTGTGAAAAATCGCTATTTGTTCATTGACGGTTTGCGCGGAATAGCCGCTCTTTGTGTGTTGTTTCATCATTGTCTCCTGGGCACTTCGATGGAAGTGCCACTGCGCATGATATTGCCTCAAGTAGTTCAACTTGTGTGCTCGTATGGTGCTTTTGGCGTCCAGATTTTTTTTGTCATCAGCGGATTTGTAATTGCTCATTCTATGCGCAGAATGGCATCAGCAAAGGATTTCACAAAATTCGTTCTAAGAAGACAAATTCGTCTCGATCCACCTTACTGGTGTGTACTGGCGCTCTCATTTGCGGCTCTGGCGGCGGAGCGTTTTATGCCGGGGTTGCAGTCTGAGCCGGTTCCTGATCTGCGCGAGGTTTTGCTCAACCTCTTTTATCTTCAGGGTGTTACTCACGTTCGAAATATTGTCGCGGGCTCGTGGACTCTCTGTCTCGAGGTGCAATTTTATCTACTCACAGCTTCCTTTCTTATGTTTGGCCATTTTATTGCCAAACGCACGAGCGCAAAAGTTGGAGACTTTACAGTCTCTCTCTTGATCACAGCACTGGCTGTCTTTTCCAACATTCGCGCTTTTCACGGCGCACTGGGCCCCTGGTTTTTTGATTTCTGGTTCTATTTTGCCAGTGGACTTCTCTGTTATCGCGCTTACAAAGGCACGACTTCACCGCTTTTCTTCGGTGTTGCGGCTGCAGTTTTGATGATTACTGGAATAGTCGGAGTAAACGTGGCATTGCTGGTTGGCGCGGTTACAGCTGTCGCGGTATTCGTTGCCTGCCGTCTGAACAAGCTTGGTTCATGGCTCGCTCATCCGATTTTTCAATATTTTGGGAAAATCTCCTACAGTCTTTATTTGATCAACGTTCTCAGCGCCATGTCGATTCTGAGAATCGGCTACAAAATAACTGGAAACAACACGACCTTTGCTGTGGTCTGGTTTGTTTTCGCTGCTGTTGTGAGCATAGCAGCGGCGCACCTTCTCTATGTATTCGCTGAAAAGCCAAGCCTTGCACTGGCAGAAAGATTGAAAGCAAAACTGTGGGTCGACAATTGACACCACATTTAGATTTGCTTGGTCTACTGGTTTAGTGCTGCCAGGTATGCATTGGAAGTGGCTTCAGCTGTTCGTTCCCAGCAAAAATCTTCTTTGATGTGATTGATGAATTCTTGATTGGGGGGGCGCTGGAAGGCCGCCTGAATTGCTCTGGCGATACCCTGAATATCGTTTGGATGGCAATATTCAACATGATCGCCGAGATATTCTCGCGCGAAGCCCTGGTTTGTTGAAACTACACCGCATCCGCATAGTGCTGATTCCAGCGAAACGAGCCCGGTTGTTTCAAACCAACTGGGGACTGCATGAACTTTGACCGAATTATATAGAGCCACCAGATCTTCTTGCTTTTGTAATGCCAGAAACTTGATATCTGCACCCTGCGCTTCGCGGACGCATGTGTCGTAATAGTGCTGATGGTGCGGATGGCTCGGACCCACAATTGTGAGCGGCACATTGATGCTTTTGGCCGCCCTGATCAAATTTAGTTGATTTTTGTGAGGTTCGATTCTCCCGCAATACGCGACTGAATTTTTTCTGTTTTGCCAGGGCTCTGTTATGCGAAAAATATTACGGTCTGCCGAATTCGGAACGATCATCTGGGGAGTAGTCGTGCCCAGTTCGCGAATTATGCATTCCTTTTCAAGTTGCGAGTTGGGTAATAAAATGTCGGCAACATCATAGCGGGCTTTCTGTGAATAGGCTTGCTGGGCTAATTTGAGACCTGCTGCACTACCTGTACCCCTGATTATTTGCAGTCCGGTCTTGATTGCAAGTTTTGAGCGCCCCAATTTCTGGCGCAGCCAGTCAGAAGTTCTGTAGGTCGGATAGCCATATTCGACTGACCAGTAAACGGTCGATAGAAGTACTGCTGCACCGCGCGTTTTGCATTCAGTTATTTGACGCGGCGTTAGACCGAGCCCTTGCACGACTTTAAATCTGGATAGATCAACTTCTGGCGTGAAGTCAACAGTTACGTCCCAGCCCAGGGCGCGCAAGTAGGTCGCTGTGCGTTCAAACTGAATCGTATGTCCGCCAAAGATCTGCAAGGACCCAGGAATCCATAGAAGAACCGGAAATTGGCTGAGGTCTTTCGGTTGTGGAGTCATAAGTTGCTTCTGATAGACTGCACTTATTAAGAGCGTCTCAAAGAACCCCTTTCTGGCGGCTGATTGTTCATAATACTAGACTGACCGGCTGCATCCTATCTGCCCATCGCAGAATAAACAATTACTACATTTGTGAACAGAGCAAGAATTTTTGGCGATGATGGGCGAGCTCTTCTAGGATTGGCCATAATCTGTCTTGCCATTTTTGTTCCAATCTGTTTTTTGACGCCGTGCTACTACGCAGATGACGGCGGATATATGCAGATGCTGAACTATTTTGTTCAGACTGGAAAGGTCGATTTGATGCGCTGGTCTCAGCCGACTGCGGTCGGTTTACTGCTGCCGGGGTGGCTGGTGGCGTGTACTGCGGGCAGTGGTTTTGTGCAATTGGACCTTGTCGGCGTAGTCTTCGCTCTGGCAGCTCTGGCTGGACTCTACACGCTCTTTCGTGCACTCTCGTTACCAACAACGCTATCTTTTTTATTGGTTTTATCGATTTTTTGTTTCAACGAAATTACTTTTGTTACACCCACTTTCATGACAGACATGCCATTTCTGGCTTACTGCATCTGGTGGCTTGTTTTAACGCAGCGAATTCTGCGCAGTACCGAAGGGGTGAATGCTTTAGATGCACTGCTCTGGTGCACTTTACTGATTTTGGCTCTTCTGACTCGCAGCACAGGTCTTATGGCTTTGCCGGCTTTGATGGCGGCAGCAGTCTTATGTAGTAACAAGCGGAAACAGTTGCTGACGTTGACAGGATTGTTCATTTTGAGCTGGGTTATATCAGCAGGCGTGGCTCGAATGTTGACTATTAATCCTCTCTCTTTCCTTCAAACTACGGCTTTGAAGGAGATATTTCAGCTTCATGATTTTGCACGCTTCAATCTGCGTGCGGGAGCTATTGCCACACTCAGTGTGATATTCGCTGCCAGTCCGGTTCTCGTGGCGGTGAGCGGCGACAGAAAATGGCGCTTGCTTCAATTTCTCTGTGCTGCCGTATGTGCAGTGGCTGCCATTTACTTTTCATACAAAGGATTATTTCAACCGCTCGAGGGTTGGTTGCGTCCGGTCGCCGTCGTCTTTGTCGCGCTGGGAGCATTTCACCTGCCGCCGGTTTTCGCTGAGGCGCTCAGAAACAACCGCTCTCTGTCGATAATTCTGCTTGTGTTTATGGCTCTTGGGCTCGCTGTTTTGCCAATTATGGCACATCCGCTGGTGCGTCACGTGATACCGGCCATGGTATCGCTTATCGCTCTAACGGCGATTGCTAACAAGTGGAGAGTCAAATCAGCACAGATCATTTTTGTCTTGAGTAGCTTGCTTTTGATCACAAATGTGCTGAAACTACAGCAGATCCGAATGGTGGACTATGCTGGATTGAACATTGCGCAAAGGCTGATTGAGAGAGGCTTTCGACCTGATCAAATTGATGCTGGTTGGGCCTGGTTCTGTCATGAGTCTCTCAAGCCGGGCGTCAATGAGCCGCAGAGCTATGTGGAGCGTTATGGGAGTTGGCAACGGCAGGCTAAGTTTGCGGTCGGCTCAAAACTAGAGACTTCCACTGAGGCTCGTGAATTAATTCGTTTGCCTGTGACGAATTTCGCATTCAAGGACGTCGTCGTTCTTGCGCTCAAACAGTTTTCCAACTGAAGTTGACGCCGATTTACCAGCTCGCTTCAGCTGCTTCAGCTGCTTCGCTTATCTGTACGTTTCCTGACGCTACTTGCTGCGGTGCCATTGCTACGGCTTGAGCCCCTGCTTGCGGCGCACTTGACGTAACGTTGGCTGCGAGGGTTCGTTCGCTAACATCATTGATAATGAGGAACGATTCAGCTGTCGGTAACATAGCCAATTGAGCCGCCAGTGTTTTCATCGAGCCGAGCAGCGTCTTTCCAATACGGGCCACGACTAGAAGATGCGTTTCTGTTTTGGGCAGAATCAAATCATTTAGTGCTGAGCCGGCTCGGGGTGAGTCGATCAGGAACACGTCCACTTTGGGATCGAAATACTTGAGCAGACTATTGAAGGCTGCCGAACCGATTGGGTTGTTGTCTGGATCGATTCTGCCTGCCGGGATGAGCATCAATCTTTCGTTGACCACACGCACGCTTTCTTCGGCTTGCTCAGCACTGGGTTCTTCCATAAAGTCAGCCAGACCGGGTGACGCTTGCTCTCGGCAGAAGATGTGCAGTGTGGGATGACTCAGGTTGGCGTCTATGAGCATAACCCTCGTTCCGTTTTCGGAAAGGGTCAGGGCCAGAGCATATGCAATGGTGGATTTGCCGTCATGCGTATCGGCGCTGGTCACCATCACTACCTTTTCGCCCTGGTTTGACCAATTTTGAATTGTTATGCGGAGCTTCTGAAGCGATACGAGCGTTTGAGCAATAGAAGTACCTGGCTTCAGCTTGGGGAACCAGCCTTCGATAGGCAGGCGCAGGCGACCAGTGATCTGTCCAATTCTTAGTGCTTTAGGATCAAACACATATTGCAAGACTGCAACGAATATGGCTAGACCAAAAGCCGTCAGCAAGCCGTTGCTGGCTACATTCGGTGTGCACTCGGATACTTGTGGGCGGTCGATCACCTTCAGGTTGGATACACCCATCGCTACCGATTCAGTCAGGATAACGTTTTGCAGTTCTTTCTCAACACCGGCTAACGAATCTGTGGCAACCGCATCGGCGCGAACTAATTCTGCTAGACCTACTTGTTGTTTGGGAATCTGAGACAGTTTGCTTTTAACAGTCGCCAGTACCGATTGCAGTGACACCAGTCTTTGGGCTGATGCGACTTCACTGGCTTGAATCTGCACCATCTCGTCGAGCATCTTGCCGCGCACTTCGCTATCGCCCAGATCTGAAGAGATATTGGTGTTGGCTGCTGCTGAACCGATCAATTCTTTGGTTCGATTGGCCATTGCTTGTTTTGCTTCATCAAGCGCGGCTCTCAGGCGCTTCATCTTAGGATGTTCTTCCTGATATTTGGCTCGCAGGTCCACGAGTTTGACCTCGTATTCTGCAATTGTCATTCTCAAGCCTTTTAAAATCGTATCCTTGGCCAGCGCGTCTACGTTCATCACGTCACTGCCGCTGAAACCCAATTGCTTTTCCAGAAATTGCAGCTTTCTTTTCTGCGAGTCTGCCATCTGTTGAACCTGGATGATCTCTTTCTCCAGATCATCCTTCTCCGAGAGAAGAGACCCTGATTGGGCTTCTAAGTTGATTGTTTGCGTGGCTTCCTGGAACTGTCTGAGATTGTTATGAGTTTTTTGACTGAGCGCCTTCGCTTCTTCCAGTTGTTTCTGCAGGTAGAACTTTGATTTGGTTGCATTACCAACCATCGCGACGGTGTTCTCGTGGAAAAAAGCATCTATAAAGGATTGCAAGCAGGTTAGAGCTATCTTATCGTTGCCGCATACGTAGTTCAGCTTGATGATATCTGCGTCCTTAACCAGCTCGATCTTGAGGTTGCCGTTCATCTCCGCTGCAGATGGACAAAATTTTGCTGGTACGGTTTGAGCGGTTTGTTCACGCGCAGCCGTGACTACAGCTTCAGATTTGATAACTTCGCAAGCTGTTGCCAGGGCGTTCATCCCTGTGGTCAGGGGGGAGCTCAAATACTGTGCGCCGGTGCCGTTTCCGTTCATGTCGGCTCCGCGCGTCTGCACCCAGATTCTTGCTGTGGCTTGATACTGTTTCGGAATTTGCGCTGTGCGGACAGCCGCGACACCAAGTGCAGCACTGAGCACTATCAGCGGCAGAGCAATCTTTGCAGGCAATGAGAATAGTATCGACATAATGGACTGAGGCTTAATCACAGCTTCGGCTCCTCGATGCGCGTTAAGGGCAGTTAAGAAAAACTACCTACGTTGTCATATGAGTATACTGCACAACGACATAATGGATTGTTGACGAAGATTCATTAATGTGTGGTACCACTCTCGGTACCGGACGTCTTCTGTCCTGAAACTAGCTCGTATATCTTAGTGTGCATGGCTCTAACGTTTTCATCGTCTGGATAGAGCCTCTCGGCCTCAGCTAATGCCGTAATAGCAGCGGCAAGGTCGTTTTGAAGAATTTTTCTGTTTACAGTCGCTAATGGATCGACTTTTTCAGTTATCGGAACACTTTCCCCTGTAGTCGAATTATTCTTCACAATTTCAGCATGGGTCTTCAATTGCGTAATAGATGCGTCTGTCTGGAGATTGGCGAGTTCTCCTTCACTCTTAACACTGGTAACGTTTGGCACATATTTCGGTGCTTGCAACGTTTCTGTTAGTTGCAGTTGAAGAGGCGTTCCCTCCGGCAAAACTACTGAATCGCCCTTGCGCACTATGGGGTCAAAAACTGTCAGACCGGCGCCTTCCCAAGCTCCGCGCACCGTGCCCTGAATGCGTTTCCCTTTCTCAGAAAATGCTAATCCGATTGCAGCGCCGGCACCCGCCGTGATGGCGATGGACATGCCGCCTGAGCCGATTGCGGCCGGCACGGCGATTCTTGTCACGGTCATAAGAATGCCGCGAATTTTTTGTTTTTTCGTGGTGAGGTGTACGGGTGAGGGCTTGAGTGTGTGGTCATCCGTGTCGGGTGTCGTGAACAACTCAACACGACGGTTGTCTATCTTGGCGGCGTAAAATCTGATTACCAGAGCGCCGTCGGTCTGTCCGTATGTGGCTTTCTTTGCCGATTCCACACACCCCTCGAGGATTGCGCCTTCCTGAAGCCAGGGTTTTCCGTTTTCACCTTGCGAGCCGACAACCACTGCTCGCACGACATCGCCGCTCATGTTGAACGAAGAATTTAAGGGCGTTAATAACCGCACGAAAATAAGACCGTTCCGAACTGTCACTGTCTCTGGTTTCGGAACACCTACTGCCGTGCTGTGCGCCACGAATTCGTTTACCGTTTCCAGTGGCGTTGGCGGTGCCTCCATAGCGTCTCGGATGGCACGTTCAGTCTCTCGATCTTCTTTGCTTTCAGCTGGCTGAATCATGCCAGCTGCTGATATCCACGCAACCAGCATCATGCAGACTAAGCGTCGAAACCGAGCGTTCATCTGCCGCTGCTGGTATTGCTGTTGTTAGCTTGTCTGAGCATCAACATCATGGCCGCCTGCATGAACATCTGAGGAACCATTCGTCCCGTTGTTGTCAGCGCCACCTTGGTGTACGACGTTTTCGCCATGATAATGTCGCCGGGGCGAACCTTTACGCGCGCCCGCGATTCGGGATTTTTCAGTGCGTTCTTTCCGATCGGTACCTTTTCCATCTTCACGCTGCCATCACGGCTGGTGCGAGCAAGGACCACATATCCGTTTTTCGCCGTGTCTGTTAATCCACCGGCTTTAGCAATTACAGAAAACAGGTCGTCGTCTCCAGACATCATTACCAGTCCCGGTGATTTAAAGGCACCCATGACGCGCACTTTATTGCCGTTGCTTACGACCTTACCGAAATCAGCGCTGTTGAAGTCTGCACCACCTTTCGGTACGTACACCACGTCTCCCGGCTGCAGCACCAGATCTTCGCTGACATCACCGTCAAGCATGAGTTTCCATAGATCGACGTCGATTACTTGCTTTGGGTGCAGGCGGGTGACATGAATATGTCTTATATCGGCTGTGTCTTTCAATCCGCCTGCCATTTCCAGTGCGGACGATACGGTGAAGATGGAACTGGCAGTCGCCGATGCAGGTGTTGATTTCCCTTCGCTGCTGCCCAGTTCGCTGCTGGCGTCTGTGCTTCCTTTTGAAGCACCGCCGTCAGGACTGTACAGTCCTGGGTGAGAGACTTCGCCCAGTAAGTAAACTTGTGTGGCGCGTTGCTTGGCCAAATTTATTACGATATCGGGGTTTACAAACCACTTCTTCGCTTTCTCGTTAACTAACTCGTTTATTTGTCGTAGCGACAGTCCGGCTGCTTCGATAACGCCGCAGTAATTGATCACGGCTGTACCGTCAGGTAGAACTGGTGCAAGGACAGTTGCTGTCGGCTTATCATCGTCTGATGACAGATCCGTTACAGACATTACGTCTCCGGGACCGAGCACATACTCCTGGGTAATGCCGGCGTTGAGTTTGAAAGTCTTCGGCATCGGCGTGGTTCTGGCCAACTGTGGGGCCCGTGCCGGTGGCGCTGTCGGAGTGGTGTCGGTGGCCGGGGACAATTCCTTAAGAACCGGGGTAACAGTGCCCGCCAAACAGAAAGCACTACCGCTCATTGTAGTTACAGATGCTGTGATGGCGCAGGCCGTAACTTTTCTAACCAGACCGAACATGACGTTCCCCGTACTCATAACCGTATTCAGAATGTCAACAGAATACTACAGATGCAAGGTGTAACCGCAGGCTCCGGACCGAATGGGTCCTTGAAATTCATTAACGAAGCCAGAAAACGGTGATTGTACAGCCTTTGTACATGAAGAACGTGACATTCTTGAAAACTAAATGCTACGTAATGCGCTTCGTCCGTATTCATGCTCTTAATACCTATAATTCTGAATAGTCTGTCGGTTCGGAGCATTAATAAACTTTGGTTTCAGTAGTTCAAATCTCAACATTTTTCTCGGACCACGGAGGCGTAGAGAAATCTGTCTCCGATCTCGTTTCCGGCTTGAAGCGGGAACATGACGTTCACGTTCTTTGCACTCATAATGTTGTTAAGACTAAACGAGAAGAGCGCGATGGGGTAAAAGTCACTGCAGTCGGTGCTCCGTTCGGAATTCAAGGACGACCGCTCTCAGCTACTTTTCCACTTGAACTCGGACGTCAGGAATGTGATGTCGCACACTATCATTTGCCGTTTCCTCTGGCCATGGCATCACACATTCTGAGAGCGCCGCGGGCTCGTCTGACCGTGGCGACCTGGCATCATGATCTGGTTCGTCACGCTCGGTTCAATAAAATGATTCAGCCGTTGCTTGAATCATTCCTGGACAAAGTAGATGTGATTATTGTCACAGCCCCGGCATTGATTGATCACACTCCAGTACTGGCAAAACGTCGACACAAGTGTCGAGTCATTCCACTGGGCATCGAAGAAGGTCGCTTTAAAGAGGAAGGAGTGAATCCATCTCCTGATCAGATCAAGTATGGTGCCGACGTTCTATTTGTCGGTCGACTTGTGTACTACAAAGGTTGTAATGTTTTGCTCGACGCCATTAGTAAGGTCGACGCTACTCTAGCGCTGGTTGGTGAAGGTCCGTTACGCGCTGATCTGGAAGCGCAGGCGGCAGAGCTCGGTATAGCTGAGCGAGTACGCTTTATGGGGCGTGTCTCTGATGAAGAGCTGGCCAAAATGTATAAAGCCAGCTCAATATTTGTTTTGCCTTCTATTTTTGCAACAGAGTGTTTCGGACTTGTTCAAGTCGAAGCAATGCTTAACGGCAAGCCCGTAATCAACACTGATTTACCGACGGGCGTACCCTGGGTCAGTTTGCACAACGAAACTGGGCTGACAGTGCCTCCTAATGATGCTGAAGCGCTTGCAGGCGCGATAAAATTATTGTTGAATGATTCTGGGTTGAGACAGAAACTTGGTGCACAGGCGGCGCATCGAGCCCATCAGATGTTTACGCTTAAGCATCACGTCAAAGCTGTTTCCGATCTGTACTCTGAGTTGCTGACAAATTGACGGTTGACCATACAGTTTTCAGCTCCGTATATTTTAAGGCAGTTTAAGGAAATTCTTGTGAGACAACCGTTTTTTGAAAGCTCCTATATACTGACAAAGGTGTAAGAGGTCAAAGAAGTTGAAAGCACACGTTATAGCCGGACTGGCGCTGACAATTCAAATAGCCTTCCCGATGGCTGCTTTCTGTGATGATGATAGTAAGTGGGCTTCCGGGCGCGATCCCCTGGCTGATTTTTGCAATAACATCACCAGCGGACTTTCGAATTTTTTGAACGGACACACAACTGCCCCCGCTGATGGTGATTCAGCCGGCTGGGGCACCAGGCGTGGTGGCTGGAATTTCAATCCGCAGCCGGCAAACGCTAACGCCGGAATTGTTTATATAGATTCGAACAAAAAAGTCATTGAGAATCGTGTTCAAGTCAAGGCTGCTGACGGTTCCCGAATGACTCGACGACTTACCCCCAATGAAAAATCCAACATTCCATTGAAGAAAATGATTGACTCTGGAAGTTCGTCTTATTCACTTGGATCATATGGAAATTCTCGTTACTATCCTATGGGGTCAGGCTCTGTCTCTGGTTATCGTTCTGGTGGTGGCACGCGCGGTTGGGGCAACTACGGTGGTGGTGACCCGTCCGGCGGAATGAATCCCTACGGCTCATCCCATTATGCCTTTGGCTCAGGTGCCGGAACCGGCATAGGGCGTGGGGGTGGAGTGTTCGGCGCCTCATCTGGACGGTCCGTTGCGGGGGCTGGTGGCATGGCGGGTGGCGCTGCCTACTGATCTCGATGTTGTTTGGTTTTGCTTGTGTCGGGCGGAACAACTAGTGCCGCATCGCTGACTCTGGCACTAAATACAGTCTCATGGCTGTGTATTTAACAGAGCGGAGAGGGTGCTGTAGTGCGCACCAGCAGTGCTTTGCAGTCCTTTGGGCGAGCCTGCTATAGGAACTCAGGCGTAACCAACAGAGGCAGCATTCGCGACCGTTTAAGCCTGCCAGACAGATGTAAATTCGCCGTGAATTAGCCCGCCAGGGTGATTCCAGCTGCCATCAATGATAAGAGCAGTGCTCCACCGGCCATCAGTGCGTAACAAACATGGCGGCAGATTATCAGCGCCTTGATGAAGATCTGACCATCTAAGTAGAGACTCCAGTTGGTCTCGTACTCGTTGTTGTAACTGAAGCGCTCCAGGTAAGTCATTTCTTTGTTTCGATTGACCTGTTCTAGACCGACAAGACCGGGTCTAGCGCTAGGGAAAAAGCCTGGATATGACGACCAGATGTTGAAGTGTTTGATGATGTATTCCGTTTCGTCTACAGACAACGGTCGCGGACCGATCAGCGACATATCACCATTTAAAACATTGACGAGCTGCGGCAATTCATCGATGTTTGTAGCCCGAAGTAATTTGCCGGTAACCGTTAATCTGCGATCGTCTTTTGCTGTTTTAAAGCCGTCGGTATCGGCACCGGAAAACATTGTGCGAAGTTTGTAAATATCGAAAATTTGTCCATTCCGGCCGATTCGTTTTTGAATATAAATTGGACTGCCGGGGCTTTCCAAAGCCACGAGCGCGAGAAAGAAAAGCAGGACGGGAGCGCTCAGGGTCAATCCGACCACTGCCACACAAATATCTATTAACCGTTTGGTTGTGTTCTCTGCGACTCGAGCGTACTCGACAGGCCGCCTCTCCTGCGCCTCAAATTTTTCTGCGACTCTGGCGACGGTTTCCGAAGGCATTGGCATTCCAAATCTTTGAACAGCTAGTAAACAAGTTATGTGCACGAGTATACAGTAGGTGTTTAGACTGCGCCTTACTGACAACTGTTTGTTCGTAGTAAGATTCTTTCAACTACCCCTTTGTATCAGTTATGTTTACACTGCATTGCGTTCCGACAGGACAAATACACCTTCTGCAGACATGCGCTTTGACGCACTTTTGAGAGATGGACTTAACGAAATATTTGTTTAGGCAAAGTGGGAGCTCGTGGCGCATTTTTACGATGCCCGCGGTGAATCAACTCAGCCTTGCAGAGCGTTTGATGGCGTTTATGCTTGGACGTAGCTCATCGACCGACGCCATTCTGGCAAGCCAAACTGCCGAATCAGCCAATCTTTTTTTGCAAATGTTAATTGAGAACGAGCTGGGTGGTTACGTTCTGGAATCTATTTATTTGCTTAAGTTGGAAGCAATATTTCGCAAAATTTTCGTCACCCTGGATGGTGGCGAAGTTGATCTGTTTACGGCGATCTCACGTCAGTCAGCTCTCGAGGCTATCAAATTCGAAAAGTTCGACAACAAATTTGTTGATTTTCTTGATCTAACCGCAGCGCTTGGTTCGGAAATTATCTGGCTGAAAGGCATTGTCGCCAGTCGCACCTGTTACAGGGAACCAGCTCAAAGGCTTTCTGGTGATTTTGATTGTTTTTTGCAATCTCGATATTTGACTCACCTGAACGAAATTTTGGTCGCTGCTGGTTTTCACGTCATTCTTGATGACTACGGCTTTTGTAATCAGCTGGGAGTTGGGCCTGTTCTGGCTCTGGATAGTCTATTTCTCGTACCGAACGAAGAATTAGTGCCATCGGCGGTGGTTGGATATTTCAAGAATCGCTGTCCGATCGTTGATATCAAATTCAATCCACTCGATCGTGGTTTGAAAATGATTGAATTGGATCGCTTTCTCTCAGAAGTTGAGAGTGTTCCCTGGCGCGGTCGAACCTTTCTCTCACCCGGATTGCTAGATCAGCTTTTGATTTCGCTTACTCACCTGGAGAAAGATAGATTTATTGGATGGAAACAATTGTTGGACATCAAATTGCTAGCCGAAAAAATAAATCTGCATCCTCAAGGCTGGAAAGAATTTGTCAGACGATGTCAGGTTGAGGGCTTATCAACGGCATGCTGTGCTGGTCTGAGTTTGGCGCGCGAACGGCTTGGCCTGAGCGGAATTGATGACGTGATTAGCGAGACCGGCGCCACTGGTCAAAATATTTCGAAGCGCCTGCTTGCATTTACGGTCACACCACTTTTTTATTGGAATACAAGCAGCTTACCGATGTTGCTTGCAAACGCGGCGGTATCCGACGATTCGACGCGGAAGATGAATGTGCTCAGGCGTTCGTTTTTCCCCGATAAGTCTTTTCTTTCCGCTTACTATCTGGCAGGCCGAACAATGAACTTCGTTGATTATTTGCGAGCCTTGATCCTGCACTGGTTCGTTATATTATTGCCGGGCGGTGTGGTGCGCCGCACCTTTGGGCAGTTGATCTGGCCTGAAAGACAAATCGGATCGTCAGGCTGAGTGCTGTGCTTTCAGTGTGAGAGCTCAAACACAGTCAGCTCAGGACGTGAGCAAAATCGCAGTCGGGGAAAATGCCCTTCCATGCCTATTCCCCGATTAGTGTAGATATACGTGTTTCCTAGTTTGTGTAATCCAGCGTCGTACTTCTTGCCCTGTTTAGATTGAGTGATCAGGGCACCATAGAATGGCAGAGCAATTTGTCCACCGTGAGTATGTCCGCAAACATACAGATCGACATTATCTGTCTGTTTGTCCATGATGATGTCTGCATCTGGATTGTGATACATGACAATGGTCGGCATGTTTTTAGGAGCTGACTCAAGCACTGACTGGCATGAGGCGCCGGAATCTGCTCCGGCGATGCAAATATTGACGCCATCTACGTTTACGACCTTATGTCCTGACAAAATTTCGAGCTTGCTTTCCTCCAAAACGTTGACCGGGTGGAAAGCAAAATCCCAATCGCCTTTCACCGCAAAAGTTGGAGCAATCTTGGCAATTTTTGCTGCGAATTCGTTGAAGTTACTCTGTCCTTCTAAGGAATTCATTGCGTCGCCTGAAAAGAGAATGATTGCCGGCTTCTCCTTTTCAATTTCTCTTACAACGCGATCTTCCAGTCGTTTCACCTTGTCGCAATGCATGTCCGAGACTTGCACTATTTTGATCGGCGCATGATCTGCAGGAAAGTTGGCGAGCCCAATTTTTACGTGAGTGACTTCTAGCCAGTAAGGTTCTACGAAATACGCATATGCAATACAGGCAAAACTGAAGCCTGTAAGGATGAGCACAAGTACGCCGGTGGCACCTAACTTTGGCCGAATTTTCTCGGGCACAATGAAGGGGCGCAGCAGTATGAAGGCTGCGGCAATATAAAGGGCGGCTACACTTCCCATCACCGCTAATATAACGATCCAGTCTTCAGCTCTTGCAACGTGCATGTGGTTACCGTAAGTGTGTGCTTATTTGTGGAGTAAGTGCAGCACCGCACCAACAGTCAAAAGTAGTGGTGACACTGCCGCCAAAATCAAATCGATTGAACGATGCTTAAACTTGTTTTGCAGAGCCAGTATCCGTTTCTCGAATAATTCCCAGCTCAATGCACCGAGCAAAATCGACAGAGCGGCACTGATTGCAAATGACAATGGAACGAAGTGCTGGAGAGCAAATTTGCTCAAATACCAATATATCACCAGACAGACAGGCAGATGAATCAAATAGATTCCGTAACTTACCTTTCCTACATAAGCCAGAGGGTTGAGTGCGGGAGCGTCTTTGCACTTTGTAGTGCATAGCCAGACGATCAGCGCGCATGCTGTTGAATAGAGAGGACCATAAGGACAGAATCTGCCCAATACTGAGGCTGCAAGCAACACTGCTGCAGAGCAGAGAATAGTCGGCGTTTTGAATCTGTTTAGAAAGGCAGTCACTGGTCCGAAGTTCATCGCCATCAAAGAGCCGATGATTAATGATATGAAGGCTGCATTGCAGAAATATGGCTCGTTGGATCCTAATGAGGCGTATCGCACCATATATAGTGACGTTGCGATGAGGAATACTTGTCGTAGCATCTTACTTTTGGTTGCGATAAGAAGTAGCGGCAAAAGGCAATAAAACTGCTCTTCGACCGAGATACTCCAGAGGTGATTGATGCCAATGCCGTCGCCATGATTGTGGGTTAGTGTCACAAAGAATGGAAACTCGGACAACGTCTTTGCCACCATAGAGCCGTGATTTTTCAAGAAGACGCCCGTTTTCATGAGTAATGCGCAGGGCAGCAGCACGGCGAAGTATGCAGGCAAGATTCTCAAGCAACGGCGCTTCAGGAAACAAGTGATGTCGACGTGCCCATGTTCCTTTTCGTCGCGCAACAAAATGGATGTAATCAAATAGCCACTCAAGACGCAAAAGAGCCCTACACCGTAAGCTCCAATGCTCCATCCGCCGTCAGTGGTGTATTTCTGTGTATGGCTGAGTATGACGATAAGGCAAGCGATTGCTCGCAGGCAGTCAAGCGCTTGCACCCGTTGATTTGTATCGCCGACGGGTGCTGTTGTTTCATTTTGAATAGTTTCTGTGACCGCAATCATCTCTAGGTGTTCATCGATGAGATAACACTCTATCACCAAACCCTTGAGAACACACAAGTGTAGCTCAAGGGCTGATTTATTGATTTGATCCGCTATGCCACGCGAATTTATACTGAACCAATTGATGGACAGTCAGCTCAAACGCCTAGTGAAATCCAGTGCCGCTTAGTTTCTAAGCAGCTTTCCGCAAACTAACCCCAGCCGCCGTTGTCTTCGGGAGCTTGAGGAGCTTGTTTCTGGGTGTTGCTAGGAACTGTTTTTCCAGCAGGTCCGGTGGTACCACCAGTTGCTGGATTTCTCAGTGGCGCATGGCTATCATGGAAGTGCTGCGTACTGTTTACCGCGAGTGCGGGAGGTACGAGGAACTTATCGATGATTTTTGGTGCTGCTACAAGGGAGCCTGCTAGAGCTGCCTTTTGTACCAGCTTAGTAAGGAATTCTTTGCGGCTAAGACTTTCGTCGCAAGCAGTTGTATTGACATCTGCTTCTTGTCTCAAATTATCAGGCATTTCGTTTATCCATTTCACTAGGAAGCATTTTCGAACAGATTAACTATAGTACTTCGACTTTTAACCTGCAACTATCTCCGAAGTCGATCTTGAGCGCATGACAAGTGTCTGGCATTGAAAGTCCCTGTTCATCAGGGTTTGCGGACGCTTAGAAATTAAGCACTTGTATCGGAAACGAGACCACCCTGTGCAAAATCATTTAACAGTTCGCAAATAGCAGGCTGAATCTCGGCGGCTGTTGAGTCGGAGCTGTAAGCCAGAACCTGGCTCACTATCTCGTCAACGGAATGCTCTCCATCGCAGAACTCCCAGGCAATAGCAGCCAGAGGAGTAATTGTGTGGGCCCAATCACTTTGCTTACTGAAGATCACAACATGACCATCAGGAAGCATTTTCGTTTGGACATCAGGATTTCGTTTAGGTCTCATCATGCAATTCTCACCGATGCTTGGTTTTGCCCCAGTTTACGATGTCAGCATGATCTTTTGATGAGAGGGACTAAAGCTTTTCTGGACTTCTAAGTGCGACTGAGCAGATTTGCGACTTCAAAAGATTTGATTGAAGTGCCTTTGTCGCTGTGCGTCATAGACCATACAAAGCCGGAAGAGGTGTGAACGGATGGTGGCAAATCATAGCCTCTGCTGATCGCATCGAGATTCTCAACAAAATCAAGCCCAGGCACGTCTACGATCAGATCAGGAAGCGACAGCCTCGTAACGGTTTTTCGTGTCTCAGATGTTTGTTGATCAGCATCGATATAAATAGGATTACAAATCAACTTTTTGAAGGTCGGGAATCTTCTAAACTCCGACGCCAGCAGGTTTGCAACGATATCCACCTGGGTACGAACGGCAGATGAATCGATGCTGCCTTCAGAAAAGCGTTCACTGTCATTTATATATACGGCTCCGCGAATCGGCGACGCGCACTTGGTTTTGGCGAGGAGTATTTGTTTGTCGGCTGATACCAGCGGTGGGCCGTTTTCATCCTGAATCAGCATGAACGCTTGTTGGCGAAGTTGAGCCTGCTTCGATTTTTGATCGATGGTGGCTTTTTCTTGCAAGCCCCGATCTTCAAAGAAGTCGTTGAGGCTAAATATCTCTTTGCAAGTGGTGTGAGAAAAGGCCGAAAGAAAAATGAAGCGGCTGGAATGCGACAAAATTTGACTCAAACCTTTGTCGAGTTTTGCCAGCATTGACCTGATTTGAGCCGAACAAATCAGGGTCGCATCCAGAAAGCCATTGCCGAGCAGATGAATCAATTGATCGAATATAGTGATTCTGTATACAAACGATTTCCAGTTCGATTCAATGAGTGCCGTAGCGCATGCCAGTCTGTTCAGTTCACACTCGATGAACCTGGTCACCGCTAAGTGATCAGCCATGGCAAGCCCCATACTTAGAATCGGTCTTGGTTTGTAGTCGGCGAATGTTTTGTCTCTTTGTAATGATGCTGGAGAGACATGCGTGACAACGGCTGAACTTGCTTCTGCGAGCCAGATTCTTTCATGCTCTCGCGGTTCGAGCAGAGGCACATTGATAACGATATTTCTTTGTTCTGCTGCAACTTCAGGCAGCAAGGTTACTGGACAGAGCAGATCATTCTCGCGAAACAAGCGCAACTCGTTCAATGATTTTTGAAGGGTGGCGTAGCCCACACAGCCATTGCTATACCACGGTTCGCCGGTCAAAATTTCTGCCCAGATCGGATGGGCGTCGGAGAATGGTGTGGCATCGAGTTGTTGCAGGTGCCCATTTTTCAGGAGAGCGGCGCATAGCGGCATCAGTGCTTGTAGCTGTTCGAATTGCCCGAGCGACAATCCGTCCAGGGCAATAATGGCAACTCGTTCTTCTATCTCTGGCATAAAGCTCTGGTGCAACCGTTTTTTTATCTGGTTTAGTTTAGACTAGACTATTCAAATGAGTTGAGTTTTCATGGAAGGCACTATGAGTGGTGACGGCGCTTCTGAAAAAGTACTTTCACGTCAAGAAGAAGCCGATGAGCTGCCCTTTTTTTTGCGTGCCTGGTGGCTGCGCAATTTTATTGAAAATGAAGGTCTGGTGTGGACCAAAGAATCAGGAGTAACGTCTCCCCTCTGGTCGCTGCACTCTGATCCTCTGTGCGACGTCGGTACCGTCGATCAAAGCTATTAGTTGGTTGTGATGTCGAGTAGAGTACTTATTTTGTCGTCGCCCGAAGATGCCCACGCCGTGCGGGTGGCACAACATTTGAGCGAATGGGACGCGAGCGTCACTTACTGGAAATTTGAACCGTTCGTCCATGATTGCAAGCTTGAATTTGTTACGGATGAGGGCCAACGCGTCTTTAGGTTCAATCAAGATGGTCGCTCTATAGACGTTTCGTCTTTTGATTCGATCTGGTTCCGGAGACCAGGAGCCCCACAATCAAAACGCTTTTTTCAGCCATGGGTATCTGCAGTTGTCGAAACCGAGGCTCACAACGCTTTGTATGGCATGCTTTACTCCATGCCCTGTCTCTGGGTGAATTACCCGGCTCGTGATGCGGCGGCTTCGTTAAAACTCTTTCAGCTTGAGGTGGCGAAAACCCTGGGCATATCTGTCCCGGAAACCATCGTCACAAACGACCCTGAGTTTGCGAGAGCCTTTTACGAAAAGCACAAAGGGCAAGTGATCTATAAGTTGGTGACGGAGAAGAGCAATTTTTTTCTGCCCCAATTCGAGTTTCCGCATGGTATTCCTACCTTGCCCGTGCGAGAGGTGGATTTAGCTCATCTCGATCAGGTCCGTCACGCACCACATTTGTTTCAGCAGAAGATTGAGAAAAATGCCGACATCAGAGTTACTGTGATTGGTAAAAAGCTCTTTGCTTTTCATATTGAAAGTCAGTCCGGTTCTGGAAAATTGGATTGGCGAACCGACTACGATGTGCCCATGCGAGTCTGTGAATTGCCAGATCAGCTCTCGGAGAAGTGTTTGCAATTGCTGCGCCGGCTCGGGCTTAATTACGGGGCGATAGATTTTTGTCTGGATACCGAGGGGCGTTATGTCTTTCTGGAAATCAATCCCGCCGGCCAATATATGTGGCTTGAGAATTTGACTAAAGTGCCCCTGTCGAAAGAGCTAGCCCTTCTCCTTGCCGGAAAAAGCGAAGCTCTGGTCAGCTATGAATCGGCCGCGTTTGCTTAGCGGTTGATGTCAGTTTGCTGTAGGCCTGCTCAATGCCGCGAGCGGTTTTTTCAATGGTGAAATTCTGAAGAACGTGTTGTCGTCCAGCTTCACCTAATGTCGAGGCATAGTTCGGATCTGAAATCAAGCGCTTCAAAGCTTCTGTGATTGCGTCGGCATTATTCATCGGTACAAGCAGACCGACTGACTGACTATTTACGATTTCCGGTACGCCACCGCCATTGGTTGCAACGACGGGTCTGCCGGCCGACATTGCTTCAACGATAACTTGTCCAAAGGGTTCTCCGGTTGTTGACGCATGCACTACTATGTCCAACTCGTCTAGTACCTGGGCGACGTCTTCTCTGAATCCGGTAAATTCGACAACCTCGTCTAGCAGCAGATCTGTTGCTAATTGTCGAATCTGCTTTTCATAAGCCTGTTCATCAAACATTGCCGAACCGACAATTTTGAACCGAACTTCCGGAAACTGGCGGTTGATTTGCTGGGCGGCCTGCAGAAAAATGTGTTGCCCCTTCCAGGGACTGATTCTGCCGATGATACCAATCGTGGTGTTACCATCTTTTCGTTTGCTCATCTGCCTGTGCAGCAGCGCCTGGGCTAACGGTGTACCATCATGAACGACGATCTCATGCCCGTTCGTTTTCACCTGGTTGTCATTGAGGGATGAGAGAGTGGCATAGGAGTTGGCGATGACGAGATCTGGAATGATTTTGGCTGAGAGTTTAAATGTGGACGCTACTTTGGCCGGTAAATAGTCACCGTCGATGCGGTCACGAATGTGCCAGATCAGCGGAACTCCAGCTAATTTTGCTGATATCCCGGCAATCACGTCAGATTTCAATGAATTGGTGTGAACAATGTCGATTTTGTTTTCGCGTATGAACTTGAAGACTTTCCAGATTTGCGATACGACAAGCTCAATTTTTTTCAGTTTGAAGATGGAATTAACGCCCAGAGATTCTTTCCGCGTTTCCAGCACTTCGTTATCCATCTCTAAAAGATGTGTGGTTACAGAAGAGTCAGTGAGAAGTGATTGCAGTGGACCTTTCGAAAATAGCAATACATGCGGCTCGACTGCACTACGGTCGATGACTCGCAACAGGTTCAATAATGCAATTTCGCCCCCACTCAGCTTCGCTGTGTGATCGACATAGAGAACACGCAGTGGTCGGTGTGTCTCAACCATAAATGACCAGTGCACCGTTCTGCACAAGTCCGTGTCCTTGCAGGGTGATTCGTTCGTCGGAACTCTCCCAGTCACTGGTGATTTGCATTTGATGGTAATGCTTGCCATCGTGGATGGTAGCAGTACCTGGTTTATAAGAGTGATAGTAAGCTTTTTCGTCAGAAAGGGCATCAGATTTCGCGAACTGCTCGTCGCTCAGTTGAGTAACTTCCCAGATATTGAGACCGGTGCCTTGACGCGGTGCGGTAATTGGAAGGGTGAATGACATTGTGCTGTCGAAGTCGGCAGAGCCTGGCGGGTCCCAATTCAAATCGAGATATTGCAAATCGACGTGCACGTTGTAGGCAATTTTGGAGAAGTCTGAAGGACCGCAATAAATGTTGAAACCGGGCAAGGCAAGGTCGTCTCGAAAGACAACTGGGCGTTTGAATTGAGCGGAGAAGGCTGTCAAAAGCTTCTCATAGAGCCAACCAAAGTGCCTCTTGAGGATCGGATTCATCTGTTTTGCGGTGGCATAGTAGAGAGCTTGCGGCTTGTAATAGGAAATACCTGCACCGAACCGATAGCGCTCTTCGTCCCACAGCGGTTTGAGTTCGTGAACAGAAAGTCTGACTCGATCGCACTCGTCGGCGCTCAAAACTGGAATTTCTTGAAGTAGTTGCAGTTGCATGGGTTCGACCGAAACTGAAAATGAGTTGGAATCAGAGTTGCGATTCCGCCTGATCTCATGGCTCCTCGCCCTGTTCTCGTGGCTTCTCGCAGTCATCTATGATCGCGCTTATCCCGACTCTTGTGTTTGGCTGTAACGAAGATGAGTAGTTTATTACCTCTCGAATTGAGGACACTACTCCGGTCACCGGTGAGCCAAACCGTATCGGACTCCTCTGTTGACAACATCAATAAATGCTAATCTACTCTGGCATTCCGTTTGAGCAGGTTCTCATGATTTTGGTCCAAGAATCATGCGAGCATAATTCGTTCTAAAGGATGTTTCAATGCCTACTGTCGAAAAGTCCACCGTTGTCGCCAAAATACGACCCGTTGCGCCTGGTTCCATCGCCAACAAGAGTCAATCTGCGTCGACGAGCCATCTGCCAGCCCTGGACGGTTTGCGTGGTCTGGCAATAGCGCTCGTTTTGATTACGCACTGCGAGAATGCTCTTCACTGGACACCACAGTCTGATTTTTTTGTGAAAGCTGTGCACAAAGTCGTTTGTTTCTCGACTTGCGGAGTTGACTTGTTTTTTGTTCTGTCAGGTTTTCTGATCACAGGAATTTTGCTTCGTTCTAAAAATTCTGCCAACTATTTTAAAAGCTTCTATGTTCGTCGCGCTTTGCGAATATTCCCTTTGTACTATCTTGCATTAGCCCTGATTTGGTGTGGCATAAAAATTTGGGGCGAGCCCCCCGACGCACTCATGGGTATGCCTGCCGACAGAACCTGGCTCTGGTTCTACGGTACAAATATCTTGATGACGCTCAGACACACCTGGACCTATTCTTCACTGAATCATTTCTGGTCGCTGGCGGTTGAAGAACACTTCTATCTGGTGTGGCCTTTTCTGGTGATGGCTTTGGAGACTGGACCATTGCTTTGGTTCTGTCTCGCTGCTGTGCCAGCCTCATTGCTTATTCGGGCTGCTTTCGTGTATCCACTGCACAACGAACTTGCTGCTTACGTACTTACTATTTGTCGGGTCGATTCACTTCTCATTGGTTGTTTCATTGCCATAGTCGCTTATTTAAGAGGACCTGAAATACTTAAAAGATCCGCCGTTGCAGTGGCTCTCGGCATGGCTGTGCTGGTGCCTATTTTCATCGGTGTCGTGCCGCATGCGTCGAATACAGATCGTATTTGGGGTCCAACAATATTTGCCCTATTGTTTGCTTCATTGTTGGTTTTGACTCTGACAAGGACGGAGTGCAAGCACTTCTTCGAGAATCGTGTTTTGAGGGTCTTGGGAAAGTACAGCTATGGACTTTATATTTACCACTTTATAGTTATCGTAGGGCTGGAACACCTCTGGAGCTGGAACGCACTACCACCGGTGCCAAATTATTTGCTCTTTCTTTTTGTTGCCTCGGCCTGCTCTATGCTTATCGCTGTAACCAGCTATCAGCTCTACGAGGTGCATTTCCTCAAGTTGAAGAAATACTTTCAGGCTTGAATTTGGATGCACACTGCGTAGTTTGACATGGGATGAATCTGATGGAAGTGGTGCTACTTGATGAAGTACATCTTGTTTGGCAACTTTTCGCAGTCGAGCGCGTATCCGCCTGCCAGATCTGAAAATTGATCGCCTATGTTCATGACGATTTTGAAGCCCATCTGTTCGATCTGTTTGCGCACGGCTGTCTTGTATTCTTCTGCCGGAGGTCCGCCGTGGTGGTCTCTAAGATAGAGACCGTCGTAAGAGACCTGGTCTTTGACTAAATTGATAATCGTCGGTTTTCGATCTGGTTCCGGTCGTCCGGTGATGAGAAATACGGCAAATCCTTCCTGCCTGCACCACTTGAGCAGCTCATAAGTCGGCTTCAAGACCGGCGCTTTCGACTCCTTAACCCATTGATCGAATACGTCCCAACTCCTGACCGGATGGAGCCTGAAATGGGGACGATTGTCGAGGAGCGTTTCATCAATGTCTGAGACAACAGCCAGATTGTTTTCGCCGGGATGTTCTCTTTTGTAGTTCGTACAGAACTTTTTCGCTGAGTTGATGGCGTTAGTAAACTCTCTTCTGTACTGAGTCGTCTCTGTAAATTTCAGCCCCTCTTCGTAACTGCTCGTCGAAGTAGGCGCGGGCGGTACCGTAATTTCAGAGCAAGGACAAGCTATCGCTGAGCTGTGCAGCGATAAAAGAGCAATTGAAAAAGAAAGAAGCATCTTACGCATGTGCAGATCGTATCAAGCTGCACAAGCATTGAGGGGCGATGTAACGAATTCTCGTTCAGCCTCGACCAGACATGTTTACGCCGCGACCGGCTGCATAGGTTTGGCTTCCGGCAACAATCTTCTCTTTACGAGTTGATTTGCGAATTTCTATGGTGCATTGTTCCATTGGTGATTCGACCGGGCAACCTTCGTATGCGCCCCAGTATGTCGAACCGACTTTTTTCTTTGGACCTTTTGATTCCGGCAGAAAGCGATGTGGTTCGGAAACAACCAGAAGAAGCACGAATGCCACCACGCCGACTAATGCAAACAGAAAAATATCCATAAATCACCGTTATGAGACAAAGGTCTGTCACCGAACCCGTTTCTCAGCTGGAAATCAGACGCCGACCTTTCGGTCGAATCCCGTATGGTCGGGTGGCGCTTGATTTGCTGGAGAAATCAAGTGATCGTAGATTAAGCTATTGATTAGGGTCTGTCCATGGTGATTTCCTCACCTGAACCAAAATTCACGAACAAAAAAGGCACGGCTTTGAGACCGTGCCCTTGAGAATGCTGTAAATGCGGCTAGCGCTTCATTATTTCCACTAGATCACTGTACATTCCGGCTATTTCGGCAGTGATTTTAGAAGTCAAAGGGTTTTCCTGAGAGTGTTTGGTAAATTCTTCTGCTTTTAGCTCGAAGATGCCGATCAGGCGCTGGTTGAAGTTCTTGACGTGTTCGTTCATTGAATTGCTTTCTAGGCAGGCTGGGTTGCTAATGGAGAGGCGTGACTCGCTTTCGAGAGTGAATTAATTCTGTCTCAAAAGCTCGCTAACCACAATAGGAAAATTGAAAAAAGTGGCTGCCCATCTCACATTTAATCAGTGATATATCGGACGTATGCATAAAGGGCTCCTTTCGGAGCCCTTTTGCGCAATTTCTCAGTCGCTGTTGTTAGCGCTTTTTGGCTTTGGAAGCCTTGCTTGCTGTTTTCTTCTTGGGAGACTTCGTTCCCGGAGCCTGGTAGCTCTTAAGTTTGGAACGACCATCAACAACGTCCTTCAGCTCCTGACCGGCGCGGAAGGCTGGTACACGGCTGGAAGGGATGCGTAGCGGTGCCAACGTTCTAGGATTCCGGCCTGTTCTGGCTTGACGGGTGCGCCGTTCAAAAGTGCCAAAGCCGACCAGGGTGACTTTTTCACCCTTGCTCAAGGCGCCTGTGATCGAATGCAGAATGCCCGTTAAGGTCATTCCCACTTCGGTCTTGGGTTGTCCTGTCATTTCCGCGATTTCGCTGATTAGCTCAGCTCGATTCATTTTGTTTCCTCCTTTTGGACACAAAACCAGCTAGAGGGCTTCCAAACGCGGATGTTATCACTGGCTAATGTCTTCTTTCAAGGGCTACCAGGCTAGATCTGCAGAATTTTAGAGGCGAGTGTATATGCGCAGATGTCGATTTAACGCGGACCATGCTCGATAATGGTAGTGTCGATGGCGAGAAAGATATGCTCGACGCTCAGTTATCTCACCAACCCACTCTGCGCCAACTCCTCAACACTGAGGCGTTGGCAGAAGCACAGGTGATTTACGGGGAAGATTTGATAGATCGTCCTGTGGTGCAGGTCGTCTCTGCTTTGAGTCCGCCACCTCGCCCGGGCTCCCTCGCTGTCTGTAGGATTGAGACATTGCTCGGTCTCGAGGCCAGTGCTTTGAGCGGGCTGTCGGCATTGGCTGTGATTAAGCCAAGTTCCGCCGACAGTCATACGCCGGTAAATGCTGGTACGGCGGCTGTGCCGAGTCCTTCGCCGGTCAACCTGGGCGGTGCCGATGCTGCGCTGAAAAGAATCTCCAAGCTGTGTACAGAGGAAGAAGTACCACTAATTCTCATTCCGGGCTTTGGCGATCCAACCCAGGTGGCTGAAGATGTTCGGCTTTCATTCTTACGCGAGCTGAAATTGACCAGTGCGCGTTTGCAATCAGCATTGCTGTCCCTTCTTCTGGATGAAGGTTTGGAAGGGCTTGTTGAGGAGTTCAGTAATCGACTCAACAGACCGGTCGTGGTTGAGACTGCCGACTTCAAAGTTTTAGCTTCCCGCAATATGGGTGCAACTCCGGTCAGTCAGCAGCGCTCACTGGAAGAAGAGGCATCGAAAGCGGTGCGCCGGCGTGTGTCGATTCATGAGAAGTCGCAGAATCAAGATTTCTTTCTCGCTCCTATAAAAGTAGGCAGGAGGTTAGTTCTTCCAGTATTGCTGAGTGATACGTTGGTCGGATATATAGCAGCAATGGTGCGCCCCAACGATGATCTGGAAATGATTGGTGAATACTTGCAGGCTGCAGCGGTTGCCGTCATGGTCGAATTCAGTCAACGCAGGCGTGATGGAACTGTATTCACTGTCACCCAGCAGAGCCTTTTGAAAGATTTGTTGTCGGGCAACAGCCTCTCGGCCTCAGACCAGGAGAGATTGGAGCGCTACTATGGCTTCGATCTTTGTGACGGTCTTTGTACTTTCGCTGTGGAGTCCGCCGTCACCGGTGGCAGTGGCACAAACAAGAATTTTCTGGAAGACGGATTTGCATCGACTGAGATTGAAGGCACGCGCGTATTCGTTGTTCCGTTCTTCGAAAAGAATGGTACTACCTGGCAGCAAGAAGCGCAGAGTCTGATTGAGAAGATTAAGGTCACTGCAGGCGGTATTGTCAATTCGAAAATTCAGCTGGGTGCGGCGAGAATAGTTCAGACAATTGTTGATCTGCCCGAAGCTTATCGTGAAGCCAGGCAGGCCTTGATCATAGGTTCTATGGTGCATGGTGATAAGGATTTTGTTATTGGTTATGGTGAGCTGGGAATCAGACGACTGCTCTACCTGATGATCGATCATCCTGAACTCGATCGTTTCTACGAGGAAAACCTGGCGCCACTTGAAGCATATGACACCGAGTGGGAGAGTGAACTGGTCGAAAGTTTGCGAGTCTATTTAGATCAGGGAGCAAATCTGAATTCGGCTGCCCGAGCACTTTTCATTCACCGTCATACCCTCCGTTATCGACTGGAACAGATTGCTGACATTCTCAAGGTTGATATTGATTCGCAAGAAGTGTTGCTCAATTTGCAAATTGCTTATTTGATTCGCGATATGAAAAACAACATAAGAGGCAAGGGGAGAGCATGAACGGCACCGGTGCTTATGTAGGTTCAGAACTGGATCTATTTGCTAAAGCGATTCGATGGAAAAAGTATTTTCGTTCGACTTTCAGCCGGTTTTTAAAGGGGGACGTGCTCGAGGTTGGAGCTGGCTTGGGCGGAACGACCGAAATATTATGTGACGGTTCGCAGAACAGTTGGTTATGTCTTGAACCAGATCAAGAAATGACTGAGTCGATAAGAAGAAAGATTTCCGCTGGTGAATTGCCTGCTTGTTGTCGGGCCCAGGCCGGTTTTCGCAGCGAGTTACCAGAGACTGCGCTGTTCGATGCGATCTTGTACATTGATGTGCTTGAGCACATTGAGAACGATAAAGAAGAAGCATTGGGAGCAGTCGGTCATTTGAGAACCGGTGGACATTTGATTGTTTTATCGCCCGCGCATCAGTTCCTTTATTCGCCGTTCGACAAAGCAATTGGGCACTACCGGCGGTATTCTTTAGAGGAACTGCGGTCTGCCATACCAGCCAGCCTGGAGCCGGTTTCGCTCCGTTATCTCGATTCTGTCGGGCTGTTCGCCTCTCTCGGAAATCGCATGTTGTTGCGCCAGTCCATGCCCACTGAAGACCAGATTTTGTTTTGGGATAGAGTTCTAATTCCTGTTTCACAGATAGTCGATCCTATCTTGGGATATCAGTTTGGCAAGACAGTCGTTGGTATTTGGAAGAAAGGGGCATGATCGAAAGCAAGACTGTTGAGAGCGGACCTCGATCTGCGACAACAAATGCCGTTGAAGTAGTGCACGTAACGAAGAGGTTTGGCTCAAATCTGGCCGCCAATGATATCAATCTGGCGATCGGTGACGGTGAGTTCTTTAGTTTTTTAGGTCCGTCTGGTTGTGGTAAAACAACGCTTCTGCGCATGATAGGTGGATTCGAACATCCGACAGAAGGCACCATATCCATCGCTGGTGTGAACATGTTGTCTGTGCCGCCGCACAAGCGTCCTGTCAACATGGTCTTTCAAAATTATGCGCTTTTCCCTCATTTGACAATAGGAGAGAATGTTGCATTTGGCCTTAAAACAAAGAAGATGCTCTCGAGTTCTGAAATAGCTCAGCGCGTAAAGGATGCGCTTGAGTTGGTTCGTTTGGGACAGTTTATCGACCGATTGCCGGCACAGATTTCAGGCGGGCAGCAGCAGCGTGTGGCTCTTGCGCGGGCGATAGTCAACGATCCCAAAGTGTTGTTGCTTGATGAGCCACTCTCGGCTCTAGATCCACAGATTCGAGAAGAGATGCAAGTCGAGTTAGCGCGCCTGCAAAAACGTCTTGGTATGACTTTTATTATGGTTACTCACGATCAAAACGAAGCTCTTGCTCTTTCCAGTCGGATTGCGGTTTTCTGTCAGGGCAATCTAGAGCAAGTGGCCACGCCCGAGATGATTTACAAATCTCCTGCGACTTTGTTTGTAGCGAAATTCATCGGGCAGACCAATGTCATTGAAGGTGAAATCGTTGATTCTGTCGACCAGTGTTACAGGCTTTTGACTGCGACTGGTTTGGAGCTTTGTGCCACCATAAGAGGTGATCGGCTTCCAACTGGCACAAGAGTAGCTGCACTGGTTAAACCAGCTGCCGTTAACTTTGTGGATGACGATTTCAGTCCGTCACAAACCGGAAAAGTTTTGCCGGTGCAGATTATTAACCGCAGCTTCCAGGGCACCTGTACGGAGTATATAGTCAGTGTTAATGGTGGCACCGAGTTGAGGCTGTCTGCAGTCAATCCGATAGTTGAATCTGACAGAAAAACGTTGGACGGCAACGCTCGAGTTTTTATCTCGGCTGATGCGTGCGATGTACTGCCTTTGTGATTGTGCCTGCGTTTGACGATTCTCGTTCAGCACGTAATTCAGCTTGATTGGAAACAAAAATTGGCGATGTCAACTCTCGCAAGCTTAGTGCCTTCGTCTGGTTCACGATCTGGAAGAAGATGCACGAAGTCGCTGCGATCAAGGCGGTTAGACCTACGAGCACCGCAGTTGATACCAGCAGCAGCGGATAGTTCTGTCCGGAAACCAGGAGGACCGTATAGATTCCTGCAAGGCAAGATACTGCCGCGAAGAGAAAGAATGACAGGATAATCGAACGGATTGCGATGCGCTCTGAGAACGGCAATAACATTCTAAATCCATGCGAAACGAGACTGACTAGCGTCATTTTGCTTGTGCCGTGATACCGAGAACCTCTGGCCAGCGGTATGTTGTAACGATTGATCGGTAAGGCTAGCAAGGACGAGGAATAGCAATAGTCAAAGAATGGGTGGAAGAGAATGTTTTTCACTACCCAGCCTCTGTAGGCGGCGAAATTTCCATTGCGCACGACTGTGCCTGTGAGAGTGCTGAAAAACAGCTTGAAAAAGAAGTAAAGCGTTTTGAACAGCAGGCTTTCGTTGCGCTTCGTTCTTTGAGCCAGGCATACCGAATGCAAATTGTGCTCGTGTTCGAGTAACGGATAGAGCAGGCTTGGAATATCTTCCGGTCTATCTTCGCCATCGCAGTCGAGTGTGACGACAAAGTCCTCCTCTGCAATCGATAGGGACATCTTCCTAAGACCGAAGACGAGGGCTCCCTGGTGACCCAGGTTGTACGGAGCTGTCACCACTTGGACGTCTGGACTACCGGTTAGCGCTTCCAGCTCAACATCTTGCCCGCCAGAATCGTCGATTACGACGAAACGCAAAGACAAATGTGGCAGCTCTTTGGAAGCGATTAATTTTGCTCTTTTTTGCAGCTCTGCAAAAGACTGATAGTCGTAGAAGCAGGGCACGAATAGCCAGAGAACTTTGCGCATAGTCGATTGAGATCCAGGTCGATTTTGTGCCAGATGACAAGCTTAGGGCATATCAAGCGGAATAAGACTCATTTTGGCATAGTTGTTACATGTAACTGGATGAAAAGAGTTCAATTGAAGAATCGGTCCGGATAGTACAAAATCACCTGCTCAGGGAAAATATTGCCGCAGGTTTTGACTTTTGCAAGTTCAACTAAAAACAAAGTCCGTCGTCACCGATAATGAGTCTTCTTTAAGAGTTGATTCCGCTCCGTCAAAAATCGAGTGGTTCTTATCGATTTTCGTTGGTCTAGTTGTGGCTGCGGCGATTTACGGCTCGATTTTCTCGCACTATTTCAATGCTCCGGCCGGAAGATTCTTCTCTGGAGCGATTCAATTCGATCAGCAGTACTACATGGTGCTGGCTCGTTCCGTTTTTGATTTTGGAAATGGAATTGTTTATTCGAATCCGTTTTCATTAAGTCCCACTCAGTTCTACTACTCTCATTTATTCATCTTGGCCGTCGGCTGGCTGCATCATCTGACCAAAGTAGATATTTCGGTGTTGTTTCACTCTATTGGCGCTATTTGCACCGTAACGATGTTTGTCAGTCTGTTTGCGTTCGTAGCCTCGATTGAAAAGTCGAGGAAGTGGCGTACCTGGATGTTTCTCTTCTGTGGTCTCTCCGGTGGTGTCGGCTGGGTGTTCGCCCTTGCTCAGCAGTTGAAGGCTGGTGTCGCTGGCGCACCACTGCAAGATTTTGGCGATCTGACTTTGAACGCGTTGCTACAACGCGGGGAGTGGTTAGATAGTGTCGCTCAGAGCGGAATTTTTGCTAACGAAGCTTACTATCACACTCTTATGTTCGCAGGGCTTGCCTTGCTGGCGAAAAACAGAGTGCGCAGCTTCGCCTTGTGCCTAGCCATCATGTGGTGGTCACATCCGTTCTATGGTGTTGAATTGACAGCTATCGCTGCGTGTTTTGTGATGTTTACTTGCCTGGAGGCTCCTTCCAGCGCTTTTGCCACCTTGAAGAAATACGCGGTCTGCGCGGTGCCCACCGTTCTGGGATTGGGATACTATCTGGGTTTTCTAAACACAATTGCCGAGCATCGCGACCTCGTAGAGTACTGGAAAACGATCAATTGCAAAGTGACTCTCAAGTCGTATCCGGCTCATTACCATTTCTTCTTGCTTTTGCCACCGCTTCTGGTGCTAACTAACCGCACGCGAGCCAGATGGTTGTGGGTAACAAATGAAGGTCGATTGCTGAGTGCGTTTGTGCTCAGTGTATTTGCGCTCATGAATCACAACTGGATCATGGTCACCACTCAACCCGCGCACTTCTCTCGCGGATATTTGCTGGTTGGTCTGATCTTGCTCTCTTTCAAATTGCTGCAACAGCTGCCCCAGTCCAATTGGGCTGCTAGAGTTGTCTGCTCCAATGTTTTCCTGGCTTTGTGGCTTGTCTTTTCGATCCCGGACAATGTCATCAACATCTATAAATGGACTTACAACCTGACCGGTTATCATCCGTATACAACCACTGCGACGAGTTGGATGCCAAACCAGCTGGAAGATGTTCGTAAATACTTGCTTGCCTCGAACCAGAAGGCGCCTCTGATTGCAAGCAAAATTGAATATCAGTACATGCAGCAATATCTGATGCGCACGACTGGTTCGCGCTGTTATGTCTCGCATGTAGCCACGCCTTCCTTTCAGGAAAAGACTGCGGATATGATTCGCTACATGGGCGGAAACGATCCAGGCTTTATAGATCGGTACCATCCGGACTATTTGATTATGAACGCGAACGATGAGTCGCACCATGCAAACGATCCAAGAATCAAGCTCTTGATTCGTGGCACTGATTTCGCCTTCTACAAAGTGTTGCCCTAGACTGGCGCGGCTGCGGGATTCCAGTTCAAAATCTGCTCAACAGCATCGACGCGCTTATCCCACGTCTGCTCGCCAGCCCAAGCTACTCGAGCCCTGCTGCCAGCGCTGGCGTTGCCCGTGCCGGCGTCCCCGTTGCTCGGGGCATTGACGGTAATCTGTTTACTTTCCTCAATTGCCACGGTTACCAGGCTTGTGAATCGACCGGTGTTATCGGCAATATGAATCAGGTCCCTTAAGTCTCTGAAGCCGGCACAGGCTGTTGAAACGATCGGCTTGCCGGTAGCCATGTATTCATACATTTTGATTGGGTCGAGCGATTCTGTAAATGGACTCACCACATGTGGTGTTATACAGATATCGAATGCGCTCATATATGCTGGCAGCTGTTCGTAAGGGCGCGCCCCAAAAATGTGCACGTTTGGCAACTCTGTCAGTCTGCGGGTGTTTTCGGCGGTGAGAGAATTCGGTCCGATGAAAACGAAGTTGATAGACCGCAGTTTGCCGGCGCTCTCAATAACCAACTCAACATCCAGCCTGTCTTCGTGAAGAGTGCCGATGTATCCAGCTATCGAACCTTCCAGCTTCATCTCGGACGGTGTTGCTGTCTGGACAAGCGATTCCGGCAAGTAGGGTTTTAGTTTTACACCGTTTCGAATCAGGTGAATGCTCTTGCTTCGGTCCCGCTTGTTCTTCAGGAGGTCCTCGCTGCAAACGATTACTTCATCGGCGTTGTGCAGCATCCATTCATCGTCTGCTTTCACTTGCGCCAGTATATGTGGTGGCACAGAGGCATGCGACCAATCATCGGTGATGTCGTAGATCAATTTTGTGGAATTCTCATAGGGCAGAAGATGGCAGTATGACTGATTGTTGACCCAGGTAATGTAATTCTTCCATCCCAGTTTTTTGATTGCTGCCGATACACACTGCACGAAGAGGCGTTCATTAAGCTTACGTCCGACAACATTTGGCAGCGGTTTAAAAGGTTTCAGCGCATACAGCTTCATCTCCTTGCCTGCTGGTCTGAAGAGCGTGCCGAGCGGGGCGTTAACCGATTTGATTCCCTGTATGTTCCAGAGATCTGTAGGTGGACCTACCCAGAGAATTTCAGCTTGCGGGTGCCGTGCCAGTAGTTGAGCGCAGATGATCTGGTTGCGGCGCCAGACGTTGTCCCAGTGTTCGAGTGAGATGAAGAGAATTTGCTCGCTCTGCCGTTCTTGTATTGCTGTCATTCGACCCTCAAGAGCATTTCAGTTCGGTCCAGAACTGATCGTAGATAAATATAGCTTTTCCTATGTCGCCCAGCTCTTCGCAATTTGCCATTACATCTGGTGGCGGGTAGAGGTTTGGATCTTTTGCAACATTGGTTGGAATCAGTTTGAATGCTGCCTGATTGGGAGTAGCATAACGCGTGTAAGAGGCAGTAGCGGCAGCAACTTGCGGCTCCAGCATGTAATTGATCCATTTGTAAGCGTTTTCAACGTGTGGCGCGCCGTTGGGAATGCAGAGACTGTCCAGCCAGATGGAAGTGCCGTTTTGAGGAATTACATATTTGACGTCCGCATTCTCTCGCTGGGCTTGATAGGCATCACCACTGTAAACCAGCGACAACCAGCTGTCGCCTGACGTCAGCTGAACGATCACTTGATCTGAGGTATAACACATGGTCAAAGGTTTTTGGGAGATCAGTGCCTCTGCGCCAGACTTGATCTGGCTCGGCTCGGTGGAATTGAATGAATTTCCCTGCCGCTTCATAGACATACCAATCGTCTCTCTAGCATCGTCAAGAAGCGTCATGCGATGTGCAAATTTATCGTTCCAAAAAATGTTGGTATCGACAGGCCAGTCTTTCTTCGCTATTGCAGCTGAGTTGAAGCCGATGCCCGTTGTTCCCCAGGTGTAGGGAATGGAGTGCTCAAGCCCGGGATCGAATTTGGGATTGCGGAATCGCTCCATTATGTTTCCGAAATTCCTGATTCTGGAATGGTCGACAACATCTAGCTTGTTCAATTTCTTCAGTTGCTTGACCATGTAACTTGTCGGCACGATGATGTCATAGTCAGACGCACCAGCTTGCAACTTCGCCAGTAATGCTTCGTTTGAAGCAAAAGTGTCATAGACGACCCTGATACCATAGCGGCGTTCAAATTCAGGAATTGTAGAGGGATGCAAATAGTCGGCCCAGCTGTAAATGTTGAGCTGGTTTTTTGTTTTGATTTGACTCTTGTTCTGACTGCATGAGGAAAGCCCGACACCAAATGCGGTGCTAAGAGTCGCTTTGAGAAATTGCCGCCTGTTCATCTACGTCAAACTCTGCCAGGAGCAATATTTTAAGACACACAACCATCGCTGTGTCTGTTGACAAGCTCGTCCGCAGTGCGCGCTGTAGGTCACTTACAGTCGACATGAAAAGCCCTTAAAACCCACCAGATTTCATCTTGGACCTGGAATATTGAACCCAAATCCGTGTCGTCCCGATCGCTCAAAAGCGCCATCAATAGAGACATTCTCCAAATTGCTCGCGTGACACGATGTTGAGGACCGACCCAATTAACTGAGGCAGTGGAACCAGACTTCAGAGCGTTCCGTCATCGAGCCTGTCGAGGAGGACCAAAGTTATGCAGCAAAATATGGAACAGAAGTTTGAACCGCCGGTTGGTGAAGGGCAGCAAAACGTAGAGACAAAGTCTGCCAAGAAGCGAGGCGAACGTGGATTCGCAGCGATGGACCCGGCCCAGCAGAAGTCGATCGCAAGTAAAGGTGGACAGGCTGTCAGCCAGAATCGCGATCATATGTCCCAGATCGGACGTAAGGGTGGCGAGGCCGTAAGCCAGAATCGGGAGCACATGTCAGCGATTGGACGCAAAGGCGGCGAAGCCGGCGGTAAATCTGGCAATCGCTAAGCTATAGCCGTTTTTATGCTGGAAGCACACCGTCCGTGTGCTTCTTTTGCTTGTCATCATATTCACCAAATATGGTGTGAGACTATTTACCCAGGTGGGCGCAGACAAAGCGGCTTCCTGAGCCGAATTCTTCGAATTTTGTGATGGTCCAGTCTTTAAACAGCTTTTCCAGTTCTTTGTCCGGGAAATAGCGTAACAACATACCCTGTCGTGCTTTATCCGTATAAATGTGGGAGCCGTCAGCCAGTTCGAAATATTCCCCGGGTCCGGTTCCTACTTTGTCAAAGCAGCCGATGAATCCGCCCCTCGGAGTGAGAACTGTCTTCAGCTTGGCTATAGTTTCTTCCGCCAGATCGTATGTGAAGTGCTCAAAAATTGAGTTTGCCACGATTGCGTCGAATGAGCCCGGGGCGTAGTCCATTGTGGCTATGTCGCCGATGTCGAACTGTATAGTCAGATTTTCCTGTTCGGCCCATTGTTGACCGAGTTCCAGGGCATGCGCCGCTACATCGATGCCGGTCACTTTGAATCCCTGTCTGGCCAGAAAGATTGAGAGCCAGCCGCTTCCGCAGCCCAGGTCCAGAACGCGCTCCACTTTTCGCTCCAGAAGCCAGGCTGGAATCGATGGCAGGTAGGGCAAGTCCGGCATTTGCGTGTATGGAGTTTTCACCCCATTCCAGGCTCTATTCCAGAATTCGATGTTGTTTCTGTAGTTTTCTGACGACAAGAGAGCGTCGATTTTGCTCGTCGTTGCTGGCGTCGCGGAGTTGTCGCTTGTCATCTCGATGCTCTTAAGAAGGCGCAGAATCGCTACCTGCGCGAGGTTGCCCATGGTAGCACGGTAAAACTATACGCACTTAAATCGCCGGGGTCGAGGTTTACGTCTGATAAAGCACAAATTTTGACACTAAAATATGGATTGAAACTGTGTCTGTTTGGGTATCTAAAGTTATGGCGAGGGTACAATTACAGATTGATTAGTAGCTGTTAAGGTGGGCTTATGGCGGAGCCAGGCCGAACACAACTGCAGATGATGCTGGTTCAGCAAGCCGGTCCCGGCGCGCTGCCATTAAGCATTCTGGCGCAGGCAAAATTCTTACCGTTCATCAGAACTGTCGAGCAATTGGCGGTGGATGAGCGTCTTGCGCCTGTAATGGTCTACTGGTCGACGCATACAGCGGCGCGTTACCTTCCAAGTGGACCTCGTTTTCGAGAACTGATGAAGGATGCTTTCTGCGTCTCGACCTTCTCCGAAGACCGTGAGGAGCCACCAGACGAATGGTGTTTCCTGATTGAGAGCCGCGGTTTGTGCTTGATCGTCTATGGAATGCAAGCACTCGAGTCGCCAACGGCTGATAAATTTCAATGTTCTGGTTCAATGGACCCTCAAATTGTCCGGCAGGCTTTTAACTGGCTTCTGCCTACCTGGCAGCGGTTAGACCCGGCCGAGAGCAACCGTCTTGAAGATGCCCGGGTCAACCTTGGACCTTGCGGAAGTGCCCCGCCCTACATGCAAAGAATTCGCTCCGCCTGGCCTATCGTCAAAGCCTCGCCCATCCAGCAAAGCCTGATTTTGCAGCCGACTGACCTGAACGCCAGTAAAGACGAGGCGTTCCAGCATGACATTTCGACTCTGTTCTCTGAGTCAGGCAAAATTCAGCCCATCGCCATTGAGCCCGGGGGGAACCCGGGTCTAGCCGGGGCGAAATACCGACCTTATAAAGACAGCAGTCGCTCGCCCTCAGCCCCGCCGATGCCGATCCAGCAGGCGTTGTCATCAATGCCCCAGTTCGACCCAGCCGTCGCGGCTTCGACTATTCCAGCCCAGGAATTTGAAATTGATGAAGTCGAAGACGACGAAGAACTGAATCGGCGCATGCAGAAAATCGTCGAGGAAGACCACGACGGTGCAGATGATCAGCAGAACGCCACGCAGGCAGCAGTTTTTCCACCCGCCGCGCAGTCCATCATCAGTGACATCATCGGTCAGCTGCGGCATTCCAACGATCTCTCTTCTATTTTGCAGTTTGCTATCGAGACGCTCACCACAGTGGTTGGAGCCGAGCGCGGTCTGATCTGGCAGGTTGTTGGCGATCAATTGGCTGTAACCAACGAATTCGCCATGAGCGGACACACTTGCTTTGCCGGCAACCAACTGGGTTCGCAAGAGTCGACGGCAATCGTTCTCGAGTTCCTCTCTCGTTTCCCCGACGAGTCTGGGGCTGGTGTAATCAGCATTCCTGATACATCGCAGGACACAAACTTGCACAAAATGTCTCCGACGCTGTCATCTCTGATCGAACTGGGCGACGTGCGAGCGCGTCTGATGGTTCAGTTGCGTTCTCGCGGTATCTTTTCTGGATTTCTGGAGCTTCAACAGTGCGGAAAAATTCGCGACTGGAGCCATCAAGATGCAGTCATTTTGCAGTGCGTCGCTGAAATGCTCTCAGTTGTAGTTCAGCAGTCTTTCGACCAATCGAAAATCGAGATGGACGCGAAAGAAATGAAGCTGATTAACGAAATTGCCAGCTTATTCCGTGAGTCTCGGGGGCAGACCAGTCAGGAATCGCTCGTCAAGTCTGTAACTCTGGTAGCGGAGCATATGGGCTTTACGCATTCTCAGATCTATTTATACAGTCATGAAGAGAAGGAACTGATTCCCCAGATTCAAGACGGCAACAATGCCGCTGTGCCTTTGACTATGAAGGATGATCCCTTCGTAGCGGTGTTCGACTCAGGGCGAGGCAAGATCGTAAATGCTGAATTTACGCGTAAAGGTGATCCTTTCTTCGGGCATGATATGGCTCTGGTATTACCACTGGTGTCAGAAGGGGAGCGGCTCGGTGTAGTCGGCTTATGGCAGCGACTTCCGAATAAACCTCAGTTCAGACCACAAGACCGCGAACTGGGATTAACTATCGCCGGTCACCTTTCAAACGTTATTCGTGCAGATCAAGCTATTCAGCAAATCAGAGCCGATCAGTCGAGAGCTGACCTGATCAATAAAGTATCCAGCGAAATTCGTCAGTCGCTCAAGGAAGTAGACCAGATCATGGGCACGCTGGTAGGATCGTTGCAGGAATATTTTGATCTGGGATCTTGTGTCGTTTCTCTATACGATAATCAAACCGATCGCTTCTTTCAGTCGAAAACTGCTGGTCCGCTCACGCCACCGAAGCCTGAAAAAGACAAAGCAGATCGCAACGGTGATGCTAGAGGTCCGGATTCTCGAGGCGCTGATGCCAAAGACGAGCCGACTTTTGGCGAACAGCTTTTCCGTTGTATGAAGGAAGAATTGGCGGAAGGGCGAACCATATTTCTGACTGCGCATGAGTTGAAAAACAATCTCGCATACAACGACATTGTTGCGCCAGATTCCTTCAAGTCAGCGACTTTAGTGCCGCTTGTGCATGCCGGTAATTTCAAAGCGGCACTGGCTATGGTGTCATGTCACCGTCAACGACCGTTCGCTGAGAAGGATATGAAAATGGTGGCAGACCTGGCTGACCGAACTGCAGTTGTGGTTTCCCACGCTGAGCTGTTTGCGCAGGTAGAGCAGCAAGCTGTAACCGACCCAATGACGGGCTTGTTCAATCGTCGTTATTTCCAGGAACAGCTTGCTAAAGAAATCGATCGCTTTCAAAGATTTGGTCATGCCTTTTCGTTCATTATCGTTGACCTCGATTATCTGAAAAAGATCAACGACACTCTCGGGCACCACTTCGGAGACGTTGCCATTAAACACATTGCTAATGTGACAAAGCGCAGTGTTCGAGATGTTGATACTGTCGGCAGATTCGGTGGAGAAGAGTTTGTCGTGCTTCTGCCTGAAACAGATTTACAGCACGCCCGCATGGTGGCAGAGAGAATCTGCGCAGCAATCAGAGAAAAACCAATCGAAGATATCGGTACTATTACTGCTTCGGTTGGTCTGGCAACATTCCCGTATGACGCGCAAGATCGTGAAAAACTGTTCGAATTAGCTGACCAGGCCTTGTTCCTCGCTAAGCACAGAGGAAGGAATCAAGTCTGCTCCGTGGCTGAAGATTTGATGCCGAGCATCAAAGATGGTAATGCTCCGGTTCTGCAGGTCGATCGTATGCCACCAGCCCCAACTGCAGAGGGCGGTTTGATAGACCTCGAGATGGTCGCCGAAAAGGGCATTCTGGGTGTTTTTGCTCAGATTATGCGCGCCGTTGAAACGAAGGATGCCTACAGTGAAGAACGTTCACCACGCGCTTATGGATACGCAAGCCGAATCGCACAGGCTTTGCATCTCTCGAAAGAAGAAGCCGAAGTCGTGTCGCTGGCCGCAGTCATGAGCAATCTGGGCAAAATAGCGGTTCCAGAAGATGTTCTGCAAAAGAAAGGACCACTCACTCCTGAAGAGATGGAGATGATCAAGCGCAGCCCGGTCGTAGGCGCTAAGCTTCTGGAACCTGCGAAATTGTTGCATCGTGTTGGTCAAATCATCGAGGCTTATCACGAGCACTGGGATGGCAGCGGCTATCCCAAAGGCATGCGTGAAAACGAAATTCCGCCGGGCTCGCGTATAATCGCTCTCGTTGACGCTTATACGGCGATGACCAGTGATCGCCCTTACCGACCAAGCATGTCTAAAGAAGAGGCTCTCAAGGTCATTCAGGAGGGCGCTGGTAAGGAATGGGATCCGCGTCTCGTGAAGATCTTTGTTTCTATCATTCAGAAGGAAGGCGGTAAGTCTAAATCACAGTAGTTGTGATTGGTAGACTATGTTCTTCGCTATTGGAATGGTCTGGTCGACTATGTTGTACGTTGGGAGCTGGTAAATAGTACTCCGTGTCGCGCGTTATAGCAGTCCGGGTTGCACGTAATAGTAATCTGTGTCGCACACGGATATCACTGTGGTCAGTCGGCTATACACTACGTCACAATGTGTGTGGACAGTACGCTACCGTCCGTTATTGAGGTATTGCGCATTAGATGGCGCTTTGAACTGTTCAGCCATCAGGTGTCCTGAAAAATAGCTCTTTGCGGTGATGATGTTCGTCTGTTCTTTGTGTATATTGAGTGGCTGTTGTGCTTTGAAATGCGCTTGCCAGCTTGATTTTATGCATTTTTGATCATAATTCGAATATAGTCTACAGGGGAAGGCCGTGCGGGTTCTTTTGATCAGTCCATTAAAAGAATTGGACCCGCCCGGTGGCGATGTTACTTATACTGAGCTGCTTTTGGAAGATCCACCTGAAGGTGTTGTTTACGACACGTACGACGACGCCTTGAGGAAAGGTACATTGATCGAGCATGGGCGTTGGTCTTCGGCCGTGAGAGGACCTAATGCTTTTTCAGAACTCTTTTTGTGGTGCTTCTTGCGATTCGTGGATTGGTGTCGTCAGAGGCGGCTTCTCTTCTGGGAGCCATTTCGCTTCTTTTCAGTTAGTCCCGGCGCATATGACATCGTTCATTTGCATATGTTTGGTGTTCGTTTCGTCTCTCTGGACTGTCCGCTCGTCGTGAGCAATTCCGTTTCGCATCATTTTCTGTACCGTGACGCGAGAAATTTTTCAGAGATCAAGTTGAAACTAACCGAAGGAATGGAGATATTGCTTTGTGTTTTAACGGGACTGGTGCATCCATCATATCGATTGAAGGGCGCTGACGATGCTATCGCGTTCACTAAGTTCATGAGTGATTGGTACATCGAAAAGGGTCTCGTTCCAAGCTCTAAAGTTGATATTATCCCTCCGTATTTGCCTTTATCAGTGGCTGCTCGCGGCCACACAAATCCCCTGAAGATCGGCTTCGTTGCCAGAGATTTTGAGATCAAAGGCGGTCCGGCTGTTTTGGAAGCTTTCGAACTAGTGCGAAAAGTCTATCCTGATTGTGTGCTGCATATAGTCGGTTCGAAGCCGCAGCTATCGTCAGCTGTAGCGGCTGAGCGAAACATCATCTGGGAAGAGGCTGTCGACCGCGACACTCTGTTGAATGAGATTCTGCCGTCGATTACTGTGTTTGCTTATCCGACAAATTTCGACGGATTGCCGCTGATTTTGCTGCATGTTATGGCGCTTGGTATTCCATCAGTATGCAGCAACTATCCGCCCATAACAGAAATAGTTGAGCACGGTGTGGATGGATTGATATGTTCAACTCGCGAGAGAAAAGAACTTGCGGAAAACATAGTGACCTTGCTGAATCCAGCCGTTAACGAGCTTTATTCAGCCAATGTTTTGAAGCATTTTAATGAGCAATTTTCCGCACCAGTTGTAAAACCTAAACTGTCTATGGTGTATTCTCGCGCCATAAGCAAGGTGTCGTAGATGTCGCAGCATCAGTTCAACTCATTCTGGTACGGGAAGTCTTTGACACCATATGAGGTGCTATGTATCAAATCATTTCTGGATCACGGACATGCTTTCCGTCTCTACACATATGAAGAGATGGCGGTGCCTGTTGGTACTGAGTTGTGCGATGCCAACGAGATTGTGCCGCGAGACCAGGTCTTCTTTTACAACAGCGGTCCAGGAGCCGGTAGCGTAGCTGCTTTTGCCAATAAATTCCGCTATGCGCTACTAGCACAGCGTGGCGGCTGGTGGGTAGACATGGACATCATCTGCCTTTCTGCCGACATTCCTCAGTACGATTCTTTTTTCGCATTTGAGGAGGGCAAGCGAATAAACAACGGCATGCTCTATTTCCCGGCGGGCAGTGCCGTTATGCAAGCATGTTTGGAAGGAGCGGAGGCGAGCGGGCAGAATTTGGTCTGGGGGCAAACAGGTCCAAAACTGCTCACTGAAACTTTAGAAGGTTTTCATCTGTCCGAAAGCGCGCAACCCATCAGCCTTTGTTATGCGATCGAGTGGCATCAGTACTTATATTTCTGGGATCCAGCTTTGTTTGGCACTGTCGAAAGTGCGGTAAGCGCGTCTATTGTGGTTCATCTCTGGAACGAGATGATTCGTAGAATTGGTTTGAACAAACAAAAGGCGCCACCACCAGGTTCGTATTTGGACTATCTATGCAAGAGACATGCGATTGAATTTTCGCAGCCTCCGATCAGTGCAGTTGAGATTCATTTATTGCAGCAATTCATTCGCTTTCGGGGCGGTTTGGTGAGACGACTGACTGGAGAGCAGCGCTGGCTTCAATTTGGTCCCGTTTCTAAAACTTGATATTTACCTCTTGACCGGTTGTTAAGTGGTGGCTATGATGGATTCAGATCGAATGGTCCGGAACCCCTCTCCCAGCGGATGAACCTCACGGTTCCCGGGATAAGTCTCACCATGCGGGGCGAGGACACTAGGTCTAACGGAGTCGAATATTTCTCCGTCTCGAAAGAGCAAATTAGGAGCAGGCCCCTCTTTGCCCGGTGGGTGAACCGGAAGAGGGGCTTGATTGTATTTTCACGTGCACCAAATCTGGTGCTCGCCATGGAGCGCACCCGTCTCGGGTGCATTGCCGGAAACATGGAACGCACCCGTCTCGGGTGCATCACTACTTCTGCGCAGCAGCAAACTGCGGCAGATGCTCGCGATACCAGGCAATCGTCGTATTCAGCCCTTCCACCAGGTCTTTCTCCGGTGTCCAGTCGAGCAGTTTCTTGGCACGGGTAATGTCCGGCAAGCGACGCTTTGGATCATCTGTCGGTAGCGGTTCATAAACGATTTCGCTCTTGGAACCGGTGAGCTCCTTGATCAATGTGGCCAGTTCTGCAACCGTCCGCTCCTGCGGATTGCCGAGATTGACTGGTTCGTGGAATTTGACACCCATCAAGCGCACAATTCCTTCGACCAGATCTGAAACGTACTGGAAGCTGCGAGTTTGTGAACCTTCACCGTATATGGTGAGCGGCTTGTTTGTCAGGGCCTGGTGAATGAAATTGGATACGACACGGCCGTCATTGAATCTCAGGCGCGGTCCATAGCAATTGAAGATACGGATGATTCTCGAATCCAGATTATGTTTGTGGTGATAAGCCATGGTTATAGCTTCCGCGAAACGTTTGGCTTCGTCGTACACACCGCGAGGTCCGATCGGGTTGACGTGACCCCAATATGATTCGGGTTGTGGATGAACCTCAGGGTCTCCATAACATTCAGAGGTGCTCGCCAGGAAATATTTGGCGCCTTTGCTGAGAGCCAATCCCAGCGTGTTATGGGTGCCGAGTGAGTTCACCTTCAGTGTCTCGATTGGCAAATTCAAGTAATCGATCGGGCTTGCTGGCGATGCGAAGTGGATTACCCAGTCGAGATTTCCGGCAACGTGAATGTGATTGCTGACGTTGTGATGAATGAACTCGAATTTTGTGTTGGAGGTATGGCGGGCAATGTTCTGCAAATTGCCTGTAATCAGGTTGTCCATGACGACAACGCTGTGCCCATCTGCGATCATGCGATCTACGAGATGTGATCCGATGAAGCCGGCACCGCCTGTGATGAGTACTCTCATTAGTGTCCAATCCCCCTGTAAATCAAATCGGCACCGGTCACATCAGCTTCAAGCAGGGTATTGCGACCATCGATAATGAGTGGATAGCGCATGACTTTCGCCAGTGCTTTCCAATCTGTGCGAATGAATTCTTCCCATTCCGTGACCAGTACGAGTGCATCGGAATCGGTGGCGAGATGCACCAGCGTGTCGCAGTAGACCAGATCGAGATCTGGATTCATAGTGCGGCAAATTTCATTGGAAACAGGGTCGTACACCTTTACTGATGCGCCCATCTTCAAGAGTTGTCTGGCAATCGTTAAACTCGGAGCGTCTCTGAGGTCATCAGTGTTTGGTTTGAAGGAAAGTCCCATCAAACCTACTGTGCGCCCTTTCAAAATCTTCAAGTCTTCTTGCAGCTTTTTGATCACTACAAGACGCTGGCGAGCGTTGACTTCGCAGGTCGCTTCCAGCAGTGGTGTGGGATAGCTATATTCGCGAGCAACTTGTTGGAGCGCGCCAATATCTTTGCCGAAGCAGCTACCGCCCCAGCCAACGCCGGCGCTGAGGAAGTTCGAGCCGATGCGCTTGTCCAGCCCGATGCCGCGTACGATTTGACGAACATCGGCTCCGACTTTCTCGCAAAGTCCAGCGATTTCGTTGGCAAAACTGATCTTCAATGCAAGAAACGCGTTGGCGGAATACTTGATCAATTCAGCGCTCGGCACGTCAGTGATAACAAACGGCACGGTCGTGAAATTTGCCGGACGTGGAGCGTAAGCAGGAGCTTCGAATGTCTGACTCAAGATTGGCTTATAGAGTTGTTTCATCAGGCTTGCAGCCTGATCGTCTGAAGCGCCGACGACGATTCTGTCAGGATAGAAGGAGTCAGTTATCGCGCTTCCTTCTCTGAGAAATTCAGGATTGCTGACCACAGTGAAAGCGGGAGCGTTGGAACGACTGGCGTCAGCGCGAGAAGTGCCAGCCGCAACTGGTTGCACACTCTGAACGCCCTGGCTCACCAGCATTTCAACCCAGTTGCCCGAGCCGACTGGAACGGTAGATTTGTTAACGATAATGCGTCGTCTCGACGAGTCAAGCGAACGACCAATAGCGCGAGCTACAGCCATAACCTGAGACAGGTCTGACTCACCGTTCGAGAGCGGTGGTGTACCAACTGCGATAAAGATCACTTCTGATTTGGCGACGGCTTGTTCGATGCTGTCTGAAAACTTGAGAAAGCCTGAATTAATTGCATCAGTCAGCAACTCGTCTAATCCCGGTTCGAAGAATGGCGCTTTGCCTTGTTTAAGGCTTTCCAATTTTTCTCGATTTGAATCAACCGCTATGACCTGGTTGCCAAGACGCGCAAGCATGGCGCTGGTTACCAGTCCGACGTATCCGGCTCCGATTACAGAAATGTCCACTATGCAAATCCTATGGGTGAGTAGTCCGAAGACTTGAGACGATCAATGGCAGATTACCAGAGACCGGGCGCCTATCGGTCAAATAAACCCTAATGCTTACTAAATATTGGCCTCGATAGGCAATTATCGAAGGTCCACATTGAGTTGATGAAAAGCGTATTAGATTGCTCTGCTATGCCAGCAGCGCTAGAACCTCTTCTAATTTGGCATTCAGCACATCTTCGCTGTTTGCTTCGATGTTGATGCGGAGCAGAGGCTCTGTGTTGGAGCTGCGCACGTTCATCCACCAGTCCGGATATGTGATGGTGACGCCATCCAGGTGGTTTAGCTCCGCATTCTTGTGATGAGTTTCCAATTTGGAAATTGCCGCTGGAATGTCTTTTACTTTTCGATTTACTTCACCCGAGCGATATCGTTTGTCGATTGGAGCAATGATTTCACTGATTTTTTTGTCTGTTTCACTGAATACTTGCAGGCATTGCAACAGCGCGATCATGCCGGAATCCGCATACCAGTTGTCGCGGAAATAGAAGTGTCCACTGTGTTCGCCACCAAATATGATGTCTTCGTCGCGCATGATTTTCTTGATTAGAGAATGTCCTACGGGCGCTCTTCTCGGTTTGCCACTATGCGCGGTGATCACTTCGGGCACTGTCTGGCTGCAAACGACATTGTAGAGGATCGTCTGATGCGGATGGTGCTTCAATGTGTTGATTGCGACTAGCGCGGTAACGATGTCGCCGGTAACAAGATTCCCTTTTTCGTCGAGTATGAACATTCGATCGGCGTCACCGTCGAAGGCTACTCCGAGATCGCATTTGTGCTTCTTGACCGCTTCTTGCAAGTCGCGAATATTTTCCGGTTCGAGCGGGTTGGCCGGGTGATTTGGAAAGCTTCCGTCGAGTTCGAAATACAGGGGTACAATCTCGCAAGGCAGGTGTTTGAAGACTGGAGGAATAATTTTTCCGCCCATTCCGTTACCTGTGTCGATAGCGATTTTGAAGGGCTTGATTGATTTCGTATCAATAAATGAGAGGCAATGCGCCGCGAAATCTTCGAGAATGTCCCGCTCTATTCGGGTCGCGCCTGCTCGTGTTTGTGCGGACTTCGCATCGGTATAGCTACCACCGCTGCCACTGGGTCCACCGCTGCCACCGTTCATGATGGCGTCGCGAATCTGCGCCAATCCCGTTTCAAGAGACAGCGCTTCAGCGTTCTCTCTGGTAAATTTCATTCCGTTGTATTCAGCGGGGTTGTGCGATGCAGTTAGCATGATCCCGCCGTCATAGTGGTATTTTCCGACAGCGAAATAAAGCGCATCGGTGGATACTAATCCAATGTCGATGACTTGTGCGCCACCATCAGCGATGCCCTGTGCGAGCGCTTCGAAAAGTCGCGGTCCGCTGACGCGCATATCGCGCCCCAGTACGACTGTCCTGGCGTTTAGAAGCTTCACGAACTGCACGCCGACCTGATAAGCGAGTTCTTCATTCAACTCGGACGGATATAAGCCGCGGACATCATATCTTTTAAATACATCGTGAAGAGTGGCTGTTTTCATTCTGGCTCCGTCAAATTCGTTTCCTGCACACGGAAGTGCGCTCTATTTCTCATCCTTATTCTTTTTGTTAATGTCTTTGGCGAAATCTTCTAACCAGGCTCGGTCGCCATAATCTGACCGCCAAACAATAACAGATAATCGTTCAGCGTTTTCAGCCGCGTGCTGACTCATCTCCAGTTCGGCGTTTTTAGGGACAGATACGTGCTGAAATTGCTCTCTGCCAACTTCATGAGCATGTGGTTCGTTGACCGGCTCGTCAAGTGCGTGAAAGGAGATTTCTTCTATGCGCTGAGTCGCCTGTTCTCTCTTAACCTCTGCGTTCGGCAGGGCCGAAGTCACTGACCAGCGCCCGTTATCGGCTTCCAGTTGTTTCGCTACTGACTCCAGAAAGTCGGGACTCTGCCGCTCGAGCCTGTATAGCTCTTGAAATAGAACATCGGCTTCTGCCTTACCGTCGAGCACTTCCCAGGCTTTGCGCTTCAATTCGAGAGCTTTCAGCTCAATGTCGTTCATGCGGAATCAAGTATTCATCGCGTACTGTAGTTCGGGCTCAACTTCCAGTCCGAGTTCTGTTGTTACTTCCAGCAGCATTTGCTCTGCAATCAGCTCGCTTTCCGCAGGTTCAGACTCTGGTTCACGCTCGATCGGCAGCAATGCTTCGGTTCGATCCACAAGGCTGCGACGCTCTTCTTCCGTTAGATTTTCATAAGCGCGAAATTGGTGCGCGGTCGTCTTCCAGAATGACTCGCTGTTTTTCATAACGCTGAGCCTCATCGCACTATCCAGAACGATTTGATGGAAGAACAAAAGCTCACCTTTGCAGTTTTGCAATGCGGCATCACGTTCAACTGCAATGGCAAATCTGATGGCGGAGATGTACGCCGTTCGCGGTAGATTGACGTAGCGGAGCTCTCGTTCGAGCAGGATCATATCGCGATCAGTTTTATATGTCGGTTTTTCACTATCTTCAGAGAAGCTCTCGTGGTCGAGTACGGTGTCGTCCAGTGAATCTGCCGCCAGCTGTAAACGTGATTCGGCCAACTGTTTCATTACTACTTCCACTAATTCGTCGCCTGGGATGTCGAATTGCTCGTTGCGAATGAAACGAGCCGCAAGAATGGCAGCGATGGCGAATCCGCCCAGGCAGGTTATCCAAATGGTTTCGTGGGAATGGCTTGCTGAAATCGGGTGCTGCGGAGCCAGGACCATGAGGGCACAGTGCCAGAGTGAAAGTGCGACGGCGGCGACGAGCGCGACCATTCCCTTTCTCCTTGGAGCAATTTCAACTGCCGTGTACATCGCGAAAGCGGTACTGCACCAATCACTGACCGCCCACATTGCCAGTGACGGAATTAAAGTCGGCTTAATCAAACCTGCAATTATCGAGAATAGCTCTTGACTGGCTACAAATGCGGCCGTGGCACCAAACGGTGCAATCAACCAACGTAGCGGGGCTAATGAGTTTTTGTTCAAGCTTCGGCCGGTCCGGTTCTGATGAGTGCGTGGATATCAAGAATAGTAGCACCAAATATGCAAATGGGCGATTAGTTCAGTTGTAATCCATGCAACATTGCCGGCTGAATTTTGCTCAGAATGTCTAAACGCTGTTCAAGTTCCCTTTAACTTCAATCGTGATTGTCGGATCAAGTAAGTTGCTTTTACTGATCTAAATGAATTTGAAGAGGCACCATATTCGGTGCATCGTCGAATATTGTTCGGATCGGAAAACCTTCAAATGTTCGAGATGATAGTGCGCCACGATGCAAGATCATCATCCTTTATATTGTTACGTAAAATCAGCAGGCACTTCACTGAAACCAGATGCGATTTAAATTGAGTCGGGTATAACCGCTGTGCTAGTATTGCAAAAAACTTAGCTCATTTAATCCTAAGGAATCCCCCGAATCCCGTTCAGCCCCCAATAAGAGGCTTTAGATTAATGCGTCTAAAAAAACTAACTGGACTCAGGCAGTTGGCCCTGGGTCTATCCATATTGATTGCCGCGGCCACTCCTGCGTTAGCGCAGTCGAAGGGTGCTGTGGTGGGAGGCACGATTCCTGCTTCGGCATATGTGCCGAATGAGATCTTGGTCATGGCTCACCAGGGCGCTGACAAAGATGAGTGTTCACAAGCTTTGCGCGACGCTGATGGGACAATCGTTAAGACGATGTCGAATGGTCGTATCACTGCTTATCTAATCCGGGTTCCTGACGGCAAGATGCAGGACACCATGAAGAAGCTCTCGAAAAACAAAGAGCATTTTGATGCTGTCCAGGTAAATATGCGTGCTAAGAGCAATTCGAACGATCCCCTGTTCTCGCAGCAATATCAGCTGCCTCAGATGAACGTTCCGACCTCATGGCTCCTCAAGGGCGACGGTAGAGGCGTCTCAATTGGTGTGATCGATACGGGTGTAAACGGTTCGCAGAATGACCTCGCCGGACGCGTTGACAGAGGAATCAACATCATTACGAACGGTGCAGGAAACGTCGATCTCGCTTCGAATGGCTTCTATCACGGTACATTCGTTTCGACCTGCGCTGCTGCATCCACGAACAATTTCACTCTGGGCGCAGCTCCGGCGTATCGGTCGGTGATCATTCCCGTAGATTGCTTTAACGGGCAGCTCTACACTACTGATGCCGACGTCTTGAATTCGTTGTTCTATCTCGAGAGTCGCCATGTTCGGTTGATTAACTTGAGTGTCAATGCCGGAGTTCCATACACTTACGCAAATCAATCGGCTCACCCTGTTCTCTTTGCTGGGTTTGTGGATTTCTACAATTCAGGAGGTCTACTGTTTAACTCTGCAGGAAACGACGGACAGTTCGACTGCAGTCCTCGTACGCCTTATCTGATCGTCATCTCGGCGATCAACTCGAGCCAGCAACTGGCCAGCTTCTCGACCTATGGCTATCCGCTATGGTTCACTGCTGCTGGTGTGAATGTTGTCTCCAGTGACGTCAATAGCCAGCCGCTAACCGCCAGTGGAACTTCATTCTCCTGCCCGCTGTCTTGCGCTGTCGCTGCTCAGGTCTGGGCTCGACGTCCATTCCTGACCAACGCTCAGGTTCTCCAGATTCTGCGCAACACGGCAATCCAACCGCCAAGCTACAACATCAATTATTTCGGATACGGAATTCCGAATGCTGCTGCTGCGCTGGTAGGAAACTAGAGTTCGGTCGAAAGTCGGAACTAATTGTCAGGGCCAACCCCCGAGAGGGGTTGGCCCGTCATTATGGAGGACCCGCTCGCCATTATGGAGACTCGCCATTAAGGAGACCAGTCACTATCTACCAGTCCGCGTTGGTCAGGCGCTGACGTTACTGGCGTGATTGTTAAACGGACCCTGAGGTGGCAGGTTTGTTCCAGTGACTCGGCTCTTCATTTTGCCGATGCTTAATTTGAGCTTTTCGGACTCACGGTGTCGATCCATTTTGTCGTACACATCCGCCAGCTTTTCCATGCTTTCGGTCAGTCTGGGGTCACGCTCGCCGAAGTATTCAGCGATCTTCATGGCGGTGTACCAGCATGCTTCTGCCTCGCGAAAGTCACCCGCGGAGACAGCCGCTTCGCCTTCTCTGGCGTACTTGTCGTATATCGTCATCTCAGTCATATTTCCCCCTGGAGACCGGTGTGGTCTGGCACTTAAGCGGCTCAGACAAGGTTGTGAATCTCCCTGATTTAATGAGACAAGCAACCGTCGTCTCATGTTCCGCAAAAAGTGTAAGGAGTTCGTTAGTGAGCCCTTCAGGGCGTCTCTTTCGACGGGCGGTAGGCGGTACAGTCGAGCGCCGTGGGGCGTTCTGGCTTCAGGCAGTCTTCTGCGGAATTAAATTTGCAATCTTCACAGAGGAACTTTTGTGCGCCTATCCAGTGCTTAGCATTAAAAGCTGTGATTGCTAACGCCGCTGCCGCGACGGCTCCGCTAATTGCCCAATAGAGGATAGAAGTTTCCATTACCTGCCTTGCATTTTAGGATCGAGTACGTCGCGCAAGACGTCACCGACATTGTTGAAACAGAGAATCGTAACAAAGATAAGAAATCCAGGGGCGAGTAACCATGGTTGATCGACGAGTTCGTTCGCATTGTCTAGCGCCGCCTTCAGCATATTGCCCCAGCTCGCATCAGGTTGTTGAATGCCCAAGCCGATGAAACTCAAGCCGCTCTCTGAAAGAATAAAACTCGGCACTTGCAATGTTGCCGCCACGATTATAAAACTTGCTGTTTGAGGGATCACGTGTTTTACAACGTTGAGGAATTCAGCCATTCCCGCAGCGCGAGCTGCTTGCACGAACTCCTCTTCGCGAATTGAGAGCACCATGCCTCGCACTACGCGGGCGAGTCCAGCCCATCCTATGAAAGAGAGAATGACAGTGATCAGTGCGAAACGTTGAGAGCTGGTCATTTCAGGCGGTAGCATTGCTGCCAGTCCGATTAACAAGTAAAAGCTCGGAATGGACATGATTGCTTCTGCGACGCGCATCATGAAATTGTCTATCGCACCCCCGACAAAACCAGACATGCCACCATATACAATGCCTATGGGGAAGGCGATGAATAGTCCTAAGAATCCTATGGTCAAGCTTTTTTGAGCGCCAAAGAATAATCTGGAAAAATTGTCTCGGCCATTTATGTCAGATCCAAGCAAGAATAAATGACCCGGCTCCGAGACACCGAAGAGGTGGATGTCACCGGGGATAATGCCAAAGATCTTGTATGGCTCGCCTTTGATGAAAAGTCGTATCGGATAACCTTCGCCTGCGATTTCGGTGTAGCGCTGTTCGTAGGTCTCGTGGTTGAAGGTGCGCTCCACTTGCAAGACGTAAGGCGCGACCACTTCTCCTTTGACGTTGTGCCAGTGGATAATACTTGGCGGCGCATTCGCCACTTCGGCGTCATTAAAATCCATGCTGTACGGAGTTAGTGGGTCTGCAAATGCCGCACAGAAATAGAGAATTGCCAGAATGATCAAAGAGAAGCGCGCCAGCTTGTCTGCCCAGAGTCGGTCCCAGGGAGTCTTCCGTAAAGGCTCCCTGGCGACTGCAGGTTCGATTGTTGCTACGGCTGATTCCATATCATTCCAGCGTGATGCGAGGGTCGACAAATTTCAGCAAAACGTCAGCCAGCAAGTTGCCGGTGATCAGCATGATCGCACCCAGCATGAGTGAAGCCATGACCAGGTTCATGTCTTTAGTAAGAACGCCTTCCAGAGTCAGCCGTCCTAGCCCCGGATACGCAAGCACAGTTTCAGTCAGTGCAGCACCGCTCAGTAGAGATGCGAATTCGAATCCCAGAAGAGTGATCAGCGGATTGATGGCGTTGCGCAGGGCATGATGGTAGATGACAGTGTTTTCTGGTAATCCTTTTGCGCGCGCGGTGCGGACGTATTCAGCTCTTAAAACGTCGAGCAGATTCGCCCGCATTTGTCTCTGAATACCAGCCAGCGAAACAAAGGTAAGAACAGCGACTGGAATAATCAGGTGTGTTAATTCATCCAGCACCTGATGCAGTGGGTCGAGTTCGAAATAGTTTGAGCTGGTCAAACCGCCGATCGGCAGGAGATGTGTAGCTAACGCAAACATCAAAAACATCAGTGCAAGTAAAAATGTCGGCATCGACATTCCAACTGATGTTAATACGCCGAAAAATTTGTCCGAGAATTTTCCGCGGTTGACCGCAGCGATAACTCCGGCTGGAATTGCAATCAGCCAGGTGAACAAAATACTCAGAGCGCTTAATTTCAGTGTGTTTCCAGCGCGCTGCATAAGCAGATCGAAAACGTTGGCACCAGATGTGGATATGCCCAGGTCGCCGCGCACCAGGTTGGTAATCCAGATTCCGTACTGAACGACCGGCGGCTTGTCCAAGCCGAGTCGCTGTTCCTCTGCCTTGATAGCCGACAGGGAAATCGCGGGGTTCGCTCGTAAATGAGCCAGCGGATCAATTGGTGCCAATTTCAGCATCGTAAAACTCATTACTGAAATGATGAAGAGTAACGGCAGCGCCTGCAGAATTCGTTTGAGAATATAGATAGGCACCGACATTTAGTGAACCGCCTTCTTGATATAAATCTCTTCGATATTATGCAAACTGCCTTTGGGCGTATACCAGATACCAAGCGGCGTCGGCATGTAATTACCGACTTTATTTTTCATCGCCGTTATATCGAGCGTAGAATATAAGTAGATGAATGGAAGTTTTTCATAAGCAATTTGCTGATACATATCGAACCATTTCCTGCGCTGCGATGGTTCGAATGTGGTGGCACCGCGATCGAAACATTTGTCGATGACCTCTTCGAAATCGAGAGGGTCTTTGACCGCTACTTTGCCGTCGGGTCCAGCCAGGCGCTGATTGAATAAGTGCAGGCGTCCGTCACTTTTCCAAATATTGGCACCATTATATGGTTCGAGTTTGTCGCCGGTTAATCCCATAACAACGGCTTGCCATTCCAGACTGTTTTCAACTTTATCGATCATTATGTTGAAATCGATTGGTTGATAATTCGCTTTGATGCCGAGCTTTTTCAACTCGTTCACGATCATTACGCAGACACCGTCTCTAGTAGTGTTTCCGGCGTTTGTGATGAGAGTGAATTCGACTTGATGTCCATCCTTGTCGTAAAGCCATTCGCCTTTTCGTCTGAACCCGTCAGTTTGCAGCAGGTCTGCTGCTAGTTCCAAATCCTGTGGATAGCCTTCAAGGTTTTGGTCAAAGTAGATGGATGCCGGCGACTCGGCCGTGTACAAAGGCAATCCCACGCCGCGCAAAACATTGCTGATGATTGCTTTTCGGTTGATGGCATGGCTGATTGCCTGTCTGAAGCTTTTGCTTTCAAACCACTTCTGTTTGATCGGATCGACGTAATATTTCCCTTTCGCATCCTTTCGCTTATTCATGTTGAACATGAGAAACATTGTGCCGTCGTCGGGTCCGAGGTTGTACATTTTGTATCCGCCCTCAGCCTCGCGCTTTTTCATAGTCGCGGCATCTGAGCCGCGCACCGAGCGTATGTCTAGAAAATCAATTTCATTGCCGTAGAATTTCAAAATCTCAGTATTTTGATCCGGCACGATAACAACGTTGAATTTGTCTAGATAAGGCAATCGCCGACCGTGCCGATCAACCATTGCGTAGAGTGGATTCCGTGTCATTTCAACTCGTTGTGCAGGCAGATATCTGGACACTTTGAAGGGACCGCTGACAACAAGTTTTGACGGATCTGTGTTGACGTCCCAGAATTTTGAGAATTCAGCAATTGGTTTTCGCGTTATCGGTTCTAGGATGTGTTTTGGTGCGATAGCCACTCGAAGACCGTTCAAAATTGGTGCAAATGGCACCGTTGTGCGGAACTTTACAGTTAAGTCGTTGACTTTGATGACATCCGGGAATTTGCCGTTAACTGATAATACGTCTCGATAACTCGAGTTTCCGTAGCCTTTGCGCACAATGGTATCAAAGGTGAAAACAACGTCGTCTGCGGTCAGAGGATGTCCGTCAGACCATTTCAAGCCCTTTCTAAGAATGAATGTGATTTCTTTTTTGTCCGGACTGACGCTGAAGCTTTTAGCGAGTTTGGGATAGTAAACGCCGGTCCAGGGATCAGGTGCCAGAAGATCTTCGTACATGAGCTGTCCGATGCCATCACTTTCAGCGTCGGCAGATGCCCACTTGTTGAATGTTTTGGGACCCTGCCCGAATGAGCCGACATTGAATGTGCCGCCAAACTCGCCCGGTTCACCTCGCGCTTGCCAGAATTCCGCTATCGGTTTATCCGTTGAAGATGGAATGACTTTATCGGTTGTATCGGCTGATGCTGTAATCAGTTGGAATGGTGGCGGCTCCAGTGTCTTTGCGATGTGCGACATTGCCGCTTCCAATGTTTTGCTTGGGATTACGCCTGTACGGGCTGTCTCGCCGGTTTGTGCAGAGTCTGCTCCGTTTTGTTCAGAAGATCCTTTGGCAATTCGGTCGGTGGATGTCGAAGTTCCTCCAGTTTGTGCAGGATCTGCGCCGCTGTGAGAAACATTGTTACCGCCAGTCGCAGTCTTGACTGTCTTATCCGCGCCACATCCAGTCAGAATCACACTCGATGCTGTGAAGGCGATGATCAGCTGTGCAACTGGTCGCATGTTTACTCTGGGTTTCCTGTTCACTCGGGCGCTTTCCAAACCTCTTCAACGTTATGCACACCGTTGGTGTATTGCGACAATGTAGTCGGCGTGTAGTTTTTCAGGGTGTTTCGCGCGGCAACGATTGTCGAAGGTGTTACCAGATAAATGAACGGTGCTTCGTCATAAACGATCTGCTGATACTCGTCGTAAATTTGATGACGCTTCGCTTTATCCAGTGTCTGCGCACCTTCGCTGAAAAGCTGATCGAGCCGTTTCTCCCATGGACGAACATCAGACGCGGTGATTTTACCGGCATCGTCAGCCTGGCGCTGGTCGAACAAGTGCATGCGACCTGTCGACTTCCAGACATTAGCACCATCATTCGGTTCGAGCGCATCTCCCGGGGAGAGCCCTTCGAGGCAGCACTCCCAATCGCCGGAGTTGACTTTGTCGTTGAGTACATTGAAATCCAGTGGCGAAAGATTGATGGTGATGCCTAGCTTTTTCATATCGGTCACCATCATATTGCCGATGAACTCGTACAACGTGCTTCCCGCGGCTGCGAGCATGTTGATCTCGACTTTGTTTCCGTCCTTGTCATACAAAAATCCGTCAGCTTTCTTCTGAAATCCGGACTTTTGTAGCAGTGACATTGCGTAGTCCGGATCGTTTTTGAATGGCTTCAGCTTGGAGTTGAAGTAAGGGCTGGCGCTGGGCTCAGCCGTAAACAAAGTTGCGCCGATACCTTTGAAATAGCTGTCGACGATTTCTTGCCGATTGACTGCATGGTTGATCGCCTGTCTGAAATTAGTGTCGTTGAACCATTTCGATTTGATGGGATTGACGTATGGTTTATGCGTTTTTGAATTTTCTCTGCGGTTCATATTCATCATGATGAATATTGTGCCGATTGATGGTCCGAGGTTGTTCAGTTTGAAGTTCCCGGACTTTTGTTCTGTCAGCAGTTTGGAAACGTCGCGGGCTCGCACCGGTGTCAGATCTAACTCATTGCCTCTGAACTTGAGCAGATTTGTGTTCGGATCCGGCACGATCAGGAACATCAACCGTTCTAGATATGGCAAGCGTTTACCTTCAGCATTTACCATGTAGAAATTTTTTGTGGCTTGCAGTTCTACCCGCTGCGCAGGAACGAACCGCGCCAAAGTGTATGGTCCGCTCGTCACCAGTGTCTTCGGGTCGAGATCGGCTGCCCATAAATGTTGGAATGCTGCCTTGCCGTCTTTGCGTTTCAAAATTGGTTCGATTACATGTTGAGGGGCAATTGGTGTGCTGAGCTGCCTCAAGAATGGAGCGAATGTTTTCGGTGTGACGAATTTGTTGGTCAAATCGTCCACTACTGTTACAGTGGGCATCTTGCCGTCGACGCTGACTACATCTCTGATCGATGAGTTTCCGTAGCCCTCGGCGATCAATTTATTCCATGTAAAGGCGACATCTGCCGAGGTTATAGGTTTCCCATCAGACCATGTCAGACCTTTGCGTAATTTGGTGGTGTATGTGACACCATCGGGATCGACCTTGAAGCTCTCTGCCATGTCCGGAATTACTTCTCCGGTCCAGGGATCGACGGTCACCAGTCCGCCGAACAAGTGGCTGGCAAGCAGCGTCGAGCTGGTATCTTCCGCCGCCCAATAGTTGAATGTTTTTGGATCTGCGGAGATTATTGAGCGCACTAACGAGCCGCCGAACTTACCCACAGGAAATCGCCCCACTCTCATCTCTTCCCCATCAACCAGCTTTATTTTGTAGGGACCGGGGTTTGGTGGGTCGACAATTGCTAAAGGAGATTTGGAATTGCCTGCGTTTGACGAGGCACTTGACGTTGATGATATTGATGAGTTTTCGGATGATGTTGTTGTCGACGTTCCATTACTTGAAGCACCACCTTCGGTACCGGTCGGTACTTTGTCGGCACCGCAGCCGTATAGGCAAGGCATGGTCAACAAGGCTGACAGCATGAAGACTTTTAGCGCTTGAAACTGTCTGTGGTTGTTTAGGTTCATTTGTTCCGTCACCCGAATGCTGCTGCGGAAGCTTATTGGTTCTATTGATAACCGGTCTGAGGCTGTCCAATTCTAGAACATCTGAGGGTATTTATCCTCGTTGCTCATTGATTCCAAGGGGTGGGGCTGTCTGCTTGCAATGCGCCCACCGGTGTGTCTTCGGTTCCGTGCTCGCGTAGTTCGGTCTTACGATGTTTTGAACTGACTGAGATTCAAAGGGTGCAACAAGCCGTCCCAGATTCTCTTCGCGTCACGGTGAGTTTCGTAGTAAGCAGGCAAATTGTGCTGTTTCAGTCGCACATCGCTCAGATTGAACAAAACTTTTGCCGCTGCTTCACTCTCATTATTGTCCACAAACTTTTGCAATGCCAGGTTGAATTCCGCAGCAGCCAGATCCAGATCTTCGCTCTTTAACGCAATCAATCCGAGGCGGTTGTGAATGACACCTTCGTTGTAGAAGACTGCTCTCTTTATTGTTCGTTTCCGTTCCAGTTGCTCCCAGGCTTTGAGCGAACCATCCAACATCTCTGCTGTCAGTTCCGCTGTGGGCTTGGCGCCCATGACTGGTCTTTGCAGTTGAGGACTAAAGACCAGCATTGGAATTTGTTTCAATCCATTGGCTTCGCAACTGAGCAAAAACTGCGCTGCTTGATAATAAACCTTGGCTTTTAAACCAGGTGGAATATCGGTCAGTCCGTACAAAATCTGAAAAATCCTGATACCGGGCTTCAAGCGCTCGGGACTCATGGAGCTGAGTTCGAGCAGATTGCCCAGATTGGTTATTGCTAGTGGTGTACTGTTGACATTGTTCTCATGAAATCCAAAATTGGCTTGCAGTGCGAGGTTGTACGCCTTTACGGTGGCGCTGGTGCTGTCTGAAAAATTTCTGTCCAATTTCGTGCCGTCACCGCTCGACATGAGGCATTCAACAATAGCCGCTTGCAGCCCAGCGTTCTCCAGTGGCAGAGCAAACTTTCCCTGTATGGATGTGTTAATGGCCGTTTCAAACGCGTCGATTGCTTCGCCGTAATCGCCGGACTTCATGAAATAGAAGCCGTAACGTTGCACTAATTGATAAAACTCTTCGGGCCTGTAACTTTTGTGAGACTTAAGCAAGGTGTTGTAGAGCATGACATTCCGGTCATGAGCTTGCTCCGTATCGCCCAGCACTTTCAGGCTTTCCTTCAGAACCTCGTCTGATGATTTGCACTGAGCCGCCGTGGTGTCGACCATCTTCTCAGCAATTTCATTGCCGGATAAATTTCGTATCGGCAACAATTCTCTGTCCGATGGCGAAGGGTCTCCTGATGTGCTCAACCAGTAGTACCCGAATGATATGACGATAGTTCCCAGCACCGCAAGTAGTGGCATTGCGACCCAGAACAATTTTTTTGAAGATACGGCAGCTAATCTATTGTCGAGTTTTCTACCCTGGTCAGCGGCATTAATGCCCAGCTGAGCTGCAATTTTGAAGCCCTTTTGCGGTGCGTCGCTCAGAGTCATCAGATCGTCGCGCAGTTCGATCATGCTTTGATAGCGTTGATCGGGTACTTTCGCCATGCACTTTTGCAAGATCTGATCGAGTCTGAGCTTTAGACGCGGATCTGCTTCGATGTCGGTAAGTGCTGGTGTTGCGAGGTTTGTGTGCATGTACATCGTTTCCAGCACGTTCTTTCCTTCGTGCGGAACTCTGCCTGTAAGAGCCTCGTACATGAGGCATCCCATCGAATAGATGTCCGAGCGTGCGTCGAGCGGATTGCCCATGCACTGCTCGGGGCTCATGTAATAAGGGCTTCCGAAGACATCTCCAGTTGCCGTTAGCTTGAGAGACTCACTGCCTTCTCGCAATATTTTGGCGATACCAAAATCGACCACTTTGACGAAATCGGGATCATCATCGGCTTGCATCAGCATCACGTTGCTTGGTTTTAAATCGCGATGCACGATGCGTTGATCGTGGGCATGTGCCAGTGCCGAGCAGACCTGCAGAAATATGTGAATGCATCGAATCGGCTCAATTTGTCCGCAGTCTCTAATCTCTTCTGAGAGCGAGCGACCTTCCAGAAAGTCCATTGTTAGAAATGGTTGGTCGTCTTCTGTTACACCCATGTCCAGCACTGAGATTGCATTGATGTGATGCAGTCGGCTCGCTGCTTTCGCTTCCTGCTGGAACCGGCGAACCGCGTTTTCATCGGTGAGCAAGTGTGGATGCATGAGCTTCAGCGCCACTATTCGGTGCGTTAAAACGTGTCTGGCGCGGTAAACGGAACTCATTCCACCTTTACCTGCCAGCGACAAGATTTCGTAGCGCTCGGCTATCGTAGTTCCGATAAATCTGTCGGGCATGGGAGCCTGCATTGTTTCCTGCTGCTCTTCAGGCGTCGCAGCCGGATTGTCAACGCTCGTCCGCGCTAAAGGTGTCGCAGCCGGATTGTCAACGCTCGTCCGCGCTAAAGGTGTCGCAGCCGGATTGTCAACGCTGGTCTGTGCTAAGGGTGTCGCAGCCGGATTGTCAACGCTGGTCTGTGCTAAGGGTGTCGCAGCCGGATTGTCAGCGCTAGTCTGCGCTAAGGGTGTTGCAGCCGGATTGTCAATGCTAGTCTGCGCTGCAGGCGTTGCCTTCAGATTATCTAGTTTCGTCTTTGCGTTTTGATCTTTTGGAAATTGCTTCTGGTGCACAGTTTGACCTTAATCTAGGCTACCAGTGATAAAAACTCCTGCGCTCATATTAGCAGAGTGAGCGACTTCTCGCAGTCTTATCATGCCCATTCTGCTTATTAAGTGGCATCCTATTTTGGCAGCAAGATCTCACCTTCGAAATACTGAGAAGGCGGCGTGAGATCTACAGATGGAACGCCTTTTCGCGAAAGGATTTCGGGCAGAGTGGGGTTGTTTTGCATTTTGATAAAATGTGTGGAACCGGCGATAACAAGCACTTTCGAGTCTGGATTACGCTTCTCGTAACCCTCGATTACGTCAGCCCAGTTCGTGTCGCGCTGTGCCGCTGCGCCTTCTCCAGGATCTCCGCCGTAGTACAAATTGCCACCGTTCGGCTCAATGCATAGAACCTTGAGACCCGCGTCTTTCGCTGCTTTTATAAATTCCATGGTTTTGTTTGTCAACAGCTGGTCCTTGTTGACCGTATGCTCTAACCTCTCTCGAATGCGCTGCTCAGCTGAAGCTTCCTCGGGCGAGCCCTTTTGGGCGCTTAGATAGCCATCGACCATGGACTGTTGATTTTCTCGAAGTAGTTCAACTCCGACGGTGTCGACCCCGGCTTCTTTCAAAACAGGCAACGCTTTTTTAAAGCGCAGTGGGCTCGATTCATCCAAATGATCATCGCCCCAAAAAACAGTTTTACTGGCACCCAGTTTTTCGCTTACGCTGGTAAATGGGGGAGGGTTCTCTGTGTTCCAGCCTTTCGTGTTTTTACGGGCTGCATTCATGCCCGCACTTAAATCTTCCGTAGGTTCCGCACCGCCCGGAGTGGCGTCTGCTGAGGGTCGGACGGTGTCACCGCTCTGGGTAAGATGAAGTGGTGGAAGGACTCCTTCGGTGACCAGACGAGCACATTCTACTTTCGACCTATTAACCGGCGTCTCCGCAGTATTCTTTGTTTCATCAAGCAGACGAGACGACGCACTATCAAAACTTCGCGACTCAATTTTGTCCAGCTGCGTTTGTGCGACGCATGGGGATTTGTCACTAACTTTCTCACTCATTATTTTCCAGCCTTTTTATGACTCGAAAGAATGCGAAGAACCCAAAGGTTACGGTAAGAGAAGAGCGCTAGAACAGTAACCTTTTCTGCGACAGAATGCATGCTTCCTAAATTTTAGGGCATTCACACGCTTCGATTCGGATTCAGAACAGCGAGATTTAGATAAAGACCTAGAAAGTTAATTACTAGTATAAGAGTAGAACATAACCAAGTTGTTACGGTGAATCAGAGCTACTGACAGTCCGCGAGCGCATGGGGCTGCTCCGCCTTGGGAAATTATGCATCTCGTGACGTTTAGACTCTAAATGGAGTCAGCTCGTGCGTGGACTTGTCCAATTTTATTGTCTAAATTGAGTCCTCGTATTGCCTGATTAAGAAATCGTACCGCGACAAGATCGGTTGCCTATAGAAAATTCCAACTCGACCGATTTATTACGGATTGATTACAACAATCATTACTCTACGGGGGCACATATATAGTGGAACTAATAAAACATAGAAAGCAAAAAGAAAGAAAAGAAGCAAGAGAATGACCATGAACACCATAGCTAAATTCGAAATCGGCAGCATACCCCCACCGTAATGCGCATGAACAGCGACTGTTTTGTCGTAAACGCAACTAAATCGAAGAATGTCGCCATGTCGGCGATCTCACAGAATTCAAATCAAAATAAAAGGAGGGGCGCAATGCAATTGCCTAAATTGTTTGTGTCGTTAGTTTGTATTACATCACTGTCAGCCTGCACGGTTGTTGAACCGGGTCAGCGTGCCGTCAAGGTTTCGCTTGGTCAGATGGACCGTAACCTGTTAAATTCCGGCTTGCAATTCTTCAATCCGCTCACTGACAGAATCACTGAATATAGCGTCAAGCAGGATACGAAAGATGGACAAGCCGATCCTCTGACTTCAGACCAGCAGCCGATTAACATCAGCTACAAGGTGTTGTATCGAATTCCGGAAGGTCAGGTTCTGGTGCTCTACGAAAAGTATGCCGGCGATCCCTTTGACCGTCTTGTTGCTCCACAGGTGCAAGAAGCTTTCAGACAGGTTGTCTCGCAGTACAAAGCCGACGCTGCTACGAAGAACGTTAACGTGATCAAAAATCAGGTTTTAGCTATGGTTCGTGAAAACGTGAAGGGATTGGTTGAAGTCGTCGACATTCCAATTACACACGTTGGACTGCCGGAAGTGTTGCAGCAAGCCATTGCGCAGAAACAGGTAATGGAACAACAAGCTTTGCAGAAGTCCTATGAGTTGGATAAGGCGAGAAAAGAAGCTGAAATTACTGTTGCCAACGCGCAAGCTCAAGCTAAGTCAATCGAGTTGCAGAGCCAGGCTCTGCAGAAATCGCCAACACTTATCGAGTGGGAGCGCGTGAAAAAGTGGGACGGTGTGTTGCCTGACACTATGATTGTCTCCGGTGGCTCATCTGGTGGCTTCGCCACTATGTTGCAAATGCAGCTGCCCAAGCCGAAAGATGATGCAGCGCACCATGCTGCTAGTAAGTAATCATGGGCATAATTAGAGAAGAAGCAAGAAGAAGTAGTTAGAGAAGAGCAAGGAGAGAAACAATGATTGTCATAGAGCTGCTAGCTGGAATATTGATTGCCGTGGTAGTCATCACTGGAATCATGAAGGTAGCAGCTCCTATTGCAGATGCCTTCTCTGAGCGACTGAGACTCAAATTCCAGGAACTCGGTCCCGAACAGGAGCGCCAGTACCGCTTACGTTTGGAGTCGCTAGAGGAACAGGTTCGCCAGCTCCAGTCGCAGGTGACAAATTTGCAGGAAGTGGCGAACTTCAATACCGGCATCACGACTACATCAAACGCGGGCGAGGTCAAAGAAATCATCAGTTCTGAGGCTGCACAGCAACGGCACCATTGATTTAGCGAGCGCCATTGAATTAACGAGTTCAGGCCGATTTTCGGACTTTCGACCAAGGCCACGATCGATTTTGTGACAGGACCATTTAATCTTGGTGGTTCTCAAGTGGAATGGGTGCATACTCAATTTACCGAAGCGCGTCTTAAACGACCGCGACGGCGCTCCTCTTGCCCAATCTAATTAAGTTGTTCACCGCCCATTCTCTTAAGGAGGATTCGATGAAACACGCCCCCGCATCCCCTAGCCAGGCTGAGGTCGCCTCAGTGCCTGTTGCAGCCGGGACGGCTGCGCTCCAGCTGGACGTTTGTGATATTTTGGACATCTCCACCCGGGAGCATAAGTTTCTTGGGGTGAGTATCGAGCCGTTCAGTTACTGTTTTACTTGCAATATGTCTCTCCTCAAGGCTGTTGTAATGTCCATTTTTACGGATCTCGTTTCGAACTCGCCTGCAAGAGAACGCCCAAAGCCAGTACGAGCGTCTCATGCAGTTTTTCCCGATTAAACTGAACTCTGAACTGCCTGCGCCACTCTATCGGCAATTGGCCGATGCTTTCCGTGACGCAGTTTCGACCGGGTTGCTGAAGCAAGGCGATATCGTGCCGACGACAAGGAAATTGTCCGAAACCCTCGGTGTGTCTCGACAAACGGTAATCAGCGCCTATGAGCTGCTCGTTTCGCAGAACGTCCTGCAGACCAGCTCGAGTGGAACAACGGTCCTGGCTGCGCCAGACATCAAATCAGCACAGCCAGGTCCGTCCGACCAACCCCATGTTGATTTCTCCAGTCGGATCTCGGTGTTTGCTAAACGGGCCTGTCAGCTTGGCGAACCGAGTGAACTGGAAGATTTTTCCACCGGGGCACCTCCGATTTCGCAGTTTCCCATTAAGTTGTGGAGGCGGCATTTAGCCAAGCATGCGTTGCGGAATAGCGAGCTGCTACAGCCCTCGCAAGATTCATTTGGCTTACGCGCGCTGCGTGACGCCATCGCCGGATATCTCGGTCGGGCTCAGGGCATCGCATGCAGTGGCGAGCAAATTTCAATTCATTCGGGTGGGCATCCGACTCTTGAATTTATCGTCAAGCTTTTAATCGATCCTGGCGATCGTGTCGTCGTGGAAGACCCGGGAAACGCCGGTTCGCGTCGTATCTTTTCTGCTCATCAGGCGGAGTTGATTCCCGTGCCGGTAGATTCTGATGGTATCGATGTCGAAAAACTGTTCGCCATCAAAGATGATGTGAAGTTGCTGTTCATCAGTCCGTCGCATCAACAGCCAACCGGAGCAGTGTTGTCTCCCTCGCGCCGCGATGCGCTTTTGAACTGGGCCAACGAGCGCGATGTAATAATCATAGAGAATCACTATGACAGCGAATTTCGTTATACCTCGCGACCGATGCCCGCTTTATTCGGCAGCAACAACCAGCGCGTCATCTACATGTCTACTTTCTGGAAGGTACTGGGACCGGTTGTGCGCAACGGCTTTACGGTGCTGCCGAAGGACCTTTTGCCTGTTGCGAAATCTGTGCGGCAGGTTGCCGAGCGCGATGCACTTTCTTTGATCGAGCAACATGCGATGGCTGATTTTATCGAGGATGGCGATCTTGAGCGTACGATAAAGAGAAATAAAACAGTTTATCTAGAGCGCCGTAATGTCTTGATTGCGGCTCTGGGAGACAGGCTTTCTCGTCATGTCTATTTCTCGAAGGAAGCGGCTGGACTGCATCAGTACATTCGCTTTGACGACTATAAAACTCAAACGGAGATCATGGAGCTGGCTCGCGCAGCGGCACTGCCTCTGATACCAATTGATAGTTACTATCTCAACCCACGAATATCTAATGAATACGTGGTACCGTTTGCTCAAATGACACCACGAGAAATCAATGACTCGGTGCAATCTTTTACCCAGGGTTTTTTCAGTTGAACAAAGCGTTGCCTCTTGATTTGAATTCAGAAATCGTCAGGTGCTTTCCGGCTGACTTTATGACCGTCGCGCCCGAAGATCTGGCTGAATATGGACGCGACTGGACTCGAGTATACGACCCCGCACCAGCTGCGATAGTGTTTCCGCGAACCACCGATGAAGTGGCTGCCTTTTTGCGACTATGCAGTGAGCATGGTGTCGCCGTTGTGCCATCCGGCGGAAGGACCGGTCTTTCCGGAGGCGCAGTAGCCGCAAACGGCGAAGTCGTCCTGTCCTTGGCACGTATGAACAAAATCTTCCCCGTTGACCTGCTTTCCTCGACCGTGCGTGTCCAGGCTGGCGCTATCACTCAAGCTGTGCATGAACATTGTGCACCTTTGGGTTTGACGTGGCCGATTGATTTCGCTTCGAAAGGGTCCAGTCACGTCGGGGGAAACATATCCACAAATGCCGGTGGGCAGCGCGTGATTCGCTATGGCTTGACTCGCAATTGGGTTAATGGCTTGCAGGTTGTCACCATTGGTGGTGACATTTTAGAGTTGAATGGTTCGTTGCAGAAAAACAACACGGGGATGGAACTTTCGCAGCTCTTTATCGGCACGGAGGGAACTCTCGGCATCATCACCGAAGCTACGCTCAGGCTTACTTCTTTGCCGATCCACACCGAACTGTTTTTCTTTGCTACTAGCAGTTTGGCTGCATCTCTCGAGCTGCTGAAACACACTAAGTTGAATGGACCATTCACTATTCTCACGTTCGAATATTTGACCAATGATTGCCTCGAGAGCGTGCTCAAATTTAGCCAACGCAAAAGTCCATTCGCGTCTGCAGCCCACAGTTATATTCTGCTTGAAGTCGAGTGCGCCGAGAGTGCAGAACAGAAGCAGAAACTTGACGAGTGGATGCAAATCGCTCTCGAAAATGATTTGATCGTAGATGGTGTTCTTGCCCATTCACACGAGGAGCGCAATGATCTCTGGGCATTGCGTGAGCTGGTCAGCGAAAGCCTGGCTGCTCAAGGACTGGTCTATAAGAATGATATTGCTCTGCCGATTGCGAAATTGGACGAGTTTGCAACTGAGATGCAGGCGCTCCTTTCAAGCAATTATCCGCACTTGAAATTATTTCTCTTCGGTCATTTGGGTGATGGAAACTTTCACGTCAATTTTTTGAAGCCACCGCAGATGGAGAAATCTGAGTTCCTTGATATCTGTCACGCCGCAGATACAGAGATGTTCGAAACCGTGAGGAAGTTCGGTGGCAGCGTTTCGGCCGAGCACGGAATTGGACTACTGAAGAAGGCGGCACTAAGCTACAGTCGAACACCTGCTGAACTCGCCATTTTCAGGCAGATCAAGAAAGCGCTAGATCCTCAAAATTTGCTCAACCCGGGTAAGATTTTTGATTGAGTTTCGTCGAATGGGTGCCTGTATGGACTGGTAAAGATTGACTAGGCTGTAGGATCGGCTATCGCTCGCCTAACACCTCTTATGATTTGTTCTTGATATTTTGCGCCGATCGGGCTGCCGAGAGCACCGCTTCCTAATAGTGACTTATCTATAGTTGTTACCTGATCGCAGCGCACGATTGAGTTGCGCTTCAAGCCCCCCTCTCCGGCTGGCAGAAGTACGTGTACAAGTGGATGTGCTCTAAACTTAGCTGATGACGTTGTGGGTACAACGATAATGTCATTGCAGCTTTTGTTTCTACCATTAGGCGATATTACAATCGCCGTTCTGGGTTGATGTGGATCATTTGGTTGATTAGGCAGGTTGACCCAGTAGACCTCGCCAATCTGTGGGAACGATGCAGGCGGAAAAGGCCGATTTGATGTCATTTTTTAGCCTCTCTCCCTGTTTTCAATTCGGAACTCGGTCGTAATTTTCCCGGACCTTATTCTCGCCAAATAGCTCTAGCAGCTTCAGTTGTTATTGCGGTCCAGGATGGATCCTTTAGCGCGTCTGCATGTTGAGAGTAGTAGTGCTCATCGAATGCATCGCGTAGTTCTTGTTTCCATAGCTGCAAGGCTTGCTCGAACACCGAACTTCTAGACACGCCGCCTTCCGTCGAGTTCTGAACAAAATTGTCAACTATCTTCAAGAGTTCAGGGTCTATGGAGACCGTCACTTTTTCTTTCACTTGTTTAGCCTCTCAACTCATCCACTGTAACCTTCAGCTTCGCTTCAGTGGTAATACTCATAGTATGGCTTATGGTCATACTAGGCGCAAGACCACCTCACGTTAAAACCGCATTCTAATCTGGCACCGCTCGAACCGAATGACAGAATAGGCACAATGCGGAAGGTGCTACTAAGGTTGTGCAAATCGCATCACGGGTAAGCTTATCCGGAAATCCAGCAGCGTCTACTAAATAGTCGGGGCGTTGCACAGCGCCTGCACGGCCTGCTCTGTTTGCTCATAGTCACCTTCACCGGCGTGAGCATAGACAAGCTTTCCAGTTTTATCGAACAGCATCAGATTTGGCCAGTATTGATTGTGATAGAGGTTCCAGATTGCATGATCATTGTCTATTGCGACTGGATACTCGACACCAAGCCGCTGCGCTGTTTTCTCAATCAGTTTTGGGTCTCGCTCTTCCTCGAACTCCGGAGTGTGCACCCCAACTACCACCAGTCCTCGATCTTTATACCGCCGATGCAATTCAGAAATATGCGGAACCGCCGCCAGGCAGTTAGAGCAGCGAGACGTATAAAAGTCGACCAGCACCACTTTTCCTCGGAGGTCATCTTGTCCTACAGCTTTTCCGCGCAGCCAGGCTGTCGCGCCTTTGAAGCCCGGTATCCGTTCTGGTGCATTGGCATTGGCATTGGCACTGCATTTGGTGTATATGGCGACGCAGCTAGCGATCAGTGTCAACAAAAGCTTTTTAGATACCATAATGATTTCCTTCTTGAAAGACGGTTTCCGATCGCACCTCCTTCAAGACTCTGCTCAGCAGCGTATCAGGAGACTGTCGGAGTGTATGCGCAGCAGCGCTCCATACAATTCTCACCGAAGCTTGTGAAATATTTCTGGAGTGCTTCTTTGGGCTGCCAGTTTACTTCTCTGGATGCAATTCAAAAAACTCGAAGTCTTTGAGTTTGGCTGCTGCCGCGACTTCGAATGCATCTCCTTTGGAGTGTCTGTCATTGAAGAAAGCATTCAAATGCTTCTCTGATTCTTTAAAATCTTTGCGCAGGAAATTTTTCACAGCGACCCAAAAGTCAATGTTAGTGAACATTACTCTTGCTTTGTCATCTTCGGATGCTTTGTCTGACAAAAGGTATTCCGTTACAGTTTTTGGATCATGACCGGCAATACAAGATTTCGATTCGTCTACCTTCGGCGGAGCACTGTGTTTTCCGTTTAGCTGTTCGTTCAGCCACGCATACATGGGCAGCATGTCGCGGTATTCTCTTTCGGTCGGGTCCGCTGTGTCTTTCGGCCAGTGTGAACCATTCAGAACGTCTTCCAGAGCTTTCGTCTTTGTTCTGAAATTTGGTTCGCCAAGTGCAAGACCTAATTCATAAGCGCGAACCATTGCCCAGTTTCGTGTGTTCAGATTTTTTGCCGGAATAATTGCATGGCTACTGCCGTCCTGCGAATCTCTCATTTTGCTGAGAGCCTGGGCGCAATCTTTGAGGATTTTCTGGGCTTGGTCGACATTGCCGTTTTTCAGGTTCTCATTTATTGTGTTAATGGCGACCGTATCGTGGAACTGGTACTCGTTTCCGAGTTGCTCTGGACCATAAACATCGGCGGCTGTAAGCTTTTCACCTATCTCAGGATACGCCGTCGAATAAAGAACAACACCCTCTTTCGCGCCCTCGGGAAACCAGCAAACTTCTTGCACCGCGTCGTCGCGGGTGTATCCCAATCCGACTGATACGTATACTGGTTCTTTGGTCGGTTTTATTTGAACCTTGTGAGAAGACCAACCGCCGTAGATGTCGCCATAAACATCGTCATAGATGCGCTCTTGCAGGTATCCGGGCTTGTCGAATTTGACGAAGCCGACGACAGAGCCTTCGTATCGCATCAGACTGTTCGTTTTGACATCTTTGGTTCGCTTCGGGTCAACAAAATTGCTTGCTGGCAAGGTCCAGTCGCTGGTTTCACCGGTTGGATTGAAGTTGATTCGCTTAATCGAAGCAGAATCTGATGGCCCCGCTGGGCTGCCAATTGGACGTGATTTCGAGATAGGCGGCAGCCGCTTTTTGTCTACCTCTTTTATGTTGCCGCAAGAACTTGTACAGACGAGTGCGGCGAGCAGAATGAAGGCGGTGCGATTGCGTGCCGTTTTCATGCAGATTAGATCTCCTCAGCGGCTCGACCTTACTTATTTTACTTTGTCGGCAAACATTAAGCCTGGGCGCATTTAGTCTGGGCGCATTAAGTCTGTCAGGGCTTGTCTTAATTGATGTTGACAACTGTCTGGATTCTGTTACACTGCTTTTGCCCATAAATATATACCTGCTCTCCAGTGGCTCGGCTGCTATCGCAATTCGATAGTCGCAAAAACATCGGCTCCAATTTCCCGGAGTCGCAGAGTTCGTTGTGTGAGCGCACCTTCAGCCTCGACAAGAGCCCTTACTATGCCACCAACCACCGCCGATACTACCGATCGTGTTCAGCAGACAGTCAGTCGCATCGAGAGCGCCAATCAGAATGGTCACATTGATGCCCAACGGCTTCACCAGGAACTGTTCGCGCTTCGTCAGCAAGATTCAACGAATGGAAAGGTAGACAAGGAAACGTTCAAAAACGACCTGGCTGCCGTTACTAAGCAGTTGCACAAAGATGGCATATTGCCAAACTTAGATATTGTTGAAACTGGCGATACGAACTTTGCATATCGCGGAATCAGTACAGCAAGCACTTCTCCCGTTGATGGAAGTGCCAGCCTCGTGACCAAAGCTCATGGCACCACATTTACTTACGACAAAGACAACCACGTTCAATCATGGACCACCAAAAGTGGTGACACCTGGAAATATGATGCCAAAGATGGCAAGTATCATGAATACGAAAACGGCAAGGAAACAAGAAAGTCCACTGACGATGTAGTTACTATTAACGCCAAGGGGCGTGAAACTCTCAGCCATGCAGACGGAAGTTCTACCACTATCTCACCATGGGGTGGCACAATCGACCGCGACGCGAACGGCTTGATCACTCACGAAACCAATCGCAACTCCTCTAAAACTTTTGAATATAAAGACGGCGAACTTTCTGCGATGACCGTCGAGCGCGATGGAAAGAAGGTTTCCTATGCGAAAGCCGATGACGGAAAATTCTATTCGTCTGCCGATCCGGATCACAAAAAACCATTAGACATTTCGCTGGATCCGAAGCAGGAAGGCGCAGTCAAAATCACTGACAAGTCCGGCGCCACTACTGAGGAAGGATGGGCTGGAACGGTCGTTCACTGGGATAAGGACCAGCATCTTACATCGATTGAATACAGCAATGGCAACAAGGCTTCCGGTTTCTCTTACGATGCAAGCAATCAATTGACTGGTTTTTCTATGACAGGAAAAGATGGTAAGACGCATTCGTATAAATCGGAAAACGGAATGGTCTCCATCGACGGAGCCACTCCAATTGCCGGCACACTGAGCGCTTCGGACTCTGGACGTCTAACCGTCACTCAAACCGGAGACGGCAGTGATGCTCAATTCAAATCAATTGACTTCAGGCTTGGCGGTAGCGAAGTTGTTTCGGCCAAATTTGGCGATAAGACAATGCCCACTGAAATCATCAATGGTGGTGGCAAGATAAGCCGTTTCAAGTATGACCAGAATGGCAGTTTGACTGAGATTGACGCATACGGCTATCAGCTTCACAGAGATAACGGTCAGTGGCTTGACGGCAACAACAAATCTGCGGATGTAGTGCCACTGGTTGAGCCGAACGGCACGTTCAGTGTTATTCACGGCGACGGATCTTATGAGCAATGGAGTGCCGGTGGCGTTCACACTGAGTCCATTCCTGATACTGCCGATGCGATTGCTAAGGAAGCCAAGGAAGTCGAAGACAGCAGAGCCGCCGCCATCGCCGATGCGGCTGCCGGAAACGGCACCGACGCCACGGGTGCAGTCAATGGTGATCCAAATCTTGCAGCAACCATTTGTCGTGACGCCAAGCTTGTAGCCCGACGTATGGATTCACATGGACTCTGCCTTAAGGGCGTAGCTACGGCTCTCGACATGGCCGGCACCGGCAACATTCACGGTGGATCTGCCTATATGGCGGCAGGTCGTCTCGCTCGTGATAATCAATTTCAGGAGATTCCTGAAAACAGCAAACTGAAACCCGGCGACATTGTTGTGCACGGCACGACTCGCACCAACCCTCATGGGCATATTCTTGTTTATCTCGGAAATGGCATGGAGGCAAGCGACCACATTGGACCGTTGACCGACATGGACTACGGAAGTTTTACCCGAGTATTCAGACCAGTCGGCTAGCCATGGAACGCACTCGTCCCGAGTGCCCGGAACGCCATTCGTCCCGCCTAGCCATGGAACGCACTCGTCCCGAG